>NZ_LMLN01000004.1:87663-251403 GCF_001421915.1 Sphingomonas sp. Leaf62 | reverse complement strand
CAGTCGTGATCGTCTTCCGACCGTAGCCGTTGCGCGAATTGCCGGCGCCGTCGTCCCCGGCCAACAGCTGATCCAGAAGATCATTCGGTATCGCAGGCTCTTTGCGTCGAGACATATCGGGGCTCCTTCTTTCCCGTTATGCCCGCCCGCACACGAAACTCCTGACAGGCCCCCGCATGCTCCTTACAGATCCACTTGAGGCCCCCCGCCGACGATGCACCGATCGCCCGGCCGATCGCCCGGATGCCCATTCTGTTCATGTACATCTCGATCGCCAGGGCTTTCGTCTCGGCACTGAACCTGGGCTGGCTGTCGGTGCAGTAGCGACCGCAGGTCCGGCACGCGTAGCGCTAATGGCCCGACTTGCGTCCCCGCTTGATCAGGTCCGTCCCATCACACTCTGGACACCGCATCCCATCCTCCCTGTCCCAAATTACACGAACAGAAGAGAATCCAAAAAGCACCTCATTTAAACAGTCCCCCGTGCCGGGGAGGAGCTTCAGGCTGGTGCCGTTGCGCCGACCGGGCCGACTTCGGCCGGTTCTTCACGAGAATAGACCCCGGTGAGCAGCCCCGCCGCCAGCACCCGCCCGGCCATTGCCTCGACCACCGCGCTGCGGCCGGGATTGGGGTCGAGCTGCGGCGCGTCCTTCAGCGCGAACAATTGGAAGGCGTAGCGATGTTCGCCGTGCCCGGTCGGTGGATCGGGCGGCAGCCAGCCTTCGCGTAGATAGCTGTTGCGACCGACATCGCCATGGAGCGCATCGCCGTCGCCATCGGGGCGGATCGCACCTTCGGCGACCTGGCCGTCGGCAGCGGGGATGCCCCACAGGATCGCGTGGACCAGCGGCTGGGTCGAGGGGGCGTCGGGGTCCTCGACGATCAGCGCCAGCGACGTCGCTTCCGGAGGAATGCCGCGCCAGTGCAGCGGCGGCGAGACGCCTTCGCCATCGGCGGTGAAGCGTTCCGGCAGGCGCTGTCCGTCGGCAAAGGCGAGGCTGGCAAGGTCGAGGCTGGCGAAGCTGCCCAGCGCCGGATCGACGATCGTCAGCTTCGACGCGCCCGCGCGGACATTGTGCAGCAAGGCGCCCAGCCACCCCGGAACATGTTCGAGCATGATGGTCCTTTCGTCGCGATGGTCCGCCGATAACCGGCGAGACCGACGGCAAGGTCCACGGGATCGTCAGAAATCCTCGTTCGAATGTATCCACGTCCGCTGTGTGCGACCTCTGCGAACGTCGCAAGCTTCGCCAAAAACTCGCCGTACCCCTGCTCAGGCGGGGGTCCAGAGCCGGGCAGAACAACTGCTTGCGCCTGGAACCCCGGCCCCCCGCCTGCGCGGGAGTAGGGCCGGAGACAGGATTCTATACGTTCGCAGAGGTTGCCTGTGTCGGGGTGAGACGGGGTATGATCGTCGACGACCGGTCGACCGGATACGATCCGGCATTGCTGCGTTGCAGCATGAATCGATTGTCCGGAGACCGTCATGACCGTACCCGTCCAACCGCCACGTCTGGCGCTCGCGCTGCAAGGGGGCGGCGCGCATGGTGCCTATGGCTGGGGCGTGCTCGACCGGCTGCTGGAGGAGGACTGGCCAATCGTCGCGGTGAGCGGAGCGTCGGCCGGGGCGCTGAACGGTGCGGCGCTGGTCACCGGCTTCGCCAGCGGCGGGCGACAGGGAGCGAAAGACGCCTTGGCGCGGTTGTGGGAGAGCGTTTCGCGCAACTCGCCGTTGCAGGCGTTCGATACCGACTTCTGGATGCTGCCGGCGTTCGAGCCATTGTTGCGCCGGTCGCTGGAGTTCGGAAAGCTGATCAGCCGCTATATCGCGCCGCTGTCGCCGGGACTGCGCGACATGCGGGCGCTGCGGCGGGTGGTTGGCGACAGTCTCGACCTGTCGCTGCTGACGTCGCCCGGCGCGATCCCGTTGTCGATCGCCGCCACGCGGGTTGCGACCGGGGCGGCGCGGCTGTTCCAGAATGACGAGATCACGCTCGATGCACTGATGGCGTCGGCCTGCTTGCCCGAGCTGTTCGGGCCGGTGACGATCGATGGCGAACCGTATTGGGATGGCGGCTTTTCGGCCAATCCGGCGCTGGAGCCGCTGATTTTCGGGGGGCATGGCCAGACCGACATGCTGATCGTGCAGATCACGCCGTTCGCCACCGGCGAAACGTCCGACACGCTGGTCGAGGTGATGGGTCGGATGAGCGATATCGGGTTCAACGCATGTCTGCTGCGCGACCTGAAGGCGCTGACCGAGGTGCAGGCGATCGCGCGGCGCGCGCCGCCGATCGACGATAATTTCACGGCATTGGCGCGGACCAACCTGCACCTGATGGAGGCCGCGCCGACGCTGTCCGAGCGGGGGCCGACCGGCAAGAGCGACACGCGCCGGTCGCAGCTGGAGGCGCTGCGCCAACTGGGGCGGGCGACGGCGGATGCGTGGCTGGCCGAGCATGGCGCGCGACTGGGGCAGGGATCGACGCTGACCGAATTGCCCGAGGCGGTGGCGGCCTGATCAGGCGGTGACGATCGCGCCGTCCCGTACGTCCACCGGCCACGGCGTCAGCGATTGGCCGGGGCAGGGACCGCCAAGGCAGGTGCCGTCGTCGATCGCGAACAGCGCGGCGTGCCAGCTACAGGTGATCGCGCTGCCATCGGGCGTCAGATAGGCGTCGAGCGTCTGCGCGAGCGGCAGGCCCATATGCGGGCAGCGGTCGACATAGCCGACCACCGTATCGCCGCGCCGGACGACGAAGCCGTGGAACCGTCCGGCGCGCAGTTGCAGCACATAATTGCGCGCGCGACCTTCGGCGATGTCGGTCAGGGGGCCGAGCGTGACGCCAGCTGGGGTCGCGAAGACGCGGGCGTCGCTCATCCGGGCAGGCGCGCCTTGGCGAAACCGGTCCATACCTCGTCATAGTCAAGCTGCATGGTCGACGATGCCATCGCCCAGCGGCTCGGCTTCACGACGTGGCGGGTTTCGAACATGAACGCCATCGTGTCAGCGATCCTGTGCGGCTTCAGATCGGCGGCGACGGCCTTGTCATAGCTGGCCTGATCGGGGCCGTGGCCGTTCATCTGGTTGTGCAGCGACGCGCCACCGGGGGCGAAGCCGCCCTCCTTCGCATCATAGGAACCGGTGATGAGGCCCATGAACTCGCTCATCACGTTGCGGTGGAACCATGGCGGGCGGAACGTGTCTTCGGCGACCATCCAGCGCGGCGGAAAGATCACGAAGTCGCAATTGGCGGTGCCGGGCGTGTCGCTGGGCGCGGTCAGCACGGTGAAGATCGACGGGTCGGGATGGTCGAAACTGACGGTATTGATCGTGTTGAAGCCCGTCAGGTCATAGCGGCAGGGCGCGAGATTGCCGTGCCATGCGACCACGTCGAACGGGCTATGGTCGAGCGTGGTGGTCCATAGCCCGCCCTGAAACTTCTGGATCACGTCGCAGGGGGTGTCGCGATCCTCATACCATGCCGATGGCGTCTCGAAATCGCGGGGGTTGGCGAGGCCGTTGGCGCCGATCGGCCCGAGGTCGGGCAGGCGGAACAGGCTGCCGTAATTCTCGCAGACATAGCCGCGCGCGGCACCATCGGGCAGCGACACGCGGAAGCGGACGCCGCGCGGGATCAGCGCGATCTGGAGCGGGGCGATGTCGATCCGGCCGAGTTCGGTGTCGATCGCCAGCCGTCCCTGCTGCGGCACGATCAGCAGCTCGCCATCGGCCGAGAAGAAGGCGCGCGCCATGTCCTGGTTCGCGGCATAGAGGTGGATGCCGACGCCGCTCTGCGCCGCGACGTCGCCGGTCGCGCCATAGGTGACGAGGCCGTCGACCCAGTCGGTCGGTTCGGTCGGCAAGGGCAGCGGGTCCCAGCGCAGGCGGTTCGGGCTGGGCGGCGGACCGGCGATCGGCGCGGTTTCAACGGTCGTTGCGCCGGTGTACGGCACGAACGCGCCATGATTGGCGGTCGGGCGCAGGCGGTAGAGCCAGGACCGGCGGTTCTCGCTGCGCGGCGCGGTGAAGGCGGTGCCGGAGAGTTGTTCGGCATAGAGCCCGAACGGGACATGCTGCGGGCTGTTGCGGCCGACCGGTAGCGCATGCGCGACGGCTTCGGTGGCGATGTGGTTGGCGAAACCGGGGTGGTAAGCGGAGCCCGACATGATCCTCTCCCTATTTACTTGGTCATTCCGGCGTAGGCCGGAATCCATGGACAGGCGACGGTACGGCCCTGCCGATGCCGGTCGTTACCATGGATCCCGGCCTGCGCCGGGATGACGGCTTGCGCTTGGTGCCCGCCGGGCCGTCAGTCGCGGCGAAGCCGCGCCTTGTGGCCCGGCTCCGTCGCGCTGGCCGGCGCGGGGCCGGGACCTTTGTCCCGGCATCCGCTCGACGCTTAGGCGTCGACCGTAATTACCCCGCGCCGGATCTGATCCAGTTCGATGCTTTCGTACAACGCCTGAAAATTGCCGTTGCCGAAGCCTTCATTGCCCTTGCGCTGGATGATTTCGAAGAAGATCGGCCCGAACATCGGTTCGGTGAAGATCTGCAACAGCAACCCTTCTTCGCCGACATTGCCGTCGATCAGGATGCGGTTGCGGCGCAGGCGTTCGAGGTCCTCGCCATGGCCGGGCACGCGCTTGTCGACCAGTTCGTAATAGGTCTCGATCGTGTCCTGCAACTTCACGCCGCGCGCACGCAGTTTTTCGACGGTCTCGAAGATGTCGTCGGTCGTGAAGGCAAGGTGCTGGATACCCTCACCATTATAGTCGCGGATGAATTCCTCGATCTGGCTCTTGTCGTCCTGGCTTTCGTTCAGCGGGATGCGGATCGCCTTGTCCGGGGCGATCATCGCCTGGCTGAACAGGCCGGTCGCCTTGCCCTTGATATCGAAATATTTCTGTTCTTCGAATCCGAAAATCTGGTTGTAGAAGGTCGACCAGGTCCGCATCTGCCCGCGCTTCACATTGTGGGTCAGGTGATCGAGCAGGTCGAGGCCGACGTTGTTCGCGGCTTCCGCCTCGGCAGCGCCGGGAATCGCGTCCCAGTCGTCATACAGCGATCCGGCCGCACCATGCCGGTCGACCAGATACAGCATCGATCCGCCGATGCCCTGCAACGCATACCCTTCGCCAAGTACGCCACGCGCCGGGTCGGCGGGTGTCGCACCGCGCGCCACGGCGGCTTCGAACGCCGCTTTCGCATCGGCAACGCGGAACGCCATGCCCGATGCCGACGGCCCATGCTGCGCAGCAAATTCCGCAGCATGGCCATTCGGATGACGGTTGAGCAGCAGGTTGATCCGGCCCTGCTTGTAGCGGACGACGTCGCGGGTCCGGTGCTTCGACGCGGCGACGAAGCCGAATTGTTCGAGCTGTGCGGCCATGCGGTCGAGATCGGGGGCGGTGAATTCGCAGAATTCGAAACCGTTGAGACCCATCGGGTTGACGTCCATATGCTCCACGGCAGCATCCTCCTATTTCGTATCAATTGATACGAAACTGATCCTAACCGACCGATGTGTCAAGCGGCTCCCATGGCGGCGGCGACAGGCGATCGGCGAGGAAATCGACGAAGGCGGTGACCGCCGGGCGCGGCTGGCCGGCGTGCAGCGCGTATATGGCAAGGTCATGCGCGCCCTCCCATTCGGGCAAGACGCGGACCAGCCGGCCAGTGGCCAGCGCCGTTCCGACATCCCATAGCGATCGCAGTGCGATACCGACCCCGGCCAGCGCCAGTTCGCGGACGATCTCGCTCGAATTGGTGCGGACGTGCGACGCACCCTCGACCACGGCGCGCCGGGCCGGTCGCAGCAGCGTCCACGGCAACTGCCCCTCCGCCGCGAGCAGGCGATGGCCGGCGAGCGCGGCGGGGCTGGTCGGCACGCCGTGCGCGGCCAGATAGGCGGGACTGGCGCACACCACCCGCCGGTTGCCCGCCAGCCGCCGCGCGACATAGCCGGCAGGCGGGTCGGCGGTGATGCGGATCGCACAGTCGATCCGTTCGGCGGCAAGATCGACATAGCCGTCCGACAGCGTGAGTTCGAAGGCGACCGCCGGATACAGGCGGAGGAAGTCGCCGAGATGGGGCGCGATATGCAGCCGTGCGAACGAGGTAGGCGCGGCGATGCGAAGCGGCCCGGCAGGGGCCGCAGCGGCACCGGTCACGCGCGCCTCCGCCGCGGCCAGCGCGGCAAGAATCTGCGTCAGGTCGGCATGGAGTTGCGTACCGATCGGGGTCGGGTGCAGCCGCCGGGTCGTTCGTTCGATCAACCGTACCCCGAGCCGCGCCTCCAGCCGGGCCAGCCGTTTCGAGACCATCGCCGGCGACAGGCCGCTGGCCCGTGCCGTCGCGGCGATACTGCCGCTGTCGAGGATCGCGACGAACAGCGCATGGTCGGGATCGAGGGTCATTCGTTCCTCCATGGAATGACTGTCCTGTGATTATGACCGCTACCGATGCGAAAGGCGAGGTGGTAGCGCTTCGTCGTACAACAACCGTCTGTCCGGGATTCGCCGGGACGACGTGCGGGGAGGATGCCGTGATGCAAGCCTATGTCGATCGTGCCGGACTGTCGGTCGCCGCCGAACTGGCCGAGTTTATCGAAGCACGGGCGTTGCCCGGCACCGGCATCCCGGTCGACTCCTTCTGGGCAGGATCGGCCGCGATCCTTGCGCGCTTCGCCCCCGAAAATCGCGCGCTGCTTGCCCGGCGCGATGCGTTGCAGGTGCAGCTGGATGCATGGTTCGTCGAGCGCGCGGGCCAAGCGATCGATCCGGCCGAACAGGCGGCGTTCCTGCGCTCGATCGGCTATCTGCTGGACGAGCCTGCGCCGTTCGAGGTCGATCCGACCGGCGTCGACGCGGAGATCGCGACGCTGGCCGGGCCGCAGCTGGTCGTGCCGATCCTGAACGCGCGATTCCTGCTGAACGCTGCCAATGCGCGCTGGGGCAGCCTCTACGATGCGTTGTACGGTACCGATGCGATCGTCGGCACGCCGGCACCGGGCGGCTATGATGCGGCGCGCGGGCAGGCGGTGATCGACCGCGCGAAGGCGTTTCTGGACGAGACGGTGCCGCTGGCCGGGTCGAGCTGGCGCGACTGGACCGGCGACGCGCCGCGACTGGCCGACCCCGGGCAACTGGTCGGGCGGGCGGGTGATAATCTGCTGCTGCGCCATCACGGGCTGCACATCGAACTGGTCATCGATCGCGACCATGCGATCGCGCGCACCGATCCGGCGGGACTGGCCGACATCCTGCTCGAATCGGCGCTGACCACGATCTGCGATCTGGAGGATTCGATCGCGGCGGTCGATGCCGGGGACAAGGTCGCGGCCTATGCCAATTGGCTGGGGCTGATGCGGGGCGATCTGTCGGCCAGCTTTGCAAAGGGCGGACGGACGGTCACCCGCACCCTTGCCGCCGATCGCCGCTATGTCGACAGCGATGGCGGCGAAATGGTCCTGCCGGGACGGTCGCTGCTGTTCGTGCGCAATGTCGGGCATCTGATGACGACGCCCGCGCTGCTACTGGCCGATGGCAGCGAGGCCCCCGAAGGCATCCTCGATGCGATCGTCACCAGCCTGATCGCGCTGCACGATTTGAACGGTGCGCGCGCCAATAGCCGGGCCGGATCGATCTATATCGTCAAACCCAAGCAGCACGGACCGGAGGAGGTCGCGTTCACCGATCGGCTGTTCGACGCGGTCGAGGACCTGCTGACGCTGCCACGCCATACGATCAAGGTCGGGGTGATGGACGAGGAACGGCGCACCTCCGCCAATCTGGCGGCGTGCATCCATGCCGTTCGCCACAGGATCGTGTTCATCAATACCGGTTTCCTCGACCGCACCGGCGACGAACTGCACAGCGCGATGCATGCCGGGCCGATGATCCCGAAGGGCGAGATGAAGGGGGCCGACTGGATCGCCGCCTATGAGAATCGCAACGTCCAGATCGGGCTTGCCTGCGGCCTTGGCGGGCGGGCGCAGATCGGCAAGGGCATGTGGGCCGCGCCCGACCGGATGGCGGACATGCTGCACCAGAAGATCGCGCATCCGATGAGCGGGGCCAGCACCGCGTGGGTGCCGTCGCCGACCGCCGCAACGCTGCACGTGCTGCATTATCATACGGTCGATGTTGCGCAGCGACAGGCGGCACGGGCAGCCGAACCGGTCGCGCCGCTGACGCGGTTGCTGACGCTGCCGCTCGCCGTCGGGCGGAACTGGCAGCCGCAAGAGGTTGCGCGGGAGCTCGACAATAATGCGCAGGGGATCCTCGGCTATGTCGTACGCTGGATCGATCAGGGGATTGGCTGTTCGAAAGTGCCCGATATCCATGACGTCGGCATAATGGAGGACCGCGCGACGCTGCGCATTTCGTCGCAGCATATCGCCAACTGGCTGCTGCACGAAGTGTGTTCGGCGGCGGAGGTCGATGCGGCGTTCGACCGGATGGCACTCAAGGTCGACGCGCAGAATGCGGGCGATCCGGCATACCAGCCGTTGGCAGGCGGCGTCGCGCTGGCGGCGGCGCGGGCGCTGGTGTTCGAGGGACTGGCCCAGCCGAACGGGTATACCGAGCCGTTGTTGCATGCGTATCGGAAGGTGGCGAAGGCGGCGGGGTAAGGGGTAATTGGGATGCCGTTAAATGGCCCCGGAGATGAGGACGGACATCCGCTCATGCCCAACTGAGGACGTTCGGCTAGTTCAATGCCGATCCCAGAAGCGAACAGTTCGCTGAGTGGAACAACGAATGTCCAGTCCTCTTATAACGTACTATCACCCGAGACCAGGCTACCCGACAAACACGGTTCTAATCCGAGCTTTGCAGGAGCCATGCTTCTGCCTCATTTCGGCACAAGAACAGCTGCGCATTCAGTCCATGTGTCGCTCGCTTAATCTGCATCCGTGCAAGCGACTTTGAAACAACGAACGCAATCTTCCGGGACGCGACCTTTGGATTTTTCATACGGGATTCGAATGCCGCCACGCATTCTTGAGCTTGGATTTGCATGGTTCGCATGTCGACCATTGTTACATGCTGGTTTAGTGCGCATTTCAGCATAAGATAAGCTTCGTCCTGCGCGTGCGAGAAGCGCACGATGTCGGCTTCCGAGAAGAAGCCGCCCATCACAATCCGTACGAAGCTACGAACAGGATCGACCGTGAAGGCGAACTTGGCAGACATTCGCGTTTCATACAGTATGCTCGGTTAAAGTTTGGTTGAAAAGGGGACGAGCTAGCCTGGGCAGTTGCAGGTCGCATCAGGCGTTCGACAAAGCTTTTAGGCTGACCGACAATCGTTCGATTGTTTCGCCTTGGTACTTAGGCAGACATACGCTTACCGCGTCCACCGCTTCATGAGCGGCCAGTACGTTTCCTACTAAAGAATGCTCATCCCGCCGCAGGCTCCAGCGCATTGATCGCGGCATGGACCCGCGCCTCGATCTCCTCGCGCGGCAGGCCGGGGGGGATCGGATCGAGGAAGCGGATGGTGATGATGCCCGGCCGGTTGGGGCCGGGGCGTCGCATGCAGTGGCCGCTGTCGAGCGCGACCGGGACGACGGCCATGTTGAGCGCCTTGTACAGCCCGGCGAACCCCGAGCGGAGCGGCGGGGCTTCGCCGACGGGGACCCGCGTGCCTTCGGGAAAGATCAGGACCGAGCGGTTCTGCTTCCGTGCGACGGCGGCTTCCTTCAGCATCTGGCGCAGCGCCTTGGACGACGCATCGCGGTCGACGCCGATCGCACCATAGGCACGGGCGGTGCGGCCCCAGAAGGGCATGTCGATCAGCTCGCGCTTCATCACGATCAGCGGGCCGTCGATCCGCTGCGCCATTTCCAGCGTTTCGAACATCGCCTGATGCTTGACCGCGAACAGATAGGTGCCGGGCGGTCGCTTCCCCTCCACCCGGACGCGCACGCCCAATATCCAGCGGGCGAGGAAGCGGTGGGTGGCGATCCAGACATGGGCGTGGACGTGCATTGCCCGCTGCCCGAACCATGCCGAGACCGGCGCGCTCAGGACGATCGGCCCCGACGCGGCGTAGAACAGGATGCGGAACACCCACGTGCGAATCCACGCGATCACAGATCGATTCCCAGCCGCATCACCACGCCCCGCACCAGATATTTGTTATATTCGCCGAACAGCAGCGCGAAGCCCGGATGGCCGGTCACCGGATCGCGCACGATCTCGACCGAATTGCCCAGCGCGTGGCGCAGCTCCATCGTCGCGCGCGCCATATGCCAGTTCGACGTCACCAGCCGGATCGAGCGATAGCGGTTGCGGCGGACCCATAAGGCGGTTTCGTCGGCATTGGAGCGGGTGTCGACCGCTTCCTTGCCCAGATCGACGCAGCAGCGGAACAGCGCACGCGGCGCATCGATCGCCGCGGCCAGTTCGCGGGGGCGGACATCGGGGTCGACGCCGGTGATGAGCATCCGCCGCGCCTGACCCGATGCCAGCACTGCCAGCCCGCGATCGATGCGACCGGGGCCACCGGTAGGGACGACGACGCCGTCGGTCCGTTGTTGCAGGGGGCCGGGCTGTGGCAGCGTCACCGCGAACAGCGCGAAGCCGAGCGCATAAAGCAGCAGCGCGACCGAGAAGAGCCGTCCCATCATAACACCCGCGCCAGCCGCCGCAGCACCGCGATCCGCGCGGCGAACATCGCGAGCAGGGTGAAGGCGACCGGCAGGACGGCGATGACCAACCAGTCGAGCGGCAGCAGCGAAACGCCGTCGGCCAGCTGAGAGTCGAGCGTCGCCATCCGCTGTCCCAGCAACGCCACCAGCAGCCCGCCGGCCAGCGCGCCGATCAGCCCGCCGGTCAGCGTATCCTGCCCGATGCGCCGCTGGAACAGGCGGGCGATCTGAAGGTCGGTCGAACCCAGCATATGCAGGATGTCGATCGTTCCGCGATGGGTATCAAGCCCTGCACGGGCCACCAGCAGGACGACCGCCGCCGTGGCGCTCGCCATCACCATCACCAGCCCGAGCGCGGTCCAGCCGAGTGCCGCCACGAAGGCGCGGACCGGGGCCAGCCACGTTGCATGACGATCGACGCGGATGCCGTCGCCGACCGCCTTCGCCAGCGCATCGACCCGGGCGACGGTGGCGTCGTCGCCGCTGCGCAGGTCGACATCGACCATCGCCGGCATCGGCAGGTCGGCGTCGAGCCCCGCCTCGCCCAGCCACGGTTCGAGCAGTTCGGCGAGACGGGCGCGGTCGACCTCGTTCGCGCGGGCGACGTCGGCGGAACGGCGCAACCGGCCGAGCAGCGCGGCGGTGACCGCGTCGCGGCGGGCGGCGTCGCCCTCGATCACCTGGACCGTCACCCGCGCGGCGAGTTGCCGGTCGAGCGCGCGCCCCGCACCCTGCGTCGACAGGCCGAGCGCGGCGCTGAGCGTCGTCAGGAAGATCATGATCGCCATGATCCACACCATCGCCCGTCGCCCCTGTCGGTCGTCGAGCAGCGGTTGCACGGCCGCGCGCCCGATCATGCCGCGTCCGTCGCGGCGAGCAGCCGCCCGGCATCCAGCTGCATCACCAGCGCATCGGGGACGCGATGGAGCAGGTGATGGTCGTGGGTCGCCATGACGACGGTGGTACCCAGCCGGTTGAGCGACGCGAACAGCTTCAGCAGGCGTTCGGCCATGATCGGATCGACGTTGCCGGTCGGTTCGTCGGCGACGAGGATTTCGGGGCGGGTGATGACTGCACGGGCGATCGCGACGCGCTGCTGCTCCCCGCCCGACAGCGTCGGCGGACGGGCATCGGCACGATCGGTCAGCCCGACCCATGCCAGCATCTCGGCAACCGGCCCGGCCAGTTCGTCCTCGGGCATGCCTGCGACGCGCAAGGGGAGCGCGATATTGTCGCGGGCGGAGAGATGCGGGACCAGCCGGAAATCCTGAAACACCACCCCGATCCGCCGCCGGAACCCGGGCAGCCGTTCGCGCGGCGACAACACCATATCCTCGCCGAACAGCCGGATCACGCCGCGGCTCGGCCGCTGCGCCAGATAGAGCAGGCGCAACAACGAGGTCTTGCCCGCGCCCGATGCGCCAAGCAGGAAATGGAACGTGCCTTCACGGAGCGTAAAGCTGAGATCGCTCAGCGTTTCCGGCCCGTGACCATAGCGAAGGCCGACATTCTCGAACTGAACGATACTGGCCACGTGCGCCCTTGGATTCCGCCGGTCGTCCCTGCCAATCGCACATGGGGGCGTTTGTCTCAAGCCGGGCAACATCGCGCCTTGCCCGGATGGCGTCGGGGACGTAGATTCAGCGCTTGATTTCAAGGCGCGCCCGGTTCGCCCCGCATCAGCGGTGGCGCGGCGCGGCTCATGCAGGGGGCAGGGGACGTAATGATCCTCGAATGTACGCAATGCCATATGCGCTATCTGGTCGCCGATTCGGCGATCGGACCTGCGGGGCGCACGGTTCGTTGCGCGGGATGCCGGCATAGCTGGTTCCAGCCGCCGGCGATGGTCGATCTGGGTCATGGTCCGCGCGAGACGCCGCCGCCGGCCGAGCCGGTGCGCGTGCCGCAACCGGTGGTCGCCGATGCCGTGCCCGACATGCCGCGTTCCGCTCCGGCCGTCGACTATGCTCCGGCGGCACCGGTCTTCGCCGAAGCCGCCTATGCCGCCGATGTGGCGCGGCCGTTGCGGGCGCGCACCGCCGAACCGGCGCGGCGGTATATCGACCCCGATGCCGAACGGGCCGAGCGTGGCGAGACGGTCAGCGCCTTTGCCCATCAGCCGCCCTTCGTACCGCGCCGCAATCCCGCGCGCCGTCGCACCGCGATCGCGGTGGCCGCGGGCGTCGCGATGCTCGCCGCGACGGGGGCGATCCTGTATACGGGCACGCCGGGCATCGCCGAACAACTGGGTCTGCCGATCGCGACCAATGCCGATGCGGCGCTGAAATTCGCCATCAACACCCCCGAACGGCGGCTGTTGTCGAGCGGCAACGAATTGTTCGCGGTCTCGGGCAAGATCATCAACGAAACCGGCAGCCGCCAGCGGATCCCCGATATTCGTGCGGTGCTGAAGGACGATCAGGATCGCAGCGTTTATAGCTGGACGATCAAGCCGCAGACGCGGGCGATCGGACCGAGCGGCAGCCTGAGTTTCAACAGCGCGGCGCTGGATGTCCCGGCCAATGCGAAGGAACTCGAACTGAGCTTCGCGTCGGGACTGTAGGCAGCAAGTCGAGCGGCGGGGTCGTGGTGAGTAGGCAAGAGGCTGTTTGAAAACTCGCGGTAGAGCGAGTTTCGCAGGCGGTACCGGCCCGTTCCCCCTCCCGGCCACCCACACGGTATTTTAATGGGTGGCCGGGAGGGGGAGCGGGCCGGTACCGCAAAAATGCGCCACCGCATTTTTCAAACGGACTCCAAGACCGCCCGCCACCCATGACCGATGCCTTGCGTTCGGCGGCGGCATTTGCCAGTGCCGCACCATGAACGCGCCTGCTCCCAAGCCCTGGATTCTCGACATCGCTCCCTATGTTCCCGGCCGGTCGAAGACCGACGACGGGCGGCAGGTGGCGAAATTGTCGTCGAACGAAAACCCGCTCGGCACCTCCCCCCATGCCCGCGCGGCCTTTGCCACCGCCGACCGCAGCCTCGAACGCTATCCCGACGCCGGGGCGGCCGATCTGCGCGCGGCGATCGGGCAGGCGCACGGGCTGGACCCGGCCCGGATCATCTATGGCACCGGGTCGGACGAAGTGCTGCATCTGGCGGCCGGGGCCTATGCGGGTCAGGGCGACGAGGTGATTTTCGTCCGATACGGCTTTGCGGTCTATGAGATCGCGGCGCGGCGGGTCGGCGCGACGCCGGTAATCGCACCCGACAAGGACCATGCAACGGACGTCGACGCGATCCTCGCCTGCGTGACCGATCGGACCCGCGTGGTGTTCGTGGCCAATCCCAACAACCCGACCGGCACCTTCTGCCCCCGGTCGGAAATCGCCCGGCTGCATGCGGACCTGCCGTCCGACGTGCTGCTGGTCCTCGATCAGGCCTATGCCGAATATCTCGACGCGGCCGAGGACGATCACGGGCTGGAACTGGCGAGGACGCAGCCGAACGTGCTGGTCACGCGGACCTTTTCGAAGATCCACGGCCTTGCCGCCGAACGGATCGGATGGGGCTATGGTTCGGCGGAGGCGATCGATGCGATGCACCGCATCCGCGCGCCGTTCAACGTGACCACTGCCGGGCAGCAGGCGGCGATCGCGGCGATCCGCGACAAGGGGTTCGTCGAGGCGAGCCGCGAACATAACCGCCAGTGGCGGACGTGGTTCGAGGGCGAGATCGCGGCGATGGGCAATGCGGGCCTGCGCGCGGTGCCGTCCAAGGCCAATTTCGTGCTGGTGTTGTTCGACGGGCCGGTCGGCGCGGGCGATGCGTATCAGGCGTTGATGGACCGGGGCTTCATCGTCCGCTGGCTGCCCGGACAGGGGCTGGCCAATGGCCTGCGCATTTCGATCGGGACCGAGGCGGAGGTGCGCGGTGTCGCCGCCGCCCTGCGCGAGATCGTGGGCGGCTGATGCTGCCCTTTTCCCGCGTCGCCATCATCGGGCTGGGGCTGATCGGATCGTCGATCGCGCGGGCGGTGCGCGCGGAGATGCCGACGGTGCGGCTGACCGGGCACGATGCTTCGGCCGAGGCGCGCGAGCAGGTGCGTGCGTTGGGGATCGTCGACGACTGCACCGATCATGCCGGGGCGGCGGTGATCGATGCCGATCTGGTGATCCTGTGCGTGCCGGTGGGGGCAATCGGTGCGGTCGCCGCCGAGATCGCCGACGACCTGCCCTCGGGCGCGGTCGTCAGCGATGTCGGATCGAGCAAGGCGGGGGTCGCCGCCGCCTTTGCCGAGGTGTTGCCGGGCGTTACCGTCGTCCCGGCGCATCCGGTGGCGGGGACCGAGCGCAGCGGGCCGGATGCGGGCTTCGCGACGCTGTTCCGGGGGCGGTGGTGCATCCTGACCCCGGCGGCCGATGCCGATCCGATAGCGGTCGAGCGGGTCGCCGAGTTCTGGCGGCGGCTGGGTGCCGAGATCGACACGATGGACGCGGCGCATCACGATCTGGTGCTGGCGGTAACCAGCCATTTGCCGCACCTGATCGCCTATACCATCGTCGGCACCGCGTCCGACCTCGAAACGGTGACGCAGAGCGAGGTCATCAAATATTCGGCGGGTGGGTTCCGCGACTTCACCCGCATCGCCGCGTCGGACCCGACGATGTGGCGCGACGTGTTCCTTGCCAACAAGGACGCGGTGCTGGCGATGCTCCAGCGCTTTTCGGAGGACCTGTCGGCGCTGCAACGGGCGATTCGGTGGGACAAGGGCGACGAGCTGTTCGACCTGTTCACCCGGACCCGCGCGATCCGGCGGTCGATCGTCGAGCAGGGGCAGGATGACGCCCGCGAGGATTTCGGGCGCGATCACGGGTAATCCCCCCGTCATCCCGGCCGGTGCCGGGATGACGGGGCGCGGGGTTACTTCGTCAGCGCCATTGGCACCACTGGCAGCCACACCGCGCTGGGGCTGCTGCCGCCGCGTTCGATCGTTACCGTCGCCTTCTTGTACGCGTCCTTGGGGGCGGTGAAGATGTTCGGGACATAGGTTTGCGGGTTGCGGTCGTAGAGCGGGAACAGCGACGATTGCACCTGCACCATGATGCGGTGGCCCGGCTGGAACACATGGTTCACCGTCGGCAGGCGGAAGCGATAGCGCTGTGTCCGGTTCGCCGGGATCGCCGAGGGCTTGGCGAAGTCGTTGCGATAGCGGCCGCGGAAGATATCGAGGCTGATCGGTAGCTGATACCCGCCCATCGCCGGTTCGCCGGGCACCACGTCGGGATAGACGTCGATGACCTTCACCACGAAATCGCCGTCGGTGCCGGTCGTTTTCGCAAAGATGTCGGCGATCGGCGCGCCCGATACCTTGACCGGCTGGGTCAGGACCGGGGTCTGGTAGGTCATGACGTCGGTGCGGCCATCGGCATGGCGCTGGTCGCTGACCAGCCACGCCTTCCACCGGCCATCGTCGAAATTGACCGGGCGCGACAGGTGCGGAACCGGCTTCGCGGGGTCGGAGACATAGCTGTCGCCGCCGGGCTTGGCAGGTGCGAAGCCGAGGTCGCCATCCTCGCCCAGATAGATGGGCTTGAGCGGCGCGGCGCAGCCCTTCTCGCAGGCGAGCGGCCAGCCCGGCAGTTCGTCCCAGTGGTTCTCACCGGTATTGTAGATCAGCGCCTGCGGCGGGGTGAAGGCGGGGCGGCCGTCGCGCAGATACTGGTCGAAGAACGGGAACAGATACTTTTCGCGCCATTGCAGCGCGGTATCGCCGTTGAACTTCAGGTCGCCCAGCGTCGAGCCGTCGTAGTTGGCGCCGCTGTGGCGCCATGGCCCCATGACGAGGAAGTTGTTGCCGCCCTTGCCCTTCGCCTTCAGCGCCTCCCATGCGGTGATCGCGCCGTACATATCCTCCTGATCCCACAGCCCCTGTTCCCACATGGTCGGAACGTTGGAGGGGTTGGCGGCGAGCAGCTTGTCGAGCGCCTGCCCCTGCCAATAGGCGTCGTAGGACGGGTGCGCGACGAAGCGCTGCCAGAAGGGGAGCTGGGCATAGCCCGACGCCTTGGCCCAGTCGTTCGCCGAGCCGACGTTCCGGAACTGGTCGTAATCGTCGTAGGTGGTCGACGGCGGGGCGGCGCCGGCACCCTTGTAGCCGGTCTGGCTGCCGATCCAGCCGATATTGGCGAGGCGGAACGCGCCGTAATGGAACCAGTCGTCGCCCATCCAGCCGTCGATCATCGGGCTTTCGGGTGCTGCGACCTTCAGCGCGGGATGGGGGGCGAGCAGCGCCATGACGACGGTGAAGCCTTCGTAGGACGAGCCGAGCATACCGACGCGGCCGTTGCTTTCGGGCAGGTTCGCCTTGTTCACCAGCCAGTCGATCGTGTCATAGGCGTCGGTGACATGATCGACGTCGGTCGGGTTGAGCGGGCCGCGTACCGGGCGGGTGACGACATAATCGCCGTCCGACCCGTATTTGCCGCGAATGTCCTGAAACACGCGGATATAGCCGGCGCGGGTAAAGACCTCGTCGCCCTGCGGCAGCGTCGCGACATAGCTGGTGCTGTCGGCGCGGGCGACGCGGCCCGACGCGTTATAGGGGGTGCGGGTCAGCAGGATCGGGGCGTTCACCGCGCCCTTCGGGATCATGATGACCGTGTGCAGCTTCACCCCGTCGCGCATCGGGACCATCACTTCGCGCTTCACATAGTCGTATTTGTCGGTCGGCGGCACGAAGTTCGCCGGAATGTCCCCCTTGGCCGGCCAGATGTCGGGGCCGGGGGCGGCGGTCTGCGCCGCGAGCGACGACGCGCCGAGGGCGAGGGTGCAGGCGAGAAGCAGCGGGCGGATACGCATCGATACGGGCTCCACGGGAGATGATGTTTCATCGTCCGGTGGTGGTGACGCGAAGTCAATTACGAACTGTTTCCAAGGTTACGAAGTTGCCACGCACTGCGCAGCAAACGGCAGCGGCGCCGCCCCCGGTTCAGGGGCGACGCCGCCGCGTAAGTTGACACGCGATCGCGTTATGCGCCCTGCGGGGTCGGCGATCCGAAGGGTCCGCGGGGGCGGCGGGTCTTGGGGATCGAGGTGCCGCCGGCGGCCAACGGGGTGGACGGCGTCCCTTCGTCGCGGCCGATATCCTCGCCCGCGATCAGGCGCTTGATCTCGTCACCCGACAGAGTTTCGAATTCGAGCAGCGCGCCGGCCAGCAGATGCAGCTGATCGACATGGTCGGTCAGCAGCTTGCGGGCGCGGTCCAGACCGCCTTCGACGATGCGCTTGATCTCGCTGTCGATCAGCTCGGCGGTCTTGTTCGACATCCGCGCCGGGGCCGACGACGAATAGCCGAGAAAGCTTTCGCCCTGCGGTTCGCCATATTCGACCGGACCCACCGCATCGGACATGCCCCAGCGGGTGACCATGTCGCGGGCGAGCGAAGTCGCCTGCTGAATGTCGCCCGATGCGCCCGACGACACCTTGTCATAGCCGAAGATGATTTCCTCGGCGATGCGGCCACCCATGGCGACCGACAGGTTCGCGTACATCTTGTCGCGGTGGTAGCTGTACGAATCGCGTTCCGGCAGGCGCATCACCATGCCCAGCGCACGACCGCGCGGGATGATCGTGGCCTTGTGGATCGGGTCCGATGCCGGTTCGTGGAGCGAGACGATGGCATGGCCAGCCTCGTGATAGGCGGTCATCCGCTTTTCATCGTCGGTCATCACCATCGAGCGCCGTTCGGCACCCATCATGACCTTGTCCTTCGCTTCCTCGAACTCCTGGTTCGCGACGAGGCGCTTGCCCTTGCGCGCTGCGGTCAGCGCCGCTTCGTTGACGAGGTTGGCGAGATCGGCACCCGAGAAGCCCGGCGTGCCGCGCGCGATGACGCGCGGATCGACGTCGGGCGCCAGCGGCACCTTCTTCATATGGACCTGAAGGATCTTGATCCGGCCCTCGATATCGGGGCGGGGCACGACGACCTGACGATCGAAGCGGCCCGGACGCAGCAGCGCGGGGTCGAGCACGTCGGGACGGTTGGTCGCGGCGACGATGATGATCCCCTCGTTCGCCTCGAACCCGTCCATTTCGACCAGCAGCTGGTTCAGCGTTTGTTCGCGCTCGTCATTGCCGTTGCCGAGACCGGCACCGCGATGACGGCCGACCGCGTCGATTTCGTCGATGAAGACGATGCACGGGGCCGATTTCTTGGCCTGTTCGAACATGTCGCGCACGCGGCTGGCACCAACGCCGACGAACATTTCGACGAAGTCCGAACCCGAAATGGTGAAGAACGGCACGCCCGCTTCCCCCGCGATGGCGCGGGCGAGCAGGGTCTTGCCGGTACCGGGCGAACCGACCAGCAATGCGCCCTTGGGAATCTTGCCGCCCAACCGCGCAAACTTGGTCGGGTCCTTGAGGAAGTCGACGATCTCGGTCAGCTCGGCGCGCGCTTCGTCGATGCCGGCGACATCGTCGAAGGTTACCTTGCCTTCCTTCTGCGTCAGCATCCGGGCGCGCGACTTGCCGAAGCCCATCGCGCCGCCACCGCCGCCGCCCTTCTGCATCTGGCGCAGGACGAAGAAGGCGATGCCGAGGAACAGCAGGAACGGCAGCGACTGGTACAGCATGACCAGCCAGATATTCGGCCCTTCGTCGGGGCGCGCGTTCATGACGACGTTCTTCGCGCGCAGCCGTTCGATCAGGTTGGGATCGTTCAGCGCGTTGGTGCGGAACTTGTCATCATTGGTATAGGTACCGGTGATGGTGGTCGTCGCGATGTTGACGTCGCGGACCGACCCTTCGTCGACCTTGTTCAGGAAGGTCGAATACGGGATCACCTGTCCCTGATTCTGTGTCGAGGGACCGTTGAACAACTGGACGAAGATCGCCAGCGATACGAGGATGCCGACCCAGATCAACAGGCTCTTCATCCACGGATTGCCGCCGCCATTGTTGTCGGGGCCGTTCTGCTTGTCGTTGTCGTTCATGCGGACGTGTTACCTCTCAGTAACCACAAGATAGGCCAGCGAAGGTTAATGACAATGGAACAACGTCGATCAGACTGAACGACGCGGCGGAGCGGAAGAAAACCGCCAAATTTGGCGCTTTGGCACGACCAGGATGCCGGCCTGGGTCGCGGGTTTCCCCGACTCGAGCGCGTCGAGCAGCGATTCGATATTGGTGGCGTCGGACCAGCGGCCTTCAGTGACGGCGTGAGTCGCGCGGACGTCGCCGATCGCGCGGCGGGCGAGGCGGCGGCGAAGTTCGCGCGGGAGGTCGGTGACGTCGATCCGGGTCGCTGCGTCATCGGCCGTGCGCCGGGTGCGCCAGAGCCAGTCGACGGTGTCGGTCAGCGCCGTATCGACGTCGCGACAATGCGCGGCGGCAGCGGCGAGCGCGAGCGGGTCGATCTGGCCGGTGGCGAGCAGCGCGCGGGCATGGGTGCGGTCGTGGCGCCGGTCGGTGTTCGATGGGTCGTCGATGAAGGGCAGGTCGGCGGCGAGGGTGCGTAGGTCCGCGCGACGCCACGCGAGGAGGGGGCGGATGATCGGGAGGGCCGGTGCCTTGCGATCCGACCGTAGCCCGGCGTTCGCAGGGGATCGGGCCGGGTCGGCGGCCCACCGATCGGCGCGAAAGTTCCAGCGGGGGCGGATGCCGGCGAGACCGGCGGGGCCGGAACCGCGCGCGGCGCGCATCAGGAAGGTTTCTGCCTGATCGTCGGCATGGTGCGCGGTGGCGAGCGCGCCGGCTCTCGCCGCGAGCGCCCAGTCGGCGAGGAGGGCGTAGCGGAGGTGGCGGGCCTGTGCCTGGATGCTGGCCCCGGTCGGGGGGTGATCGGGGAACAGGGTGGCGTGGGGGATGCCGTGGGTTGCGCACCATGTGGCGACCATCGCGGCTTCCTGCGCGGCGGCGGGGCGCAGGCGATGGTCGACGGTGGCGGCGATGACCGCGTTCGGGAAGGCGGCGGTGGCAAGCGCCAGCATCGCCATCGAGTCCGGGCCGCCGGAGACGGCGACCGCGAGCGGACTGGCGGGCGTCGGTGCCGGCGCGAGCGTGGTGAGGTCGGTGGTGAAGCGGGTGATGGCTTCGGGGGGGAGGGTCATTGGGGGGAGTGGGGGCGTGTTGTTGGGACGGGTCCCGCCGTGCTTCCGATCCGTTCGCCTGCCCCTCCCCGTTTGCTTCGAGCGCAGGTTCGAGCTTGTCGAGAACCGTAGTCGAGAAGGGGGTGCCTCGAACGACCCGTTCTCGACGGACACTTCTCGACTTCGCTCGAAGCTGCTCGAACCGAACGGCGTGGGTGGGGGGAGGTCATTCCGGCAACGAATAGGCGCGTAGTCTGACCGGGTGGCCCGAACGCAATCCCCCGCCATTCGTCCTGCGCAGCGGTCGACCCTGTCGAAATAGCGTCGCGAAGGACCGACACCAACGTTTCGATACGGGCCTTCGACAAGTTCAGTCCCTATTCAGCATGAACAATGTGCGTATAGCTGTGCATCATACACACTTGTTCGCCGTCCGCCCCTTCGCAATATCGGCCTTCATCGTCCCCGACATCTTGTCGCCATATACATCGGTCAGCTCGCCATAGACGTCGCAGGCTTCCTTGGTCTTTCTGAGCTTGGTCAGTGCGTCGGCCAGATAGAACAGACTGTCGGGGGCGCGTTCGCCGTCGGGGGCATTTTTGTAGTTTTCGTAGAACTCGCGGCTGGCGAGGCTGGGCTTGCCGTCGTCGAGATAGGCACGGCCGATCAGGTTCTGGGCGAAGCTGGCGCGGCGGTGTTTGGGATATTGCTGGACGACCGGACGGAGCGCGGCGATCGCTTCTGGATAGAGCTTCGCGTTCCACAGGCGATAGCCATAGGTGTAGCCGTCCTCGGCCGCGTCGCCGGTCGCAGGCTTCTCGATCGCGTTCACGCGGGCGGCGCGGGCCGGATCGGCGGCGGGCGTGGCGGCAGGCGTACCGAGCGTTCCGCCGCCATTGCCCGGACCGCGCGTGGCGGCCGGCGGCGGCGTGTCGGTGCTGGTGTCGCCCGCCGCAGCGATCGCGCCGGGGGTGGCGGGGGGCAGTGCGCCGGCCTCGGCAGTCTTCAGCCGGGCGTCGGTCGCGGCCTTGTAGGCGGCGAAGGACTCTTCGAGCTGGCGCTGCTTGTACTGCACCTGTTCGAGCTGACCGGTCAGCGACTGTTGCTGCGATTCGAGCGCGTCGATCCGCGCGGTCAGCGTGGCGAGCGGGCCGCTCGACGGGGAACCGGGAATGTCGGTCGGCTGGGTCGGCGCGGTGATCTGCGGCTCGACCTGATTGGGGGCGCCGCCGGGGAACACCTTGCGCTGCACGGCGCGCATCTCGCGCTCGAGCTTGTTGACGCGGCCGTCGAGCGCGCCCTGATCCTGGGCGGCGGCGGGCAGGGCGAGGAGCAGGCCGAGCGCGGCGAGCGGCAGGCCAAAGAAAGTACGCATGGAAAGGCCCTTCGAGGCGGAACGGGGAGGACTGTGGCGCATGTCGCCTGTCGCCACGCTTAACCCGCCGGGCTGGGGGTCGGCGTGGGCGTGGTGCGGCCGCGGATCGCGTCGGCGCTGATGCCGACGGTGACCGCGCGTTCGGCGGTGCCGAGCGGCGGCACGTTCGATCCGTTGAGCGTGACGGTCAGCAGATCGGGGCGGCCGGTGCGGATCTGCGGATTTTTGGCGGTCGCGGGCACGTCGTAGCGCTCGTTCGCGGCCATTTCCTTGTTCACCAGCGTGCCCGAATCGTCGAAGATCCGGACCCAGACCGGGCCGGTGGCGGTGAGCGTCACCTGTCCGCCGCTGGCCGGCGCGGCGACGGGGACGCTGGCACCGCCGGGGGCCGCGGTCGGGGTGGCTTCGGGCAGCATGCCGAGATCGCCGGCGACGGTCGCGGCGGGGGCCGCTGGCTCGTCCTGCCGGAACAGCGACGTGCCGAAGAACACACCGGCGACCAGCAACAGCACGATCGCGATCGCGGCGGCGGCGGCGACCAGCCCGCCCGACGGACCACGGCGCACGTCGATCGGCTCAAGGTCCTGCAGCGGTTCAGGACGTTGATAATTGGTGGCGAGTTCGGCGCGGAGCGCGCGGGCGACATCGGTCTCGTCGATATTCACCGCGCGGGCATAGGCGCGGCCGAACCCCATCGCATAGGTGGAAGAGGGCAGCGCCTGAAACTTGCTGTCCTCTACCGCTTCGAGGTGGCGCAAGGGGATGCGGGTGCGCTGCGCGATGTCGGACAGGGTCAGGCCCTGCGCCTCGCGTGCGGAGCGCAGCATCATGCCCGCCGTGCGTGGCGTGCCCGTGGTGCCGTCGCCGTCCATCATCACTACCCTTCTTACCCGCCGCTGCCAGCCCCCGGTCGCGAAGGGGTTTCGGCCAGCGGGCTGCGCCTGTCAACGCCGGAGCGGGGAGTTGGCGGGGAATTGGGGCGGGGATCGTATGTCATGCGGGTGGGGCGGCGGCATGCCCTGCCGTTGCGTTGCGTTGCGGGGCGCGCCCCCTCCACCACCGCTTTGCGGCGGTCCCCCTCCCCGCGTGCGGGGAGGAGTTTCAGGAGAGTTCCACGCCGTTCGTCCTCGCCCATTCTTCAAGGGCGGGGCGGAGGGTGCGGGTGGGGATGGCGAGCAGGCGGTCGATCTCGGCCATCGCCGCCTGCCGGTCGAGCGTGCGGATCATCGCCTTGACCGGGCCGACCGCTGCCGGGGTGATCGACAGGCGGTCGATGCCGAGCGCGATCAGCGCCATCGCTTCCAAGGGACGCCCGCCCATTTCGCCGCACACCGCGACCGGCTTGCCCGCTTCGTGCGCGGCCTTCGTAACGCGGCGCAGGAAGCGCAGGATCGCAGGCGACAGCCAGTCGTAGCGCATGGCGAGGCGCGGATCGGCACGGTCGGCGGCGAACAGGAACTGGGTAAGGTCGTTGGTGCCGATCGACAGGAAATCGAGGTTCGGCCACAGGAAATCCAGCACGTCGGCGAGCGCTGGCACCTCCAGCATCGCGCCGTAGCGGATGTCGGTCGGCAGCGACTTGCCGCGCCCGCGCAGCCATTCGCGCTGCGCCTCGAACAGGGTGCGGGCCTCGTCGAATTCCCACGGTTCGCTGACCATCGGGAACATGACGTTCAGCGTGCGGCCCGAGGCAGCCTCGATCAGCGCGCGGGCCTGTGCCTTCATCAGGCCTTCGCGACCCAATGCCAGCCGGAGCGCGCGCCAGCCCATCGCCGGGTTCTCTTCGGCATGCCCCTCGGCATGGTCGAGATAGGGCAGCGCCTTGTCGCCGCCGATATCGACGGTGCGGAACACGACCGGGCGGTCGCCGGCGACGTCCAGTACGTCGCGATAGAGCCGCTGCTGGCGCTCGCGCTGCGGCAGGGTGGCGGAGACGAGGAACTGGAATTCGGTGCGGAACAGGCCGATGCCGTCGGCCCCGGTCAGGTCGAGCGCGGCGACGTCGTCGCGCAAGCCCGCATTGACCATCATCGTAATGCGATGACCGTCGCGCGTGACGGGCGGTTCACCCTTCATCGCGGCGAAGGTGGCGCGGCGTTTCTGGGTCAGCGCCAGCTTCGCCTCGAACGCTTCCTCCATCGCCGGGGTCGGGCGGATGACCAGCAGATCCTCGACCGAATTGAGCAGCAGCCGGTCGCCCTCCGCGATCAGGCGGCGGACGTCGCGGACGCGGCCGAGCACCGGCACGCCCATCGCGCGAGCGACGATGACGACGTGCGCGGTCAGCGACCCTTCCTCCAGCACGACCCCTTTCAGGCGGCGGCGGTCATATTCGAGCAACTCGGCGGGGCCGAGGTTGCGCGCGATCAGGACGGTATCCTGTCGCAGGCCCAATTGCGCGGCGGTGCCGAGCTGGCCCGACACGATACGCAGCAACCGGTTGGACAGGTCCTCCAGATCGTGCATCCGGTCGGCGAGCAGCGGGTCCTTGATCTCGCGCATCCGCATCCGGGTGCGCTGCTGCACGCGTTCGATCGCCGCCTCGGCGGTCAGGCCGCTGTCGATCGCCTCGTTGATGCGGCGTGCCCAGCCCTCGTCATAGGCGAACATCTTGTAGGTCGCGAGCACCTCGTCATGTTCGCCGCCGACGCCGAATTCGGCCTGGTTCGACATGCGTTCGATCTGGTCGCGCATCTTGTCGAACGCGGCATAGACGCGGTGGCGTTCCGCCTCGGTATCTTCCGCCACGGTATGTTCGATGACGATGCGCGGCTGGTGAAAGACGGCGACGCCCGCGCCCATCCCCTCGACCAGCTTGAAGCCGGGCACCCGCACCGCGCCGGTCGCCTGCGGCCGGATCGACGCACCGGCGGTCGCGTCGATCAGGTCGGCATTGGCGATGAGTTCGGACAGCACCATCGCGACGGTCTGCAGCGCCTCGATCTCGATATCGGCATAGCGGCGCGGGTCGGCATGCTGCACGGTCAGCACGCCGACGGCGCGTTCGCGGCGGATGACCGGCACGCCGGCGAAGCTGTGATATTTGTCCTCCCCCGTTTCCGGGCGATAGGCGAAGTCGGGATGGCTCGCCGCCTCGGCAAGGTTCAGCGTCTCGACATTGGCGACGATGGTGCCGACCAGCCCTTCGCCCGGCGCGAATTTGGTGACGTGGACCGCCTCCTGCGCGAGGCCGACCGTGGCGAAGAGTTCGAGCAGCCCCTCGCGCAGCAGGTAGATCGAGCAGACTTCGCTATCGAGCGCCTCGGCGATGATGCGGACGACCGAGTTGAGCTTGGCCTGCGCCGGACTTCGCGACGCCATCACGTCGTGAAGGTTCGTCAGGATTTCGCGGGCGGAGGCGGTGGCCGATAGGGGCATGGCACAGGGCTAACACGGGAAGGAGGGGGCGTCACGACGCTTTAGGTCGGGGGCGGGGGGAATTGGGGGTGCTCCCATCGGTTCGTCATTCCCGCGAAGGCGGGAATCCATACACGCTGACGTTCGGGCAGGAAGCGCGCCGCTGCGTCTATGGGTCTCCGCCTTCGCGGGGACGACGGCTTGTTTACGGCCGACGTCGCCCGTTCGAACGTTTCGTCCGGGGGCGACGTTGCCGGCTCACAAATTGCGCACCAGCCGTTCGGCGACCGCGAGCCACGGGGCGATCAGCGCGACCGGACTGGCGCCGAGCCGGGTCGGGAGCAGCGACACCGCGTCGCCGTCGAACGCGAGCAGCCGGCCGTACACGAAGCGGCCGGCGGGGCCGGGGGCAAGGACGTCGCGGTGGAGCGCGGCGAGGTAATCGGCGGGGGCGAGGCGGCGGCACCAGACGAGGTCACCGGCGCGATAATCGCCGGTCGCGCTCTGCACGATCACGGTGACGAGATCGGGTTCGATGCGCGGCGGGGTGACGCTCATCGCCCGGCGCGGTGCGGCGGCACCCGACGCGTCGAGCAGCGCGGCGACCGGCAGGTCGGGCCGTTCGGGCAGGCGGACCAGATCGGCGGCATCGACCGCCAGCGCCCCGGCGATGCGGTTCAACCAGCCGACCGACACGGTCCGCGTGCCGGTTTCGAGGCGGCCGATGGTCTGCGCGGTTGTGGGGGGTACGCACCGGATCGCGACCTCCTCCAGCGTCAGCCCGCGGGCGCGGCGCACCTCGCGGATGGCGGTAATCATCAATGGCCCTTTCGCAAACCCATCTGGTACAATCGCTTTCCTACAAGCGTGACCCCATGGCAAGCCCGCCGGACTCGGTGATGGGAGATACGGAATGCGCGAACTGTTGGAACGGCGGCTGGAGGCCGGGCGGATCCGCGATGCGGCGGGCGGGCGGCGGGTGACGGTCAACCTGCGTGAATCGCCGCTCGACTGGCTGAAGGCGCGGTCGCTGGTCGATGGTCGGCAGTTCGAGGCGGGGGAGCGGCTGCGCGGCGATTTCGAACGCGCGTCGCTGGGGCCGCAGGTGACGATGCGCTGGGACGGTGCGCCACGCGGCAGCAACGGCGCAGCGATCGACCCGTCGGGCAGGCAGGTCGCGGCCAAGGCCCGGTTCGATGCGGCGATCGCGGCGGTCGGGCCGGGGCTGTCGGACATCCTGTGGCGAACGGTGTGCGCGAACGAGGGGCTGCCGGCGGCGGAGAAGGCGCTGGGCTGGCCGGCGCGGGCCGGGCGGCTGGTGCTTACGCTGGCGCTGGATCGACTGGCGGCGCATTACCGGTTTTGAGGAAGACGGCACCGGCCCGCTCCCCCACCCCACCACCCATTCATGATACTTGCGTGGGTGGTGGGGTGGGGTCAGCCCCGCAAAGTATTACTTTGCGGGGGCCCCGTGGGGGAGCGGGCCGGTGCCGCAACCAGAAACTTCCGATACGCCCAGCCGATTGCGATCAGCGCCGCGCCCAGCCCCATGAACGACAGGATGCGCAGCACGCCCGCCAGCGCGGCGGCATCGATCAGGAAGACCTTCAGCGTGGTGAGGGTCAGCAGCGCGAGGCCGAAGCGGCGCAGGTCGGCGCTGCCCACCGACAGGCCGCGCCACAGCCACACGATCGCGAGGCCGAGCATCGCCGCCGAATAGCCCCAGTTTTCGGGCGTCGACACCGGACCGGTCAGCAGCGTGCCATGCGCCAGCTGGCGAATGGTGGCGAGCGTCGCGGCAAGGGTGAGCAGCGCCGCGATCAGGCTGCGGCGGGGGAAGTCGCGCAGCCGCCAGACCAGCGCGGCGGCGAAGCCGAGGTGGAGCGTGGCGGCGTTCAGCAGCGGGAGCGGGCCGACCGCTTGCGGTATCCAGATCGGATTGAGGCCGAGCAGGTCGTACCAGACGAGACGCGCGAGGCCGAGCGCGAGGAAGGCGGTGGCAAGGCGGCGATGCCGTTGCCACAGCAGGGCACCGACCAGCAGCGCGAGGTCGGTCAGCAGGACGCGCTCGACGAACCCGTTGGCTTGGAAGGCGGGCAGGGTGGTGATGGCGAAGGGTTGTTTGAGCAGGACATAGCTGCCGAGGACGGTCAGCGCGATCTCGATCGGCACGATGACCCGGCGGAACGAGGCGAACAGCGCCGGCGCGCGCCATGCCGCGGCGAGGATCGCGATGCCGGGCAGTAGGATGAGGGTGGCGGCATCGGCGGCGCGCGGCAGATAGGCATAGGGAAAGACGTCGAAGCCGAGCGACTTGCCGAGCGCCACGCCGATCTGCGCGATCGGTTCGCCGGCGGCGAGGATCAGCAACAGCCATGGCAGCGCGGCCAGCCGTCCGATCGCATGGCGGTCGAAGCGCAGCGCGGCGAGTAGTACTCCACCCGCCGCCAGCGGCGCGAGTGCGAGCCATGGCGCGGGCAGATAGGTGGCGAGCAGGATGCCGACCGCCAGCGCGACCGTGGCGACACCCCCGACCAGTCCGGCATCGCCGGTCCCGCTGCGGTCGCGATGCCGCCATGCGAGCGCCGCCCCGGCCAGCGCGAGCAGCAGCCACAGCGCCGGACGCGCGATCCATGGCGTGCAGAACTGTGTCGCCAGCAGCGGGCAGATGCTGCCGATCAGGGCGACCCATGCCCAGCCTGCGCTGCGCCGCGACAACCCGGCACCGGCCCCCGCGAAGATCAGCATGGCGATCGGCACCATCGATTCGGTCGCGTTGCCGTCATCCTGCACCATCCCGGCCGCGGTCAGCAGGGTCACGAGAATCGCGGCGGCGATGGCGGCGGACAGCAGCGCGCTGTCGCGCCATGCGAGGAACAGCGCCGCCGCCGACAGCGTCAGGTAGAAGCCCCATGCCAGTGCCGAGAAATCGAGCATCGGCGCGATCGCCAGCATCTGGACCAATGCCGCCAGCAGCGGCGCGGCGCGCAGCCAGCGGCGCTCGATCGCGGCGCGCGGGGCGGCGAGGCTGCCGGCGACTGCGAGTGCGACGAGGAACGCGCCGATGCCCGCCAGCCGGTCGGGCGGGACCAGCGCGATCAGCAACCCCGCCCAGCCGAACGCGGCGACCAGCGCGCTCATCGCCAGCCACGCCCAGCCGCGCACGATGGCGAGGCTGAGCAGGGCGGCGACGAACAGGCCGAGATAGACCAGCAGCGCGCCGATGCCGGCGGCGTCATAGCCCGCGACCAACGGCGCCGCGAACCCGCCGACCAAGGCCATCACCGCGGTCGGCGGACCGTGGCGCAGCGCGAGGAACAGGCCGAGCGCGGTGATGGCCAGCATCATCGCGAACCCGGCAAGCGGATCGACCAGATGATAGAGCGCGGCGGCGAGATAGAGCGTGGCATAGGCCGAGGCGATGCCGGCCCCGGCCAGCACCTGGGCGATGCGCGGATCGTCATGGGTGGCAGGCAGGCGACGGGCCGCTTCGCTGCCGATCAGCAGCGCCAGCGCGAAGGCGGCGGCGAACGCGGTGCGGATCGCCGGGGTCAGCCACCCCGCCTCGATCGACAGCCGCACGAGGAAGATGCCGCCGACGACCAGCGCCAATCCGCCGATCCACACCGGCAGGCGGCTGCCGACGAGCGTTTCGAAATCGATGCTCGGTATGGTCGGTCGCGGCAACCTTGGGCGAGGCGGGGCGATGCGGGGGCGGTGCGCCTCGCGTGCCGCCGGTGCCGCCGCTTCGGGCAAGGCGATCGGCGGCGTGGGGGCGGCCAGTCGTGCCTCCAGCGCCGCGACGCGCCGCTGCAACCGGGCCAGCGCGACCGACAGGGCGATCACCGCGAGGAGGAGGACTATCGTCACCACTACCGGTTGTGGCACAGGCCGGGGGCCGGTGTCGCCCCTTGTCGGGGCCAATGGAGACGCACCCATGAAGATATACGGATCGACCATCTCGCCCTTCGTGCGCAAGGCAGTGGTCTTTGCCGAGGAAAAGGGGCTGGAAGCCGAGCTGGTCCCGACCGCGCCGGGCGATACCACACCCGCCTTTCGTGCGATCAGCCCGTTCGGGCAGATCCCGGCGATGGTCGACGGCGACTACGCCCTGTCCGATTCGAGCGCGATCATCGCCTATCTGGAGGCGGAACATCCCGAACCGGCGTTGATCCCGGCCGATGCGCGGCCGCGCGGGCGGACGATCTGGTTCGACGAGTTGGCGGATACGGTGATCTTCGCCACGGGCAGGACGATGTTGTTCAATCGAGTGGTCGGGCCGTTGTTGCGCGGGGTGCCGGGCGATGCGGCGGCGGCGGACCGGGCCGAGCGCGAGCAGTGGCCGCCGATCCTCGCCTATCTGGAACAGGCGGTGACGGGGCGCGACTTTCTGGTCGGGGACGGTTTCACGCTGGCCGATATCGCGGTGACCAGCGCGCTGGCGAGTTCGCTGCACGCGGCCGCGCCGATCGAGGCGGGGGGCCATCCGGAACTGGCGCGCTATCTGAACCGGATGTTGGCGCGGCCGGCCTTTGCCCGGCGGCTGGAGGCGGAGCGCGGGTTCCTTGCCAAGGTACGGAGTAAGATAGGGTGAAGAAGTTTTCGTTCGTGCATTGCCATGGGTCGGGCAATGATTTCCCGCTGATCGATGCGCGGGGCATCGATCTGGCCGATGCCGAATGGGCGCGGGTGGCGCGGGCGCTGGCGGATCGTGCGGGGGATGTCGGCGGCGACGGGCTGTTGCTGCTAACCGGCGAAGATTCCTCGCATAGTTTCGGGATGCGGATGTTCAATCCCGACGGGTCGGAGGCGGAGACGTGCCTGAACGGCCTGCGCTGTACCGCACGGCTGGGGTTCGAGGTGACCGGCACCGAGGCCGGGCGGGTGCGGCTGAAGGTCAGCGATGCCGAGGCACGGCGGGTCGCGCCGATCGCCATGGGCGTCACCACGATCGAGACGAAGGTCGGACCGGTATCGCTGCGGCCGGCGGACGTCGGGCTGACCGTTGGCGACGCGGCGTTCGTCGAGGCGGCGATCCCCGGATTGCCGAGCGAGCGGCGCTTCACCGCCGTCGCCATGCCCAACCCGCATCTGGTGGCGTTCGTCGATGCGGTCGACGATGGCGAGCTGGTGACGCTGGGCGACTGGTGCGAGTGCGGACCGGCGCTGATCCCGGCGCGGGCCAATGTCAGTTTCGTCGAACTGCGCGAAAAGGGGCATGAGCGCGCGCTGTTCGTGCGGACCTATGAACGCGGTGTCGGGCTGACCAACAGCTGCGGCAGCGCGATGGCGGCGTCGACGCTGGCGGCGGCGCGGACCGGGCGGATCGGCTGGAGCGTCGAGACGCGGGTCTTCAACCGGGGCGGCATGGTGCGCGCGACGGCCGATGTCGGCGACGTGGTGACGATCGCGGGCAATGCGACGTTCGCATGGGACGGGGAAATCGAGGTCGATCCGGCGACCGGTGCGGTCGGGCCGCTGCGGATCGTGGCGCGGCGCGAGGACGAAGTCGCGGCGTGGGAGGCGATGCTCGCGGGGTTGTGAGGGCGGCCCTTGCTCGCGGCCCGTTCGGTTCGAGCTTGTCGAGGAGGGGTGGCTCAAGCGGGCCGGGTTCTCGACGGACGCTTCTCGACAGGCTCGAAGCTGCTCGAACTGAACGGGGGGAGGAAGCCGCGCCTCCCTTGACCGAAGCCTGCGGAGTATAGTCACGCGGTGATGGCGCGTGCGACGTTCGCAGAGGCCTTCATCGATCCGCCTCTCGCGGAGCGCCTGCCCCGCGAGATGGATTGATGCGTGGTTAGGCCGTCCGCGCCAGCATCGCCGCTTCGACGCTTTGCAGCCCCTCCGCGCTCGCGATCGCGAGGTCGAGCGGGCGTCCGCCAAGGGCGTCGTCATGGTCGTTCAGGAACGCCATCGCCTTGTCGCGCTCGCCGAAGCGGCGAAAGGCGCTGGTCGCGACCTGACCCTGACGACTGGCCTGATCGGGGGTGAGGCGCACCGTCGTGTACTTGCGCTTGAAGCGCATCGCCCCTGGCTTGCGCGGGGTTTCGACCGGCGCTTCGGCCACGGCCTCGACGGGCAGTTCGGCCACGGCGTCGGCGGGCAGGTCGGCCAGCGTGTCGGGGGCGGCGGTCATGCCGCCACCATCCGGCCGGATGCACCGAGCATGCTGCGCACCGTTTCGATCTTGGTTTCGTAGCAGCGCGCGGTGCCGTCGTGCGACTCGCGCGCCTCGTTCGTGGCGGCCGAGGCCGCGCGCATCAGCGCCACCTGATGGCGGTGCAGCAAATCGTTGAGGTCCATAATCGACGCTCCCAACAGCGTAAGCGGAAGCACGCGAGTCTCCCGGTCGCTGGCGCCTACGGACCATCTGCCAACGATGCAACCTATATGGGGATGCGGTGCGCCCGTCGCCATGGCCGGCGCAAAACGAACCAAATAGGAACATTGCGCTTGACATCGTCACGCTCATCTGGCACAAAACAGGAACAGTGAGGAATTGCGGATCGGGACCGGGCGGCGACGCCTTCGGCCCCGTTTCGCGTCCGGGGCACGCGATCGGGGGGAAGGCGATGGAGCGGGAGAAAGTGCTTACCAGCGGCGGCAGGCGACCGGTGCAACAGCAGCGGATCGCCGCCGGATGGACGCCATCACGCCGCGCGCAGTTTCTGGACCATGTAGCCGCGACCTGTAACGTCCGGGCGGCGACCGAAGCGGTCGGGCTGACGCAGGCCAGCGTTTATGCCCTGCGCCGACGCGACGTTGCCTTTGCCGAACAGTGGCGAATGGCGCTGCTGGCCGGGTACGACCGGCTGGAAGAGATGCTGGTATCCAAAGCGATCGCCGCGTTGGAGGATGTTCCGGCCGGCGATCCCGACAAGGTCGTCACCGGCCCGATCAGCGTCGAACAGGCGATCCGTCTGCTCGATCGGCATCAGGCGCTGGTCAAGCAGGGCACCGGGCGGCGCGAGGCGCAGTTGCGGGCGACGCAGGCCGAAACGGACGCGATGCTCATCAAGCGGATCAAGGCGATGCGTGGCAAGCTGGAGCGTCGGACATGAGCGAGATGGATCCGCTGGTCCGGGCATTGGCCGAGATGGACGATGTGCAACTCGAACGAACATTGTCGCGCCTGACACCGCACCGCCGCCGCGAATTGGCGACGCGGTGGAAGCTGTGGGCGCATGACGGTCAGACGATCGCCGACAATGACTGGACGGTATGGCTGATCCAGGCGGGGCGCGGGTTCGGCAAGACCCATGCCGGTGCCGAATGGGTCTGCGAACAGGCAGCCGATCGGCGCGACCTGCGCATCGCGCTGGTCGGGGCGACCCGGCGCGACGTCGAACAAGTGATGATCCGGGGACCCGCCGGCGTGCTGGCGATCGGACGGCATTTCGGGCCGGTGACCTATCGGCCGTCGCACGGATTGGTTGAATTCGGTTCGGGTGCCCGTGCCTATATCTACGCCGCCGAGAGCGGCGAGAACCTGCGCGGTCCCGAACACCATATCGCGTGGTGCGACGAGCTGGCCAAATGGCGCAATGCCGATGCGACATGGGACAATCTGATGATGGGGATGCGGCTGGGCGAGCAGCCGCAGACGCTGGTGACGACGACGCCGCGCGTCGTGCCGCTGCTGCGGCGCATCCGGGCGATGCCGGGCGTGCGGATCACCGGCGGGCGGACCTATGACAATGTCCATCTGCCCAAAAGCTATGTCGCGCAGGTCGAGGGCAGTTATGCCGGGACGAGGCTGGGGCGGCAGGAGCTGGACGGCGAGCTGATCGAGGAGGTGGCAGGCGCGCTGTGGCAACGATCGCTGATCGAGGAACGGCGGGTGGCGACCACGCCGACGCTGGTGCGGGTGGTCGTGGGGGTCGATCCGCCGGCGGGGGTTGACGGCGATGCGTGCGGAATCGTCGCGGTGGGCCTTGGCGAGGATGGCCATGGCTATGTGCTGGCCGATGCGAGCGTGGCCGGCCTGTCGCCCGAGGGCTGGGCCGGGGCCGTCGCGGCATGCGCGGCGCGGCACGGCGCGGACCGGGTGGTGGCGGAATCGAACCAGGGCGGGGCGATGGTCGCCAGCGTGCTGCGCGCGGCGGAGGCCGGCTTGCCGGTCACGCTGGTCCACGCATCGCGGGGGAAGGCGGCGCGGGCCGAGCCGATCGTGGCGCTGTACGAGCATGGCCGGGCGTTCCATGTCGGCGCGTTCCCGGCGCTGGAGGACGAATTGTGCGGGCTGATCGCCGGGGGCGGCTATCAGGGGCCGGGGCGGTCGCCCGACCGGGCCGATGCGATGGTGTGGGCGATGCAGGAGTTGATGTTCGGGCGGCGCGGGGTCGCGACGGTTCGGGNNGGGGGGATCGAGCGAGCCTTTGGCTCGCGCGCTGCGCGCTGACCCCTCTCCCAGCTTCGACTAGGCCTTTGCTGTGCAAAGACCAAGTCTGCGCAACCCTCTCCCCTTGAAAGGGGAGAGGGAAGATGGGCGGTCATCTTTGGTTTCGGGAGAATTGCCATGAAATGGTTCGGACGCAGGTCCGGGCGCGACGGGTCGCGTCCGGTGTTGGCGCGTGGCGGCACCGGTGCGGTGCTGTGGCGCGAGGGGAGCGGGCCGGCGGCGGGGGGGTGGGCGCAGGGCTATGAGGCGCAGGTGCGCGCCGCCTATCTGGGCAATCCTATCGCGCAGCGCGCGGTGCGGCTGGTGGCGGAGGGGGTCGCGTCGATGCCGGTCGTGGGCGACGCGCGGGCGGTGGCGCTGGTCGCGGCGCGGTCGGCGGGGCAGGAATTGCTGGAGAGCGTGGCCGCGCAACTGCTGCTGCACGGCAATGCCTATATCCAGTTGATTGAGGACGGGGCGGGCGGGATCGGCGAGCTGTATGCGCTGCGGCCCGAGCGGGTGACCGTGGAGGCGGATGCGGCGGGCTGGCCGGTCGCGTACCGGTATCGGGTGGGCGAGCGGGTGACGCGCATCGCGGCCGAGGACGGCGCGGGCCGCCCGGCGGTGGTGCACATTCGCGGCTTCCACCCGCTCGACGATCATTATGGCCTCGGGTGTCTGGGCGCGGCGGCGGGGGCGGTGGCGATCCATAACGAGGCGGCGCGGTGGAACAAGGCGCTGCTCGACAATGCCGCGCGGCCTTCCGGGGCGCTGGTCCATGATCCGGGCGATGGCGGGGTGTTGTCGGGCGAGCAGTTCGACCGGCTGCGCGCGCAGATGGACGATGCCTTTGCCGGGGCGGCCAATGCCGGGCGGCCGATGCTGCTCGACGGCGGTCTCAAATGGCAGGCGATGAGCCTGACGCCGGCGGACATGGATTTCGTGGGGTTGAAGGCACAGGCGGCGCGCGAGATCGCGCTGGCGTTCGGGGTGCCGCCGCTGCTGCTGGGGCTGCCGGGGGACAATACGTTTGCGAATTATCGCGAGGCGAACCGGGCGCTGTGGCGGCAGACGATCGTGCCGCTGGGCGAGCGGGTGCTGGCCGCGCTGGGGCAGGCGATCGACGGGTGGATCGGGAGCGGGGCGCTTGGCGTCGATCTCGACCGGGTGGTGGCGCTGAGCGACGAGCGCGACCAGTTGTGGGCGCGGGTGGCGGGGGCGGATTTCCTGACGCCGGAGGAGAAGCGGGCGTTGGTGGGGTTGTGACCGACCTTAGCGGGGCAGGTCGCAGGTCATGGTCAGGCGGTCGAAACTGCCCCCGGCCTGGGTGCAGCGTTTCCCCTTCAGCACGGGCAGCGCGAAGGTGAAGGCGAGGAGGGCCGCGCCGAAGGCGGCGAAGATGATGCGCAGGCGGGGTCTCACCGACACGCCGCTAGCACAGATGGCAGGAGACAGGCGATGGGCGACGGGGTGCTGCTGGCGCAGCTGATGGGACAGGCGGCGAGCGATGGCGCCGACCTGCAGACGCTGCGGGCGATCGCGGAGGAGGCGGGCGAACTGGGCGCGAGCCGGGCGATGGCGCGGATCGGGCTGTCGGATGCGGCGGCGGCGGGCGATGTGCAGGAACTGCGCGAGCTGTTGAAGGCGTGGCGCGATGCCAAGCGATCGGCGGTGCGCGCGGCGCTGGCATGGGTGATGCGGATGGTGTTCGCGCTGCTGCTGGTCGGGATCGCGGTGAAGAGCGGGTGGCCCGAATGGGCGCGGTGAGGTTCGCAGGGTACGCCGCGATCTTCGGGCGGGCCGACCGGGGCGGCGATGTGGTGCTGCCCGGCGCGCTGACGGCGGTCGGGCGGGTGCCGCTGCTGTGGCAGCATCGGGGCGATCCGATCGGGACGGTCGAGCTGGCCGGCGAGGATGCGCGGGGCTTGCGGGTGATCGGTCGGATCGACGGGGGCGAGGCGGCACGGCTGGTCGGCTGCGGGGCGGTGACCGGGCTGTCGTTCGGATACCGCGCGACGCAGGTGCAGCAGGGCGCGTGGCGGACGATCGCGGCGGCGGAACTGGTCGAGGTCAGTATCGTCGCGCAGCCGATGCAGCCGCTGGCTCGGATTCATGCCGTCGAGGACGGGTGATCCTGCGGTTTCACAATCATTTTTCAACCGAAGGGGTGTCGCAGGTGCGGCGCCCCTTTTTGCATGGGGAAGAGGGTATGACGATCGATACGCTGGTGGGAAGCTTTTCGGGTGCGGGTGTCGGTGGCAGCCGGCCGATGCTGAGCGGGGCCGCGCCGGGGGGTGGCTTCGGTGCGTTCGTGCGCAGCGGGTCCGAGGTCGAGACCAAGGCGGTGGCCGGGACCAGCGATGCCGCGGGCGGCGTGGCGGTGCCGCGCGAGATCGATGCGATGATCGGCGCGACGCTGAAGAGTGCCAGCCCGATCCGCCGCATCGCGCAGGTCGTGAGCGTCGGCACGGCGGGCTATCGCAAGCTGGTCACCAGCGGCGGCACGCCATCGGGCTGGGCGAGCGAAGGCGGCGCGCGGCCGGAGACGGCGACGCCGACCTTCAACGAGATCGCACCGCCGATGGGCGAGCTCTACGCCAATCCGGCGGCGAGTCAGGCGATGCTGGATGATGCCGCGTTCGATGTCGAGCAATGGCTGGCCGGCGAGATCGCGAGCGAGTTCGCCCGCGCGGAAGGGCAGGCGTTCGTTAGCGGTAACGGCGTCGGGCGGCCGCGCGGGTTCCTGACCGGGCCGACCGCCGCGACCGGCGATGCGACGCGGGCGTTCGGGACGATGCAGTATCTGGCGAGCGGGGCGGCGGCGGACTTTGGCGCTGAGCCCGAGAACCGGCTGATCGATCTGGTCCAGGCGTTGCGCGGGGCGTATCGGCAGGGTGCGACCTTCGTGATGAATGCGCAGACCGCGGCGCGCATCCGCAAGTTCAAGAGTGCCGAGGGCGCGTTCCTGTGGATGCCGGGGCTGGCGGCGGGGCAGCCCGATACGCTGCTGGGCTATCCGGTGGTCGAGGCGGAGGACATGCCGGACATCGCGGNNNCGGGCAGTTTCCCGATCGCGTTCGGTAATTTCCGGGCAGGGTATCTGATCACCGAGCGGGCCGAGACGCAGATCCTGCGCGATCCGTATTCGAACAAGCCGTTCGTCCATTTCTACGCGACCAAGCGCGTCGGCGGGGCGGTGGTCAATTCGGAGGCGATCAAGCTGCTGAAGATCGCAGCGGCTTAATGGGTCGGGGCGGGGATAGCCCGCCCCGAGACGGTGCCGGCCCGCTCCCCCCACCCGGCCACCCATCGAGAATACCGTGTGGGTGGCCGGGTGGGGNGAGCGGGCCGGCACCGCCATCCGCGTGAGCGGATCAAAAAACGGGAGATGTATATGAGCGCAGCGCCTTTTCCGGCGGCGGCGATCGCGGGGGTGCGCGCGGCGGCGCGGGACTATCTGCGGATCACCGGCAGTGCCGAGGATGCGGTGATCGATCGGCTGGCGGCGAGCGCGCTGGCGCTGGCCGAGGCCTATACCGGGACCGCGATCCTCGCGCGGCCGCACGAGGCGATGATGGCGGCGAGCGGCGAGTGGCGGGCGCTGCCGGTGGGGCCGGTCAGCGCGATCGTCGCGGTCGCGCCGGTCACGGCGATCGATATCGATGCCGACGGGACGGGATGGGTGCGGATGGCGGCGGCCAGCCCGGTGCACTTCACCGCCGGGATCGCAGCGACGTGGGAGGCGGTGCCGGCGGCGGTCGCGCAAGGGGTGGTGGTGCTGGTCGCACATCTGTTCGATCAACGAACGGCGAGCGCCGCGCCCCCGGCGGCGGTCGGGGCGCTGTGGCGGCCGTGGCGGCGGATGCAACTGACGGGGGCGCGGCGATGAGGGCGGCGCTGGTGCGGGGCATCGCGGTTGCCGAGCGGCGGGCGGCCGAGATGCAGGCACGGGTAGCTGCGGCAGCGGCGGCGGTGCCGGGGGTGCGGGCCGAAGCAGTCGACGATGCGGTGGTGCTGTCGGGCAAGGGGCTGGCGCGGCGGACGATCGTCGATCCGCGGTTGCAGGATATCGCGGGGTGGGGGCGATGATCGCGGGGACGCTGTTGCAGGCGATGCTGGTCGCGCGGCTGCGCACGGTGCTGACCGGGGCGAGCGTGTTCGACGCGCCGCCGGTGCGTGCCGCGCGGCCCTTTGTCGTGGTCGACATGCCGGTGCTGTCCGACTGGGGAACCAAGGATGCCGCCGGACGCGAGGGGCGGGTGGTCGTGCAACTGTTCGACGATGGCGAGGTGCCGGTGCGGCTGCGGACGCTGGCGGCGGCGGCGGAATGGGCGGTGCTGTCCGCGCCTGCGGCTCTGGCGGGGTGGCGGATCGTCAGTCTGGTGTTCGTGCGCAGCCGGGTGGTGCGCGACGGCAAGGGCTGGATCGGATCGGTCGAGTTTCGGGTGCGGATGCTGGCGGGGTGAGCTTTTCGCTCCCCTCCCTTGTCAGGGAGGGGAGCGGGACTGCGATTTGCAACATCGGGAGAATGACATGGCGGCGGAGAAGGGGAGTGCGTTCCTGCTGAAGATCGGGAACGGGGCCGTGCCGGTGGCCTATGCGACGGTCGCGGGGCTGCGCACGACGCAGTTGAGCGTCAATGGCGAGGCGGTTGCGATCACCAGCAAGGATTCGGGCGGGTGGCGCGAACTGCTGTCGGGCGCGGGGGTGCGGTCGGTCAGCGTGTCGGGGGCGGGGGTGTTCACCGGATCGGCGGCGGAGGTCCGGCTGCGGGCCAATGCGCTGGCCGGCACGATCGAGGAGTATCGGCTGACCTTCGAAGGGGGCGAGACGATGACCGGACGGTTTCTCGTCACGCGGCTCGACTATGCCGGCGATTATAATGGCGAGCGCAATTACACGCTGGCGCTCGAATCCTCCGGCCCGGTGGTGTCGGCATGAGCGGCGCGGCGAATGCCGTGCGCGGCGAGGCCAGCCTGCGGGTGCGCGGCGAGACGCTGGTGCTGCGGCCGAGCTTTGCCGCGCTGGTCGCGGCGGAGGGCGAGGTCGGGTCGCTGTTCGCACTGGTCGAGCGGGCGGCGGCGGGGCGGCTGACGCTGGCCGACCTGATTGCGCTGCTGTGGCATTGCCTGCGCGATCCGGTGGCGATGTCGCGCGAGGAGTTTGCCGATGCGGTGACGGCGGCCGGGATCGCCGCGGCGACGCCGGCGCTCAAACAACTGATCGCGCAGATATTGGGCGGGCGGTGAGTTTTGCCGAGGGCGCGGCCCGGGCGGCCGGGCTGGCGGGAGTGGCGTTCGGGTGGTGCCCGGACGCCTTTTGGGCGGCGACGCCCGCCGAACTGGGCGCGCTGGTGCAGGCGGTGCGGGGCGATGCGCCCGCCCCCTGCGACCGCGCGACGATCGACACGCTGAAGGAGCGTTTTCCCGATGGATGAGGAAATCGAACGGCTGATCGTGCGCGTGCGCGCCGATACCGCCGGGTTCGCCGGCGACGTGGCGGCGATGCAGGCCAGTCTGGACGGGCCGTTTGCCGGCGGGGTCGAGCGGGCAGGGCGCGCGATCGAGACCGCGCTGGGCCGCGCGATCCGCACCGGCAAGCTGGATTTCGACGATCTGCGCGATACCGCACTGAAGGTGCTGGCGGAGATCGCGGCGGCGGCGGTGCTGGGGTCGGGCGGCGGTGGCGGCGGCGTGGCGGGCGGGATCGCCGGCGTGCTGGGTGCGCTGGTCGGCGGCGCACCGGGGCGGGCGACGGGCGGACCGGTCAGCCCGGCGCGACCCTATCTGGTCGGCGAGCGCGGGCCGGAATTGTTCGTGCCGACCAGCAGCGGACAGGTGGTGGCGATGCAGGGCGGGCCTGCGCGCGACGTGCGGGTGGCGATCACCGTCCATGCGCCGGGGCAGGATGCGCCGCGCGCGCTGCAACAATCGAGCCGGCAGGTCGCGCGGGCGGTGCGTGCCGCGCTGATGGAGGCTTGAGATGGGGCATTGGCTGGCCGAACAGCGGACGGTGCAGGACGAAGGCGTGCTGACGCGGTTCGATCCGGTGTACTGGACCGTCGATTTTCCGCGACCGATGATGGCGTCGGTGGTGACGACCGCGCCGGATGCGCTGCGGGTAACATGCGTATTCTATCGGCGCGACGATCTGGCGGGGCTGATCTGGGCGTCGGAGGATCGGCACGACCATGTGCTGCTGCGATACGCAACGTCGCGCGATTATCGCGACTGCCGGTTGCGGTTTCGCTGGCGCTCGGCGGGGCTTCGGCCGCTGGATGCGACGCATGGGCCGGTGCTGACGATCGAGGGGCGCGATGCCGAGGGGGTGGCGCGGGCGTGGTATGTGCGGCTGTGGAACTATGCCACGGGGACGCCCGACGATGCGGAGATCGCGATCGATTTCGCGAACGTCGTCGGCGGGTACCGGCTGCCCGACGATGCGGTGCCGGTCTGGGCGGGCGATGTCGACCGGATGTTCGTGTCGCTGGTGCCGCCGGACTATGATGCGGGCGACGGATTTCTCAGCAGCCCGTCGGAGGGTTGGGTCGAGCTGTCGGCGATCCGGTGCGACGGGCCGGGATCGGTGCTGGCGATCGGTGAGGTCGTGGTGCCCGAACATGGGCTGCGCATCGCGAGCGGCTATGACGACAGCTATCACCTGACGCCCGCGCGGTTGCTGCACAATGCGTTGCGGCTGGGGTATCGTGGTGCCCTCGTCCACTATGTCGGGATGAGCCATTATTTCCGGCTCGAACGCTCAGGCGACGAGCTGTTCGTGTCGCTGGCCGGGGGCGTGCTGAACGGCCCGTGCGTGGCGTGGCATCGCGACTTTGCGGCGCGTGCCGACGCGCTGGGCTATGATCCTATCTGGTCGCTTAGTTACGAGTTGTTCGACGCGCATTGCTGGGGCGACTGGAAACAGCGGGCGAGCGACGGGTCGCCGGCGCTGACCGGATGGGTGCCGCCATCGACGCTGTTGTCGCCCGCGCATGGCGGGGCCATGGCGTATTTGCAGGCGGTGGCGCGGGCGTTCGTCGGGATCGCGCGCGCGGCGGGGGGCAAGGGGCGGTTTCAGGTCGGCGAACCATGGTGGTGGGTGACGACCGATCATCGCATCTGCCTGTACGATGCGGCGGCGAAGGCGGCACTCGGCGGCAATCCGGTGGTGATCGACGATGTTCGCGGCGAGTTGACCGCCGCGAAGCGGGCGGTGCTCGACCGGGCGGGGCAATTACTGGCGGCATCGACGGCGGCGCTGGTCGCGACCGCGCGGGGGGCGGGGGCGGAACAGGCGTTGCTGCTCGCCTATCTGCCGACGATCCTCGACGCGGCCAGTCCGCAGGTGAAGCGGGCCAATCTGCCGGTCGGCTGGGCCAAACCGGCGTTCGATGTGCTGCAACTGGAGGATTATGACTGGGCGGCGACCGGCAATGTCGGGTCGACCGCGCGCGGCGTGAGCGCGGCGGGGGCACGGCTCGGCTATCCGGTCGACGAGCAGCATTATTTTTCGGGGTTCGTGCTGCGGCATGAGGATCGTGGCCAGTGGCCGGCGATCACGGCGGCGGCGGAGGTCGGGCGGGCGCGGGGGGTGGCGGAGACGTTCGTCTGGGCGCTGCCGCAGGTGTTGCGCGACGGGTTCACCTATTTCGAGGAGGAGGGAGCGATGGAGGCGTTCGATGACGTGCGCTTTCCGCTGGCGCTGGGCGCGCAGGCGGAGGTGATGCCGGAGACGTCGACCGCGATCGCGGTGGGGGCCGGGGGTGCGGAGGCGCGCAATGTCGACTGGGCCGAACCGCGCACGCGCTATGATGTCGGACCGGGCGTCCGGTCGGAGCGCGACGTGGCGGTGCTGCTCGATTTCTTTCGGGCACGGCTGGGGCCGGCGCGGGGGTTCCGGTTGCAGGACCCGTTCGATCACGCGACGGGGGTGCCGCCCGCATTCGGCGACGTGGCGATCGGGACCGGCGACGGGATGACGACGCGGTTCGCGCTGGTGAAGCGATACGGTGCGATGGTGCGGCGGATCACCCGGCCGGTGGCGGGCAGCGTGCGGGTCGGCGTCGGTGGCGTCGAGACGCAGGGCTTTGCGGTGGTCGCCGGCGGCTGGGTGCAGCTCGATGTCGCACCGGCGAGGGGTGTGGCGGTAACGGCGGGCTTCGCGTTCGACGTGGCCGTACGCTTTGCCGAGGACCGGTTGCAGGTGGCGCGCGCGACCTTTGGCGCGGCGAGCGCCGCCAGCGTGCCCTTGATCGAGGTGCGCGAGCCATGAGCGCGGTGACGACGCTGACGTGGTGCTGGCGGATCGACCGGCGCGACGGGGTGACGATCGGCCTCACCGCGCATGACCGCGATCTGGTGGTCGATGGCCTGTTGTATCGCGCCGCGCCGGGGATGGTGCCGTCGGCGATCGTGCGTGACGACACGCTCGACGCGCCGGTGATGGCGGTCGAGGGGGCGCTGAGCCATGCCGCGATCGGTGAGCGCGACCTGATGGCGGGGCGCTATGACGGGGCGCGGGTGGCGGTGTTCGCGGTCGACTGGGAAACGCCGGGGACGCCGGTGCCGGTCGCGACGGGGCGGATCGGCGGGGTCGAGACGCGGCGCGGGCGTTTCTCGGCAGAACTGCTGGGGGGCGAGGTGCGGCTCGATGCGCCGGTGGTGGAGGCGACCTCGCCGGGGTGCCGCGCGACGCTGGGCGACAGGCGGTGCCGGGTGGCGATGGCCGGGCGGCGGCGGATGGTGCGGGTGACGGCGCAGGATGGCGCGCGGCTGTCGCTGGCGGGCGGGGCGGGCTTTGCGCGCGGGCGGCTGCGGTGGATCGGCGGTGCCAATAGCGGGCTGTCGGCGGTAATCCTTGCCGGGGACGCGGCCGGCGTGACGCTGGAACTGCCGCCGCGGTTCGAGGGCAAGGGCGCGCTGGTCGAGATCGCCGAGGGGTGCGACGGCACGCTCGACACCTGTCGCGACCGGTTCGGCAATGTGGCGAATTTTCGGGGCGAGCCGTATCTGCCGGGGATCGACCTGCTGACCCGGTATCCGGGGGCATGAGCGCGCTCGAACGGGCGCGCAGCGTCATCGGGGTGCGGTTCCGGCGGCAGGGGCGCGGGGCGGGCGGGTTCGACTGTGTCGGGCTGGTCGGCTGGGCGCATAAGGTCGACGTGCCGGCGGACTATCCCGGGCGCAGCGGCGATGCGACGCGGGTCGTGACGGTGCTGGCGGCGGCAGGGTTTCGGCGGGTCGATCGGGCGATGGCCGGCGATGTGCTGCTGCTGCTGGGCGGGCCGGGGCAGTTGCATCTGGGGCTGTCGACCGGGGGCGGTATCCTGCACGCCGATGCGGTGGCGCGGGCGGTGGTCGAGCGGCGCGACGTGCCGTGGCCGATCCTGAGCATCTGGCGGAAATAGGAGAGACATATGGCGACGGTGGTGCTGACCGTGGTGGGTGGCGCGATCGCGGGGCCGATCGGCGCGACGATCGGTGCGATGGCCGGGCGAGCGATCGACGACCAGCTGTTCCCCGGGCCGCCGCGCGACGGGCCGCGGCTGCGCGAATTGCAGGTGCAGCTATCCAGCTATGGCGCGGCGATCCCGAAACTGTTCGGGACGATGCGGGTGGCGGGGACGGTGATCTGGGCGACCGATCTGCGCGAGGCGTCGGCGACCAGCGGCAAGGGGTCGGCGCGGACGCGGCACTACAGCTATTCCGCGTCGTTCGCGGTAGCGCTGTCGGCGCGGCCGATCCGGGGGATCGGGCGCATCTGGGCCGAGGGCAAGCTGTTGCGCGGGGCGGCGGGCGACTGGAAGACGCGGACCGGATTTCGCTGGTATCCGGGGGATGAGGCGCAGACGCCCGATCCGCTGATCGAGAGCATCGTCGGGATCGGCAACTCCCCGGCGCATCGCGGCATCGCCTATGCGGTGTTCGAGGATCTGGCGCTGGCCGATTTCGGCAATCGTATCCCGTCGCTGACCTTCGAGGTGATCGCCGACGATGCGCCGGTCGCGGTCGGGCGGATCGCCGAGGCGCTGGGCGATGGCGCGATTCGGGCGGAGACGGCCGGGCCGGTGCTGATCGGTTATGCGGCGAGCGGTGCGCGGGTGCGCGATGCGGTGGCGGCGCTGGTCGATCCGCTGGGCGGCTGGTATGCGCCCGATGGCGAGGGCACGCTGCTGCGGATCGGCAGCGGACCGGCGCGAACGATCCGCGACGATGGCCCGGTCGGCGAAGCACCCGAATGGCGGCGGCCGCCGATGAGCCCGAGCGACGTCGCCATCGCCTATCACGATGTCGCGCGCGATTATCAGGCGGGGGTGCAGCAGGTGCTGCGACCCGGCGGTGCGCGCCGGATGCTGCGGATCGAACTGCCGGCGGTGCTGGATGCGGCGGGGGCGGCGAAAATCGCGGGTGATATCGCCGCCCGCGCAGTGCTGGCGGGGGAGGTGCGGACGGTCGTGCTCGACTGGCGTGCGATCGATGTCGCGCCGGGCGACCGGGTGACGATCGCGGGCGAGCCGGGGGCGTGGCGGGTGCGACGGACCCGGATCGAGGCGATGCGGATCACCATCGAACTGGTGCGGATCGCGGCGGCGACGCTGCCGGCCCCGGCGGCGGTCGGGCAGCCGCGACTGGCGGCGGATGTGGTCGCGGGCCGGACGCGGCTGATGCTCGTCGAGCTGCCGGCGGAGGCAGGCGACAGCGTGCCGGCCATCGCGGCGTTGGCAGCGGGAACGCAGGCGGGCTGGCGGCGGGCGATGGTGCTGACCGGCGACGATGCCGGTGGCTGGAGCGAGATCGGCGACAGCGCGGCCCCGGCAGTGATCGGTACCGTCACCCTGCCGCCCGGACCGGCGAGTGCGCTGATCGAGGACCGCATGAACAGCGTCGAGGTCGCGTTGCTGCACGACGCGATGACGCTGGCCGGGATCGATGCGGCGGCGATCGACCGTGGCGGCAATGCGGCGCTGATCGGCGACGAAATCGTGCAGTTCGCGCGGGCCGAGCGGATCGGGGTCGCGCGCTGGCGGCTGTCGGGACTATGGCGCGGCCGGCGTGGAACCGCGGCGGCGATGGCCGGGCACGTGGCGGGCGAGGCGTTCGTGCTGCTGGATCCAGCGACGCTGCGGCGGATCGACGAGCCTGTACCGGCGGTCGGACGAACGGTGACGGCGATGGCGGTGGGGATCGCCGCCGACGACGTCACCACCGCGACCATCGTTCCGGCAGGACGGGGGCTGGTGCCGCCCGCGCCGGTCCACCTGACCGCCGAGATGCGGGAGAACATGCTCGAATTGCGCTGGATACGGTGCGCGCGGGGTGTGGTGGCGTGGCGCGACGGCGTCGAGGTGCCGATCGGCGAGGAGCGCGAGGCGTATCGCGTCACGCTGGGCGGTACGCGGACCATCGAGATCGCCGAACCGCTGCTGCGCATCGCGCTGCCGACGATGCCGCTACCCATCGAGGTTCGCCAGATCGGCATTCATGGCCCGTCGGGCGCGGCGACGACAATCTATCGACCGGAGACGAGATGATGACCGAACAGACCAGCCGCCTGTCGCTGCCGCTGCTGCACGCCTCGCAGGCGCAGAAGGAAATGACGCATAACGAGGCGCTGACCCTGATCGACATGCTGTTGCATGGATGCGTCGCCGGGGTCGCGGAGGACACGCCGCCGCCGAATGCGATCGTCGGAACTTGTTGGATCGTCGGGGCGACGCCGACCGGTGCATGGGCGGGCAAGGCGCGGCATCTCGCGGGGATGACGGTGGGCGGATGGCGGTTCGCGGCCCCGCGCGACGGCATGCGGCTCTGGTGGTCTGCCAGCGAAACGACCGTGGAGTTCCGCGGTGGTTCGTGGCGTGTCGGCGACCTGCGCGGTACGCGATTGACGATCGACGGGGTGCCGGTGATTGGATCGCAACGCGCTGCCATCGCAGGCGCAGAGGGCGGTTCGGTCCGTGACGAAGAGGCGCGCAAGACGCTGTCGGCCGTGTTGGCAGCGCTGCGCGGGCATGGGCTGATCGCCACCTGATTCCGTTGTAATCGTGCAACACCGCAGATTTTGTGCGCTTGCGTGGAAACTAACGCTTCGATACTTGGTTTGCGCTGTCTGTAGGACAACTGTGAAAGGGGACTAGAATGCGGAAGCTTGCCGTCACACTGGCGCTCGCGACCACTGCGCTCGCAACTCCCGCCCTCGCCCGCGACAACGCGTGGTATGTGGGTGTGGAAGGCGGCGCAATGATCGTCGAAGATATCGACTATGATCTGACCACGCCGGCCGGTGGCGTCACCACCGTCGACAGCAACTACGGCTATGACGTCGGTGGCATCGTCGGTTACGATTTCGGTGCGCTGCGCATCGAAACCGAAGTTGCGTACAAGAGCGCGTCGGTAGACGAACTGCGTACCACCGGTTCGATCGCAACCGGTCCGTCGACTGCGGTCGGCGCGGGCACGTACAGCGGCGGTGGCCGTACCTCGGCGCTGTCGTTCATGGCGAATGCCCTGCTCGACTTCGGCGATGACGATGCCATCAGCGGCTTCGTCGGCGGCGGTGCCGGTGTCGCACGCGTCAAGGCGCACGACTATCGCGTGAACAACAGCTTCGCGGCGCTCGACGATTCGGACACCGTGTTCGCATGGCAGGCTCTGGCGGGTATCCGCGCGCCGCTGAGCGAAAACGTTGACGTTTCGCTGAAGTATCGTTTCTTCAACGCCGATGACGTTCGCTTGGTGAACGTTCGTGGCGTTGGTTATGACGGTCGTTTCCGGTCGCACAGCCTGCTGGGTGGCCTGACCTTCAACTTCGGTGCGCCGACCCCGCCGCCGCCGGCTCCGACGCAGCCGGAACCCGTCGCTCCGCCGCCTGCTCCGGTCGTCGATACCCCGCCGCCGGTTGTTGAGGTTTGCACGCCAGGACCGTACATCGTGTTCTTCGAATGGGATAAGTCGGACGTCACGCCGGAAGCGGCGGGCATTCTTGACAACGCCATCTCGAACTACAAGTCGTGCGGCAATGCCCAGGTCATGCTGGCAGGCTTCACCGACCGTTCGGGTTCGGCCCAGTACAACGTCGGTCTGTCGCAGCGTCGCGCTGATGCAGTCCGTGCATACATGGAAGGCCGTGGCATCTCGGGTGGTTCGATCTCGACCGAGGCATTCGGTGAAGCGCGTCCGCGCGTCGAAACCGCCGATGGCGTCCGCGAACTGCAGAACCGTCGCGTGGAAATCACCTACGGTCCGGGTTCGGGCATGTAATTCAGCTTCGTCGTCGAAGCGGAATTCTCGGAAGGGAGGTCGGGCAACCGGCCTCCCTTTTCGTTTGTGCACGTCGCGTTGCGGGGCGCGGTCTGGATTAAAGGGGGCATATGGACGAACGCGAAACAACATGCGCGCCGGTTGAAGTGCCGCCTGCGTTCACGGCCGATGTAGCCGGGTGTCGCTGGGCACGTGATCGCGTGGGAGAGTCGGGAGCGACAATCTACCGGGTACGCGGCAGGGCAGGAGCGCCCGAACGCTTCCTGAAACACGGCACTGGCACGGTTGCGGATGATATCGTCGACGAAATGGTCCGGTTACGCTGGCTGACCGGCCGGATCGCGGTACCGGCACTCGTACGTTGCGAGGTGACGACCGATACCGCGTGGCTGCTGACGACGGCCCTGCCGGGACGGACCGCGTGGCAGATTCTCGATGCCGAACCGAAGCGCGGCGACGAAGTGGTCGATGCGCTGGCCGAGTTCTTGCGGTCGCTTCATACCATTCCGGTCAGCGATTGTCCGTTCGATAGCGGGCACGGTGTTCGGCTTGCGGCGGCGCATGCGCGGATCGAGGCCGGGCTGATCGACGAAGACGATTTCGACGACGCGCGGCAGGGCTGGAGCGCCGGGCAGGTTTGGGAAGCGATGGGGCAGTTGTTGCCGCTGTCGCCCGACGCGGTCGTGACCCATGGCGACTTCTCGCTCGACAACGTGCTGATCGAGAAGGGGCGGGTTGTCGGCTGCATCGATCTCGGGCGGGTCGGCGTCGCCGATCGTTATCAGGATCTGGCGATCCTTGGCTATTGTCTGGACGAATTCGATGCTGGACTAACCCGGCGGATGTTCGAACGTTACGGCGTCGCCCAGCCCGACCAGCGCAAGATCGATTTTGATCTACTGCTCGATGAGTTGTTCTGACGCGCGGTCAGGCAGGTTCGGCGAGAGCAGCGGCCAGCCAGTCGGGGCGGAGTGCCTCGCCGAGGTCGTCGATCCGGCGATGTTCGACCGCGAGCCCGAGCGATTCGTGGATGAAGCGGGTGCGCGGACCAGGTGTGACGGTCGGGACGACCACCAACCGGCGGTTGACGGTCGAGCGATAGTTCATCCGCGCCGTATTTTCCTGTCCGACGTAACAGCCCTTGGTAAAGCTGACGCCGTTCAGTTCGCGGGCGTTGCATTCGAGCCAGAGTGTTTGACCGTCGCCCAGTTCGGCGCGGCCCTCGGTCACGCCGTGGCGTAACCGGTGCCCGGTCCAGCCATGCGCCGGATCGCCCGGCGCGTCGATCCAGCGATAGCCGAGTTCGGCCAGACGGGGATCGGGGACGCCGCGTCCGCCCGCAGGCGACCAGTGCACGCCGGCATCGCTGCGCTCGATCGTTACCGCGCGTCGCAACCGGTAGAGCGTCAGCCGCCTGGCAAGCGCATCGGCGGCGTCGGCTTCGCAATCGATGAGGATGGCGTCGTCGTCGGCCCACAGGATGAAATCGAACAGCACCTTGCCCTGCGCGCTCAGCAGTGCTGCCCATTGCGAGGTGTCGGGGGTGACCGCTGCCATGTCCTGCGTCACCAGCCCCTGTAGGAAGGCGCGTGTTTCGTCGCCCGCGATGCGCAGGAGGGCGCGGTCGGCAAGCCAGGTTCCGGGGGTGGTAACGGTCATGGTCAACAGGTAGGACGGCCCACCCCCTGGCTACAAGAGGCGGCAATGGCGACCTTCGATACCAAGCTTACCGGTGGCACGGTCCACCTTCCCGGCGGCGCGGCGCGCGTCGATATCGGCATCATCGACGGCCGGATCGCCGGCATCGGTGTGGCGGGCGATGCCGGCGAGACGATCGACTGTACCGGTCTCGACATCCTGCCCGGCGTCATCGACACGCAGGTCCATTTCCGCGAGCCGGGACTGGAGCATAAGGAAGACCTTGCCAGCGGATCGATCGCGGCGGTGATGGGCGGGGTGACCGCGGTGTTCGAAATGCCGAACACCAAGCCGGCGACCGATACCGAGGAAGCGATCGCCGACAAGCTCGCCCGTGCCAAGGGGCGGATGTATTGCGATCACGCCTTCTATGTCGGGGCGACCGCGCGCAACGCGCATCATCTCGACGAACTGGAGCGGTTGCCGGGCACGGCCGGTATCAAGGTCTTCATGGGATCGTCGACCGGCGATTTGCTGGTGTCGGAGGATGACGATCTGCTGCGCGTCTTGCGATCGGGCCAACGGCGCGTGGCGATCCATGCCGAGGACGAGATGCGGATGATCGCCCGCGAGGGTGAGCGGGTGAGCGGCGATCCGGCGTCGCACCCGGTGTGGCGCGACGACGAAAGCGCGCTGATCGCGACGACGCGCATCCTGCGGCTGGCGCGCGAGGCGGGGCGGCGGGTGCATGTGCTGCACGTCACTACCCCGGCCGAGCTGGAATTGCTGGGTGCGAACAAGGATATCGCGTCGTGCGAGGTGACGCCCCAGCACCTGACGCTGGCGGGCGAGGACGCCTATCCGCGGCTTGGCACCTATGCACAGATGAACCCGCCGATCCGGTCGGGGGCGCACCGTGACGGGCTGTGGTTCTGGCTGAATCAGGGCGTGCCCGACGTCATTGGATCGGACCACGCGCCGCACACCGTCGAGGAGAAGGCGAAGCGCTATCCGGCGACCCCGAGCGGAATGCCCGGCGTGCAGACGCTGCTGCCGCTGTTGCTCAACCATGTTGCGGAGGGGCGGCTGACGCTGCAGCGGCTGATCGATCTTACCAGCGCCGGAGCGCAGCGGATTTTCGGGTTGGCGGGCAAGGGGCGGATCGCGTTCGGCTATGACGCCGATTTTACCGTCGTCGATCTGAAGCGGCGCTGGACGGTCGAGGAAAGCTGGCTGGCGTCGCGCGCCGGCTGGTCGCCGTTCACCGGCGATACGCTGACGGGGCGTCCGGTCGGCACGATCGTGCGCGGACGGACCGCGATGTGGGAAGCGGAACTGGTCGGGGAAGCGCTGGGTGCGCCGGTCCGGTTCGAATCGACCGCTTTTCGGGGTGGGTGAAGCGAGTAGGGCGATAGGGTCATCGTCGCCCCGGACGTGATCCGGGGTGACGCTTCTTCTTTCACCCGCTCTCGATAATTCCTTTGCCCGCACCGCGGACAAAGGCCGCGTCGTCGGCCGGGCTTGGGCGAGTCCCGCAGTTGCGGGCCGCCCCTGCCCCTAGAATGGCAACCACCGCTGCTTTTCGCTGAAACGCATATAGCCGACATTCGCGCCGAGCCGCCAGCCGACGCCGAGGCGCACCGGGATCATGACCACATCGCCACGCCGTAAGTAGCTCGCCGAAAATCCGCCGACGAAATAGGCGCGACCTTCGGCTGCCGGGAAGCGTTTGTATAGCTCCTGCGAATCGTAGAGGTTGTAGACCAGTACGAAGACCTTGGTCGCATCGCCACCGACGTCGAACCCGACCGACGGTCCGGTCCAATAGACCGGGCGCTGCCCTTCCACCCGATGGTTCATGATCCCCGAGCCATAGCGCAGGCCGACGACGAATGCGCCCGCTGCTTCGCGCCCGGCGATGTAGGCGTTGGGCTTGCCCTGATCCTTCAGGATGTTCTCGATGATGCCGGCCAGCCCTTCGGCACCGCGCCCGAACACGCCTTCCGCCGCACCGATCAGGTCGTCGCGTTCGAACGTGTCGTTGGCGGTACTGGTCGTGGTGCTGCTGGGTGGGGTCTGGTTCACCGGCGGCTGGTTCTGGGCCGGCTGGACCGGTTCCTGCCGATAGGCCGGCGGCACGTCGCTGCGCGGCGTCGGCTGCGGCGCAGGTGCCAGATCGCCATCGATCGCATCATTGGGGTCGACGGTGCGCACCTGCGCCTCGGCAGGGATCGCTATCAACAACAGCGGCGCCATCCAGCCGATCAACCGTTTCATCACGCTACTCCCCGCATGCAAGCCCTCGTGCGCACGATAGCGGCCAAGCGCCTGTCCCTGCAATGAACGCGCGTTCGATCGGCCGGCAATTACGTTCGACGTAGGGAGTTGATCGCAACCCAAACCCTCGTTATAGGCCCCCACTCCAAGGCGCAACGCGCTCGGGAGACGTGGGTGAGTGGCTGAAACCAGCGGTTTGCTAAACCGCCGTAGGGGGATTACTCCTACCGAGGGTTCGAATCCCTCCGTCTCCGCCAGGTTTTTGGCATTCAGCTTATTTATGAGCGCTTTAGACGGTCGCGCGGTGCGAAACCCAACAATTCACCCAACATATAGCGGTGAGATAGCGCGTTGTTTTGAGGCCAATCGGAGGCCAGGCTGGCAATTTCCTTGCGTTTAAAATTCAAGTTTGTGACTCTTACGTAGCTGCGGTGTCAGCGAAGCGAGGGGAAAACGAACTTGTCTAAAGTTAGGAAGAAAGAAGTCGTTACCGTAAGCTTCCACTATCTGACGCGGGAGTCCGAATCGAACGACGGAATTCGTAGCCAGTGGGGCTTCTCTGCTGACGAATTTAGGGCACTGGCAAAACGGTTAGTGGATTTGCCGCTAATGGACTTAAGCTCGGAAGGTGTCAAAGACGCCGTTCGTTTCAAAAGATTGGTACCACTCGAAAATATAGAACTAGTCAGCTCTAGTATAATTTTTGGCGGGTATAGGGCAGCGTATTGGGGTCATGCATACGAGAATACTGCCGTGGGGAAAATCCCAGCCGATAGCATTAGCTTACGACCATTCTACTTCCTATTGTACTACGGCGCCGACCAGAGAATCTATATCGGCGTTCAGTACCTCGGTTTATTCGGCAGCTACGAAGGCATCAAGAATACGATAGTCTCGTTCATCTCCGACTCCAAGAACGTAGTCTCGCATTCGTTTCGACAAGATTCAGCTCTTTTCGAAGACGTCGAGCCAAGTGAGGTACGCGTCAGGGTGATTCGTAAGCCAACCGAAATTGCTGCACGCGGTACATTGACCGATGAGGCTCTTGTGACGTTCAAAAAAGGACGAAAGGACGAAAACTTTGCGGATAAGGTGAAGAAAAAACTCCTTCCGGTGATGGGAACAGACGTTGCAGCAGTAAAGAAAGCTGCTTCGGAAATTGTTCGCGATAGCGGCCTAATCGACGTCGTCGATAGTGACGTTGCCGACTGCACTGTAATCGGGAAAGTGAATGGCCGAACTAAGACTGTCTACATGATAGCGCAAGGATTGTTTGCGACCCAGTTCCATCTTGATACGAGTTTCAACGCTGACGGCCATCCCGAAGCCGCGCCGACAAAGGCCAAGATGATTGAGATTCTCCGCGGAAAGGTAATATCGGCGATATCCGATGTTTAACGTTCGTGATATTGTTAAAGCAAACTCTGCTACTTTCTACAATTATAGAACTGGCGAGCCAACTTCGCCGGTAAAGCGATATCTTATCATAATGGCATTTGCGACCGTAGGTGCAATGCTGTTTGGAAGGTTGCACGACGATCTTTATACCGGATTAATAGCAGTTCAGTCGATACTTGTGGGTTTTGCGTTTAATGTTCTGTTCTACTTATCTGCCAACCCTATGACCGTCCACATTGTTTCCGAAAAGTTAGAATATGAGGAGAAGGCGCATAAATTACGCGTTCTTTCTAATGAAATATTCTACAATGTAAGCTACTTCAATTTCATATCCATATGTAGCGTTGGCCTATCGTGTGGAATGCTTCTCTTAAATGCCTATCTACCATATTCGCTCGACTTCGTTCCAGAGCGTTTTAAATACCCTATGCCGGTCGCAGCCTATGCAGTTAAGGACGCATTCCCAGTTTTATTGCGTATCCTCATATGCCTTACCTTCGCATGTTCTATCGAGTCACTTGCGACGTTCGTTAGAATTGTAAAAAGGATTACCTACTTGTTTCGTGAGCGGATGCTGCTAGCAGCTCGGCAATAAAGATCGTTACGAAAGTGAAGTTAATACGATATTTTGTCGTTCGTAGTTGCAGGTAATACTTTGCGCTGATAGCTTTTATAAAGCACTAGCTAAACTTACATCCAGCCACTTTTTAGTAAGCGCAAATTAAGCCAATCAGCAGCGTTTGAACAAGGCGATTGCGATCGTAAGTTGCGTTCTACCTACGAAACATCAGTTTTGCTAAGATTCAACCAAGCCGACATTATCGCAACGCGTTCCTTGATACTCGATGCGTCATTCGTACCCTGTTGGTTTAATCGGTCAAACTCTAGCAACTGGAATGATGATTCCAGATCGTTTTCCGCGCGCTTGCGATTTTCCGCTAGTTCTTTCCGAAAATCCAATAGTCCGCGTCGACTGACCTTATTGCTTTCGCCCATGTCCAATGCGTTGCGGAAAATTAGATAATAAACTACCATCGAACCCTGTGCTGCTAGCAGCTCGTCTGATAGAGAAAACTCTGCGTACATTTCATCTAGTACCAGCGACACCTTATTTTTAATGTCTTCAATGTAAGGTTCACCCCTCACTCGATAGCGCTTTGCTAAGGCATCTAAAAATATCTTTTTCGTATCGACTATTCTGCCATGTGTTGCCAGGCTGTCCTCGACGAGGAGAAATCTCGCTGCAACTTCTTTATGCTGATACCTGGAATTACTGAACTTAACGTTCTCAACAAAAAAGGGATGGTTCGAAACGGCGTTGATTGCACGAACAACGTGTCCACCAATTGCGTTTCTTTTCTCCGCCGCATTCAATGGAACGGCTTCGTTCAGCCTGGAAAACATATCCTCAATCAGATCAAGATCGTCATTCGCGATTGTAACCGTAACGACGGGCAGTACGAATGAGTCAAACTTAATTCTAATTTTTGGATAACGTTTAGCAATATCTCCATAAGATAATCCCGCCAAGTTAACTGACGTATCACGCTGATACTCGAAGTCGTTAGAAAGACGAAACTTATCATCCATGAACTGCCAGATCGCTTCCAGGCGTTGTCGTCCATCAATGATGGCGTACTTAAACCCTAGTTCGGTAAGCTCCGGGCGAACGTAGGCGTGAAAATATATTTTAGGAATATCGTAATCGTTTAGTATCGAGTCAATTAGAAGGCGCTTTTTCTCAATATTCCATACGCCTCCCATCCGCTGGTAAGGTGGGTCAGTTAGGATTTCATCCTGCTCTGAATATAATAGCATAATAGTGCTATTTTTAAGCATCGAGGTATCTACGTAGCTCATCCGATTAATCCCGACAATATTAAGCCAACGCTGCTTAGTTCTGGAAACAATGAGAAGCGGTCTATTCCAAGCTCCGCAACCTCATTTGCTATAGTCTCTTTGTGTTTGGCTGGAATTACGTACTTGATGATATGGCTTTTATCACCGACGGCTTCGATAGCAACGGGGTTGGCGTGATGAATAGTGAAAGTGCCGAGCTGTGCTTGTATTCGGGCATTATTCCGCGTTGCAATGGTTGCAACTGGATATAGCTCTAGCCGGTGTTTCTGCCTTACACTACTTGGGATATATCCTTGTAGTTCTATATCTTCGAAAGATGGTATGTAGTTTGGTTCATCTGCACTTACTATGTTTGCGTTCTTATTTAAAATTGTTGGGGATAAGCACCATAAGGCGGCGTCGGTGTCAGGCGAGACACTGTGATTTTCCAGAGCAAAGTATAGGCCGACCAAAGGGCTTTCTGACCAATCCAATAGACGCGTAGGAACGCCGTAATGCTGCATTAGGAATAGCCAGTCGAACTCGTCCTTCGGCATCCGTTCTGTCAACATGGCGGCGCTTTGTCGAAAACGGGATATCAACGAGGTTTCGGATAATGGACGCTCTTTTCGTATGTAGCTTGGTTGTAATTTCCAAGACGCGTCGGAATGCCCGCGGTACCATGTGGCGCCGTTAAACCGGGCACGATCTTCGATCCTGGCGGCAAGAAACGATCCTATGGACTCAATCTCACGTTCGATCATCGGCTAGTCCCATCTTTCAACAACGCTAGCTCGCTGATCCCGTCCGTGCCAGTACGATAAAAAAGCCCACGTCAGATTGTATGTAACGTTAGTTGGAAAACGGTCGTTTCCGATACACCGCTGCTGTGTGTATCATAAAATAGACTCGACACCATTTAGATACACTGGCAGTATCAATACAGGAAATCGATACGGAGTCGGGTCATGGCGCGGGTGTTTGGGTACTGCCGGGTAAGTACAATCGATCAAACGACCGACAATCAGGTTCGCGAGATTGAAGTTGCCGGGTTCAGCATTGATACCCGTAGGATCGTAACCGAAACCGTGTCCGGTTCTGTTGCAGCTATGGAGCGCAAGGGGTTTGCCAAGCTGGTTGATCGGTTGGAAGCCGGTGATGTGCTCGTTGTCACCAAGCTGGATCGGCTAGGCCGCAATGCCACGGACGTTAGGCAGACCGTCGATAACCTTTGCGCGATCGGTGTTCGGGTACATTGCCTCGCCCTTGGTGGCGTTGACCTGTGCAGCCCTGCCGGTCGTATGACGATGCAGGTTATTGCCGCCGTGGCGGAGTTTGAGCGCGATCTACTGATTGAGCGTACCCAAGCCGGATTGCAGCGAGCAAAGGCCGAAGGGAAGGCCCTAGGACGGCCAAGGAGCCTTACAGACGCGCAGCATAGGGAAATCCTAGCCCGACGCGCAGAGGGCGTTTCCTTGGGCGTCCTAGCCACTGAATACGGTGTCACCCGTGCAGCTATCCAGCGGGTCGAAAAGCGAGCCTAGCTTAGCTGCGCGCCACCGCCTTTTCGGCTTCTTCGATCTGTCGGTTCAGCTTGGGCAGTTCCTTTTCCCTACGGTCTGCCGGATATGTCTTACTGGTGATGGTTTCACGTAATCCTTTGAGGATAATAAGCGTATTTTTCTGCGCCGATACCGTACATTTCTTGGAAAGTACCATCCAAGCGTTTGAGTCATCACTCATTAGTTCAACCCGCCCGTGATCATATGCAAAATGATCATCACCGGTATACCCACCAAAAGCGTTTTTCGCGTTCACCTCACCGCAGGCAGTCTCATCGTCAGGGAAGTATCCTCCGGCTTCTCCGAAACGTGCAGATTCAGGATCGCGAAGAATGCGTTTCACGGCATCCTGCACCTTCGTTTCGAAAGCGGCCTTCGCAGCCCTTTCCAAATCTTCTTTAGAGGGTGGCGGCGCAGGCATTTCACATGCCGTTAGAGCCAAGGCCATGACGCCGATGACCAGCCGTCCAATATAAAACTGCATGAAATATTCCCCCTGTTCAATTCAGGGACCACCCGGCGAAAAGCCGGGCGTTGGAATCCTTGCACGTCGCACAAGGCCCGCCGCTTTTAGGACGAACCCTGTACAGCACGGCGGCACCCGGCCGAAAACTCGACCGAGCGACGTGACCACGGGGATTCCAAGCCCCGCCCCCTGATTTTGCAGGAGGGCACCGCCGTAATGGCTGGCGCTTAGGCAAAGCGCAATACGGTTCACTCCACGGCCTCTGAAAGGTCGCCGTTGCCATGCGTTCTTGTTTCGTTCTACCATCTCGGGCTTGGGACCATAAGCGAGTCGAGCCGATGCCGAGCCTGCAACATGATGCCGCCCTTCGCGAAACTGCACGGGCAATCTACGACGAGGTCTACCCGTCAGATGAATGGGCACCCTACAGCTTCGAAGAGGCCGAGCGCTACGCAACCGTTCAGTACCGGCAAGCTGTCAGTGCAGCGCAGAGGGCAAAGGCTGTACTTGCCGTTCCTGGGGTTCAGCTATCGTTGCCGGTGGCATAAGCGCCGATAGTGATGCCAGTCGGCGTTTCGTCACGGAAGCGATCAAGCAACATACCCGCAATGTTGAAGCGGCACGGCTCCGTTCCTCGCGTGGGAAGGAATGTCCGATACAGCGACCAATGTGCGACCGTTCGCCTGTGAAGCGATGAGCATCGTAAGCGGTATAGGATCAACGCTACGGCGCCTAAGAAGGCCGCACAGACGTTTTCCCGTAACAATGCTACTATTGTACCGCCCGACGTGAACGACGCTCTAATGTCTTTATTGGCGGCATTGGTATGACGCAAAAGTTCTTGTGCATATTACGAAGACCTAGAGTTTAATGGCTTTACTTTGTCTGCATTCTTTTCAGACAATACTTAAATATTTCCGCAACTCACACTTTCCTTGGAGAAACGGGATGTACAGTCAATGACATTCGATATATCGAACCCAGCGCAGTGCATTTGCTGCGATACCAAGAAAGGTGTAGTAAGTGGTATTATATGAAGAAGTTTGCAGAAAGTATTGAAAGGGAAGTACAGCCAGAAGTATTCTTCACCCTGTCCGTGAAGCAAGGCATACAGAACGATCGCGGTGTTTTTATTAATGGCGACCGCGAAGCATATGACCGTGCAATGACCGGTCTACTAAACGATACGGCGAAACGCCTTCGGCGGGGACGGCAACGACGCAGAAGGTTATCGAACTTATCGACCGTAGAACGTGGGAGATTTGGCAGAAATCACATACATGGTTGCATTAAGTTGCCGCCGGGTGTAAAATTCACGGAGTTCCGTAACGCATTCATTGCGAGTTGGGAAAGGTCCAGTTGGTATCTTCCCAAATACGACGTCCAGTTTCTGACTGGCAATGCGGTTGGCTATATATTGAAGGAAGGTCAGGAGAGCATCCTACTTTCCGCAACTCATGTTCCTACTTTGACCGAGAGCGCGTCCTAGGGATACTTGCGGAAAGGACCTAACTTGCATTCGGGGAAAACCCAAGCAGGGGCGGTGTAATCCCGCCCTTGTCTGTAAGGTATGGAAGATACTTATCTAAAGATACATTGAAATAAGTTTAATATAATTAAATGAATAATACCCTGTAATTTAACTTATTTACCAACCGTTAGATACAGGCCTCTTGTCTAACCAGCTGTCGATATCAGTCGATTTCCAACCAACGGCTCTCCTGCCAATCTGGATAGGACGAGGGAAATCACCTCGATCCATTGCAGCGTAGATAGCACTACGGCTCAAACCAATGACCTGCTCTACTTCGGGTCTACGCATAATCCGATTAGTGTTCATTGCTTCCTCCAAATCCGTTACCGCTGGTTAGAACGGCGAATGGAAGGGCGTCAACGACTTAACTTACTGGTTTTCTGACGAATTACTTCCGGGCACCGAAAGAAACGCAAATCAGACTTCTTTCTACTGCCCTAAATAATTAAGCGTTGATTTCATTAGGCGTTTTCTGTGGTGTTGCCAGAAAGACACTCCAATCGAGCATAATTCCGCGGCGTTTTTCGAACAGGTCGGAACGTGCGTAAGCGGCTTCCGCCTTGTCGTTGATGACATGCGCAAGAACGAACTCGATGACCTCGCGGGGATGGTGAGTCGCTTCACCTGCCCAGTCCCGGAACGACGACCGAAAGCCATGAGGCACAGCAGCTATGGCCAGTTCCCTCATCAATTTTGAAAGAGTGTTATCAGAAAGGGGTTTCCCCGTGAGGCTGGGGAAAACCAGATCGCTATCGTTCTGCCTAAACGCCTTCGCCCGTTCCAGAATCGCTAACACGGCTGGTGTCAAAGGAACCCTGTGCTGGCGTTTAGTTTTCATTCGGCTTGGTGGAATGGTCCAAACCATCCGCGCAAAATCAATCTCACTCCAAAGCGCACCACGAACTTCACCCGAACGGCAAGCAGTGTGTACCAAAAATTGGATAGCTAGCTTAGTGACATCAGAAGCCTTGCTTGCAGAGATTTTTTCGATCGCTTTTGCAACCTCACCGTAGGGCAGCGCCAACATACGCTTCACGTTGGATCGGTCTTGCTTCGTTAGAGCCTGTTGAACCACCTCTGCCGGGTTATCGGAACGGAACTCGCGGGCAATTGCCCATTTCAAAACCATTCCGAGCCGTTGCTTTACCCGTTGGGCAGTCGCATTCTTCGTTGTCCAAATCGGATCAAGCACAAGCAACAAATCGGCGCTGGATACTGCGCCTACTGATCGGTTCCCGATGTAGGGAAACACATAGGTTTCCATCGTGGAAAGCCATTGCTTGCGATGCTTATCGTTCCGCCAGGCGCCTTCGTTATGAGCATGAACCTGCCGTGCAGCTTCCTCGAAGCTAGGAATGGCATTGGAGCGCCTCCTGGCAGCCAATGGGTCCTCACCTGCCCTCGCTAGCTTGCGGTGCTGTACGGCCTGTTCTCTGGCTTCTACGAGGCTTACCAGCGCAGCCGAACCCAAACCAATATCGTGGCGTGTACCTTGGACATTGAGCCGTACAATCCATCGCCTAGCACCGGACTTGTCGACTTTCAGGTAAAGGTTCCCCCCATCGCCGTGAAACCCCGGACCAAGATTTCGAACGGCTGCGGCAGTAAGCACTTTTTCGCGATGCCTACCCGTCGGCTTGTACCCACCCATTCAAACACCCCGCCCAACATCTTCCCTAAACGTCGCGCCCCACATAACGCCCATCATCGAAATTTGGAATATGCCTGCCGTAGCAAGAACGCACAGGAACCTACTCTTTAAACTGTCAAAAGAATCAGACTGTTAGGGAACGCACAGGAATTCGCTAGAACAAGGGGTAGCGGCCTCCGTCTCCGCCAACTTTGGCTCGGTTGGTCGGTCGGTGCGTCCGAATGGACCAACATCTAAAAGTAGCGTCATACAGGAACAGTCGTGCTGCGACCCATGCGGAAGGTTTCGCATGTCATCCCGTCCGATGCTGGCGCGAAAAGTTCTGAGTGCCTGGGTCCGAGGCACGGGTTTCCGCCCGCTTCGATGCGCGCCCTCCATCGGGTGGTCCGGGTTGGCGGTCAGTGGATGGTTGTTTCCGCCACCACCATCGGCCGGTCGAGCTAAACCGCCTGAACCGGGAGTTCGTCGCCGGGGTGCCCCGTCGGGTGTGGCTTGCGGACATCGAGGAAGGCCAAACCACAACGTGCCGGACTGCCTGCTGCTACGACAAAGGCCTTCGGAAAGCTTCTTCTTCACGCTCAAGGTCGAACTCGTTCACCAGTGACGAAGGGCGATCCGCGAGGATGCCAGACGCGATCTGTTCGCGCATATCGAGGGTTACGATGGTTGCCCGCGGATCCACTCACCATCGGATACAGGGCCCCGGAAAAGCTGAACGCAACAGGACCGAAACCCGTGTACAGAAAAACGAGGGGGCCATCGGTCCGGCTTTCAGCTTCCCGGGGCCTTGCTTCACCGGGTCGGGCTTTCCGGCTTTCGTCACCGGTGGCGATGACATGAGCGGCGCTACGAACCACCGACGGTCAGGCGCGCACGGCGAGCGCCTGATCGATCGACAGGCGAACACGCGCGGCAAGATCGTCGTAACTGAACGGCTTGGGTAGCAAGCTGATACCTTCGTCAAGATGCGCATTATGCGTGATCGCTTCACGCGCATATCCGGAGGTGAAAAGGATCGGGGTTCCCGGCCGGACCGCATGCGCGTGCACGGCGATGTCCCGGCCGTTCACGGTTCCCGTCAGAACGACATCGGTGAAGACGAGATCGATCGGACCATCGCCGTCGAGTATGTCGATCGCGGCCGACCCGTCGGCCACTGCTACGATCCTATAGCCGAGTTCCGTCAGGACATCGCAGCTATGCGCGCGCACGTCGGGGTCGTCCTCGACAATAAGAATTCTCTCGCCCGGCCGCGCAGTGGCGGTTGCGCCGATGACGAGCGGCGTTTCCTCGACGACGGTGCCCGTGAACTTGGGCAGGTACAGGGTCACCGTCGTACCGCGGCCGATGCTGCTCTCGATCCTGAGATGGCCACCCGACTGCTTGACGAATCCGTACACCATCGAGAGGCCGAGTCCCGTACCCTTGCCGACCTCCTTCGTGGTGAAGAACGGTTCGAATACGCGCGACATCGTCGCTTCCGACATGCCGTCACCCGTATCGCATACGGCAAGCGAGACATAATGACCGGGTACGGTATCGTCCTCGGCATCGGCTTCGCCGATGATGCCGTTGGCCGTTGTGATCGTCAGCGTGCCGCCAGGCTTCATCGCGTCGCGCGCGTTTACGGCGAGGTTGAGCAGCGCATTTTCCAACTGGTTGGCATCCGCCTCGACCTTCCACAGCTCTGGCGCGAGGTGGACCTCGATCGAGATGGACTCACCCAGCGTACGGCGCATGAGATCGGACAAACCTTCGACGAGAGTGTTCGAATCGAGCGGCCTGGGGGCGAGCGGCTGTCGCCGCGCGAAGGCGAGCAGGCGCTGCGTCAACGTCGCCGCCCGCTGCGCACCCGACATGGCGTTGTCCGCCGCCCGTCGCAGTCGGAGATCATCGGCGGGGAGCCTGCGCGACAGCATTTCGAGGTTGCCCGTGACGATCTGGAGCAGGTTGTTGAAATCATGCGCGATGCCGCCGGTAAGCTGCCCGACGGCTTCCATCTTCTGACTTTGCCGCAAGGCGTCGTTGGCCTGCTGGCATTCCATAACGGCCGCAGCTACCCGCTGTTCGAGGTCTCCGTTCAGCGCGGCCAATTCGCCTGCCTTCTCGTCCAGTTCGGCGTAGAGGGCGACCACGCCACGATTGGTTTCCTCCAGTTCGGCATTGAGCCGCTCGCTTTCGTCCTGCTTAAGCTTCAGGTCCGCCAGCGCCTGCAGCAATTCCTGGTTCTGCGTACGCACTTCGGCCAGCGGATCCGAGGCGCCCGTCGCCGCGAGCACCTTTCCGATCTCCGCCAGGTACGCCGGTGAGACGGACGGTGCAGTCGAAGGCAGGCACTTGCCGAGAAGGACCGACGTACCGCGGCCAGGCTGGCTCTCCAATTCAAACCGGTCCATCAGCCGTCGGGTTCCGGAAATACCGACGCCCATGCCGCTGACGCTCTTGAAACGACCCTCCAGGATCGCGTCCACATCGGCAATACCGGGCCCCTTGTCGCGGATCCGGATGACGAGGCTGGACGGATCGGCCCGCTCCACGCCGAATTCAATCCGGCCGCCAGCACCATAGGTCGTGGCATTGCGCGCGATCTCGGACACGGCGGTGGCGATCCGTGTCTGGTCCTGCGCCTCGAAGCCCAGCAGCCCGGCGATCTGGCGAGCCCGCTGGCGGGCCGCGACGATGTCGGCCTCCCCGATCAGCGCCACGGTCAGGATGGGGTTGAGTGTCATCCGATCTCCACCCTCGACACCAATACCGTCACATCGTCCCGCCCACGGTTGAAATCGCGCCACAGCACGCCGGCGATGAGCGAAGGATGGTGTGCGACGAGCCCGGGATAGGCATTGAGATCCCAACTGGTCGCCAGGCCGTCCGATGCCAGCACGATCAAGGTTTCACCCACGATGGGATAGGTAAAGTCGCGCATGCGGCGGGCGATGTGACCGATGGTGCCATTGTTGGAGACCATGCGGCGGACGCCGTTGCCATCGATAAGGGTAGCGGCGATGTTCCCGACGCCGGCGAAGATGATCTGGCCGGCCCTCGCATCGACATGCGCGATCCCGATCGCTGCTCCTCGGGTCGGGCGTAGCGCATTGTGCATAACAGGCAGCATCTCGCTCGGCAGTGGCGCCGCGCTGGAATAAAAGATGCGCGTCGCGGCATGGGCGGCCTGCGCGGCCAGGGGACCATGACCAAGCCCGTCCGCAACCATGAAGGTCGCACCGCTCGCATCGTCCTTCCGGCACCAGGCATCGCCGCAGACCTCCTCACCATGCATCGGCAGGCTGATAGCGCCGAACGTCGGATGTGGAGGAGCGCCAAGATGCGTAGGCTTGCCCCGCTGGAGACGCGCAAGAAGTGCGGTGCCACCGCCGGGCGCGGAATAGATGTCTGTCATGTGGGAACCCCGGGCGATCGCGCCGAGTCCGTTACCGGCCGTGCCCGTCGTGGAGTGCCCGTCACGCATCGAATCGGCCACGTTCGCCATGCCGCTGCCCTTGTCGAGGGCAATGCACTCGATCCCGGCGCCGGACGAATCCTCGAAGCTGCCGAAGAGCAGGCTTCCGCCGTCACCGTGTTTCAGGATGTTGGTCGCGAGTTCGGTTGCCACGATCGCCACGCGCCCTGCATCGCTCTCGCCGAAGCCATGCGCCTCGGCAAGGGCAACGGCGACGCGGCGTGCTTCTGCGACCTGCGAAATCTCACGAACTTCGACCGCGCGCATCGTCATTTCCATCGCGCGATCATGATGTACGTTCCCTCGCCGACCACGGACCGAATCTCGAAATCATTGCATAGACGCCGCGCGCCGCTCAGCCCGAGGCCAAGACCACCGCCGGTCGTGTAGCCATCCGTCAGCGCGCGATCGAGGTCGGGAATGCCCGGACCCGAATCCTCGAACGTCAGCCGCACGCCCCGCCGCGGCGGAACGGTGAAGGTCTCGATCCGGGCGGTTCCGCCAAGGCCATAGTCGAGAGTGTTGCGGGCAAGCTCGCTCGCAGCGGTGATGATCTTGGTCTGGTCGACAAGGCCCAGGCCCGCAGCGATGGCCTGTACCCGAACGGCCTGACGGACGCGGACGACATCGTCGGACTCCCTGATCGGCAGGGTATCATCCCGCGTCGCGTTCATCGCCGCCCTCCGGGGCGTCTTCGCCATCGCTGTCTTCGTACTGCCCGCTGCCGATCAAGGCCATGCCGCGCTCGACATTGAGCGCGGTCTTGACCCCGGTCAGCGACAGCCCGAGTTCGACAAGCGTGATGGCGACCGCCGGGCGCATGCCGACGACCACCGTGTCGGCATCGAGCAGGCGGGATACGGCGGCGATGTTGTCGAGCATGCGACCCATGAACGAGTCGACGATCTCGAGCCCCGAAATATCGATCATCACGCCGCGCGCGCCAGTCGCGACGATGCGCTCCGACAGATCCTCTTCCAGCGCCTTGGCGAGACGATCGTGAATGTCGACCTGGATGCTGACCAGCAAAGCGCGACCGAGCTTCAGGATGGGAATGCGATCCATGCTGCTCAGCCCTTCGATGCGACCTTGCGGACGACCGACCGCCCCGTGCGCTGAAACGCGAGCGCCAGGGCGTCGGCGAGCGTGGCTTTCGACACCACGTCGAGTTCGACGCCCAGATGCACCATCGTTTGTGCGATCTGGGGACGAATGCCCGACACAATGCAGTCCGCACCCATTAGGCGCGCGGCGGCGATCGTCTTGAGCAGATGTTGCGCGACGAGCGTGTCCACCGTCGGCACGCCGGTGATGTCGATGATGGCGAGGTCGGCGCTCTGGTCGACTATCGCCTGCAGCAGGTTCTCCATCACCACCTGGGTGCGTGCGGAATCGAGCGTACCGATCAGCGGCAGGGCAAGGATTCCTTCCCATAGCTTGACCACCGGGGTCGACAGCTCTGCGATCTCCTCCTGCTGCCGGCGTACAACCTCCTCGCGGCTGCGTTGGTAGACTTCCATCGTGTACAGGCCGAGCTGATCCAGAATCCTGGTCATTTCCCAACCGATACCCGCGACGCGGGCGGCGTCGTCCGGAAATCTGACGCGCACCTGCTCGAACAGCGGCTCCTTCAGCGAGAACACGAACGTCGCCGTTTCGGTCGGCGTGAAGCCCTGATTGGCACGCGATCGGGATACGCCGTCCAGCAATTGTCGGGCAGGCGCGAATGCGGGGTCGCTCGCCGCCGTCGCCCCCGCACGCAAACCATCGGCAAAGGCAGACAGGAAATCGCGGCACTGTTTCTCGACTTCCGCATCCTTGATCCGGCCTGCGCCACCGGCGGACATGGCCAGTAACTCGCGCCAGCGCGCAACGATCTCGCGCTCGCGCTCACCTACGATCTTCGACAATGCGGCAAAGCCGTCTTCCATGATCACAATCCTCCTGACGGCGTTTTCAAACCCTTAGCGAGGTTGAAGAGGCTTGTCGCATCGTATGATAGGGCAGCTGGAAATGGTTGAACAACGTACGATTTTCGCATGAATAAGCAGCCCAGTTGGCGAGCCGGATCGATGCGTGAAGTGCCCGTTACGGGGTCTTTGCTACCGATCATCCGGCGGCCTTCATATCTTGGCTGAGCGGACCTTCTATCCGCTGGTCTGGCCCAGCCAGTCGCGAACCCGATCGCCTCGACAAGGCGGCGCCGGGCGCGGTACGCCGCTGGCGCTGGTCGCCCACGATCGTCGACGGGCGGCCTGCCCAGGTGAAGGGCCTCGTCCGCATCCCGTTCGAACTTCGCTGACGTCCGGTCCGGCCGTGTTCAGTCGCTACGGGTAGCCGCGTTCGTCGGCGAGCACCATCCGAACCATTCGCGCGCGGACCTCGGGCGCCAACTTCCGCGTCTTCTTGCCGGCGCTGCGTCTACGCACCTGCGTCGCCGCCGCATCCAACCTTGTCACACCGCCCCGAACCCGCATAGTCGCCCTCCCAAGCCGATCGGAGTGCCCCTTGTCCCACGACCCTGCCCAGACCGACATCCTCATCATCGGATCGGGCGCCGCCGGCCTGACCGCCGCGCTGCATCTGGCCGAGCGGTTCCGCGTCACCGTGCTGGCGAAAGGCGCGCTGAACGAAGGGTCGACCGCGTGGGCGCAGGGCGGGATCGCGGCGGTGTTCGAACCCGGCGACACGTTCGAAAACCATGTCGAGGATACGATGGTCGCCGGTGCCGGCCTCAACGACCGGGCGGCGGTCGAGTTCGTGGTCGAGGGGGCACCCGCCGCCATCGAACGGCTCGCGGCGCTGGGCGTGCCGTTCAACATGGAGGGCGAGGCGCTGCACCTGACGCGCGAGGGCGGCCATTCGCACCGGCGTATCGTCCATGTCGACGACGCGACTGGCTGGGCGGTGCAGGAGGCGCTGATCCGGGCGGCAAGGGCGCATGCCAACATCACCCTGCTGCCCGACATGGTCGCGGTCGATCTGGCGACCAGTCGCCATGAACAGCGGTATTCGGGGGCGGGCAATGTGTGGGGCGTCTATGCCTTCAACCGCATTACCGACCGGGTCGAACTCTACACCGCGCGCGCGACGATCCTTGCGACCGGCGGGGCGGGGCGGACCTATCTGTTCAGCACCGCGCCGCGCGGCGCGACCGGCGACGGCATCGCCATGGCGTGGCGCGCGGGATGCCGCGTGTCGAACATGGAGTTCATGCAGTTCCACCCGACCTGCCTGTACAATCTCGAGGTCAAGAACTTCCTGATTACCGAGGCGGTGCGCGGCGAGGGCGGGAAGCTGATCAACCCGACCACCGGCAAGAATTTCATGCCCTATTACGACCCGCGCGCCGAACTTGCGCCGCGCGACATCGTCGCGCGGGCGATCGATGCCGAGATCAAGCGGTTCGGGCTGGATTACGTCCATCTCGACATCAGCCACATGGACCCCGACTTCGTGCGCGGCCATTTCCCCAACATCCATGAAAAGCTGCTCGGCCTCGGCATCGACATGACGCGCCAGCCGATCCCGGTGGTGCCGGCGCAGCATTACACCTGTGGCGGGGTGGTGATCGATCGCGACGGGCGCACCGACCTGCCCGGCCTGTATGCGGTGGGCGAGGTGTCGCAATCGGGGCTGCATGGTGCCAACCGGCTCGCGTCCAACTCGCTGCTCGAATGCTTCGTGTTCGGCGAGGCGGCGGCACGCGACATCGCCGAACGCTGGGACGCATTGCCCCCGCCGCCCGCGATCCGGCCATGGGACGAAAGCCGCGTGACCGATTCGGACGAAGAGGTCGTCATCAAGCAGAACTGGACCGAAATCCGCCGGTTCATGTGGAATTATGTCGGCATCGTCCGGTCGACCAAGCGGCTGGAGCGCGCGCGCCACCGCATCGCGATGCTGAACGAGGAAGTCGCCGACTATTACGGCCATTTCCGCGTCACCCCCGACCTGATCGAGTTGCGCAACCTGCTCCAGTCGGCCGACCTGATCGTCCGGTCCGCGCTGCACCGCAAGGAGAGCCGCGGGCTGCACTACACGCTCGATTATCCCGAAACGGCGGCGGAGGCAGTCGACACGATCCTCGTCCCCTGACGCTGCGGCATGGGTTTCCGCCATTCGTCGTCTGTGCGGGGAGATTCGTCGCAAGGCGGCAACAACGTCTTGTAATGTTAATCGCCCTCGCAGCATGGTCGGCGCAGGACGGGGTGAGAAGATCGTGCAGATGCTGAAGAAAGTCCGGCCGCAACAGGCGGCGCTGGTGATGGGACTGATGGCGCTCGGCGGCGTGGGTCTGGCGACGCGGACCTTGCCGCCTGTGGCGCAGGCGGCCGTGCCGAAAGCGGCGGTTCCGGTGCCGCTGCCCGCACCGACGCGCCCCGCGCCCCCGGCGCTGGTCGCGACGATCAATGCGCTGGGCGGCGGGTTTCAGGGCCGGGTCGGGATCGCGGTGCGCAGCATCGATGAAGGCTGGGTCGTCGGCCATGCGATGGATCAGCGCATGCCGCAGCAATCGGTCAGCAAGCTGTGGGTCGCGCTGACCACGATGAACGCGATCGACGAAGGCAAGCTGGCGCTGGCCACCCCGGTCACGATCACCCGCAGCGACCTGACGCTGTTTCATCAGCCGATCGCGTATCTGATGAAGGACGGCGTGTTCCGCACGACGGTCGGCGATCTGCTGCGCCGCGCACTGACGCTCAGCGACAATACCGCCAACGACAAGCTGCTCAACCTTGCCGGCGGGCCGGTGGCGGTGCGCGACTTCATCGCCAGCCGGGGGCTGGGCAATATCCGCTTCGGGCCGGGCGAGCGGCTGTTGCAGGCGAAGACCGCCGGGCTGCCGTGGAAACAGGAATATTCGCAGGGCAACGCCTTTGCGCAGGCGCGGTCGCAGCTCGACCCCAATGTCCGTCGCGCCGCCTATCAGGCCTATGTCGCCGATCCGCCCGATGGCGCGGGGGCAGGGGCGATCGCCGATGCGCTGGCACGGTTGCGCCACGGCATGTTGCTGACCCCGCAATCGACCAGCTGGCTGCTCGACACGATGAGCCATACCCGCACCGGCCGCGCCCGCCTTCGCGCGGCGTTGCCCACCGGGTGGAGCGTCGCGCACAAGACCGGGACCGGACAGGATCTGGGCGGGCGGACGGCGGGCTTCAACGACGTGGGTATCCTGACCGCCCCCGACGGCAAATCCTATGCCGTGGCGGTGATGATCGGCGACACGGCCCGGCCGGTGCAGGAACGCCAGCAGCTGATCCAGACGGTGGTGTCGGCGATCGTCGCCGTGCACGGGTAACGCTGTCGCCACCCATATCCCCGCGCGAGCGGGGATACGCTTACCGCTTCGTCGGCAACCTCGGCTCGATAAATCCAGTAGCGGTTCCCGAAGATGCGGATCTCCGGATCGGCATACCAGCCGGGGATCGGCCGATTGGCCGCCAGCGCCGCACGCGGCAGCACCGCAGCGGCGACCAAACCAGCCAGCAGCGTCCGGCGACCGATCGTCAATTCAGCGATAGTCGGCAATGGCGTAGCGTCCCTCCTCGGCCGGTACGCGCGGTCCGACGATCGCGACCGCCGCCCCCGCCGCCTTGCCCGCCGCCACGCCAGCGGGCGAATCCTCGAACACCAGACATTCGCCGATCGCGACGCCCAGCCGGTCGGCGGCGAGGCGGAAGCCCTGCGGATCGGGCTTGCCCTTCGTCACATCCTCGGCGGTAATGAACACTGCCGGCACCGGCAGCCCGATCGCCCCCAGGCGTATTTCGGCAAGGTTGCGCGGCGCGGAGGTGACGATCGCCCAGTCATCGGGGGCAAGGCCGGCGATCAGGTCATGGATGCCCGCGATCGGCACGACGCCATCGACGTCTTCGAGCTCGGCGGCATTCAGCCATGCGGCTTCGGCATCGACATCCATGCCCGGCGTGGCGAAGCGCCGCACCGTATCCTCGCCCCGGACCCCATGACACACCGCGATCAGCGCTTCGGCATCGATCCCATGCCGATCGCACCAGCGCCGCCAAACGCGTTCGACCGCCGCGGAGGAATCGAGCAGCGTCCCGTCCATATCGAACAGGAAGGCGGCGTAGGCGGTATCACGGAACAACGGCATGGCGCGGTCGTACCGGTTGGGGGCTGCCGAGCAAACCCCCTTCTCCCCTCCGAGAGAAGGGGGCGCCTATCAATGCCGGAAGTGGCGCATCCCCGTGAACACCATCGCCAGCCCCGCGTCGTTTGCGGCCGCGATGACCTCTTCGTCGCGGATCGATCCGCCCGGCTGGATCACCGCCGTCGCACCCGCCTCGACCGCCGCCAGCAGCCCGTCGGCAAACGGGAAGAAGGCGTCCGACGCTACCGCGGACCCGATCGTGCGCGCCTGCGACCAGCCGGCCTTGTCGGCGGCGTCCTTCGCCTTCCACGCGGCGATGCGCGCCGATTCCAGCCGGTTCATCTGCCCCGCGCCGATGCCGGCGGTGCTGCCGCCCCTGGCATAGACGATCGCGTTCGACTTGACGTGCTTGGCGACGGTCCATGCGAACCGGCAATCGGCCAGTTCCTGGTCGGTCGGCTGGCGCTTCGTCACGACCTTCAGCTCGGCCTGATCGAGATTGCCCGCATCGCGCGACTGGACCAGCAGCCCGCCGGCGATGGTCTTGACGGTAAGCCCGCCGCGCGCAGGATCGGGCAGCTCGCCGGTCAGCAGCAGGCGGAGATTCTTCTTGGCGGCGAACACCGCCTTAGCCTCGTCATCGGCGTCGGGGGCGGCGACGACTTCGGTGAAGATGCCGCTGATCGCGCGCGCGGTCTCGCCGTCGAGCGGGCGATTGACGGCGATGATCCCGCCGAACGCCGACACGCTGTCGCAGGCAAGCGCCGCCTGATACGCCTCGATCAGCGTGTTGCCGGTCGCCACGCCACACGGATTGGCATGCTTGACGATGACCACGGTCGGCGGGCCGTCGCGAAATTCGCTGACCAGCTCCAGCGCCGCATCGGCGTCGTTATAGTTGTTGTAGCTCAGCGCCTTGCCCTGCACCTGTTCGGCTTGGGCGATACCGCGCGCAGCCGGCCCGCGCGGGATATAGAGCGAGGCCGACTGGTGCGGGTTCTCGCCATAGCGCAGTTCTGCGCCACGGGTGAAGGCGAGGGGGAGCGTGTCGGGAAATGCTTGTCCCTGATCGGCAAAGGCGAACCACTGCGCGATCGCCGAGTCATAGGCGGCGGTCGCGGCATAGGCTTTCGCGGCGAACCGGCGACGCGTGGCGAGGCTGGTGCCGCCGTTCGCGTCCAGTTCGGCGATCAGCGCGGCATAGTCGGCGGGATCGGTGACGATCGCGACCGCATCATGGTTCTTCGCGGCCGACCGCACCATCGACGGCCCGCCGATATCGATATTCTCGATGATCGTGTCGCGATCGGCGCCCTTGGCCACGGTCGCTTCGAACGGATAGAGATTGACGACGACGATATCGATCGCGCCGATGCCATGTTCCTGCATCGATGCGACATGCTCGGCATTGTCGCGCACCGCCAGCAACCCGCCATGGACGATCGGGTGCAGCGTCTTGACCCGGCCGTCCATCATTTCGGGAAAGCCGGTCAGGTCGGAAATGTCGCGGACGGTGAGGCCCGCATCGCGCAGCGCGGCGGCGGTCCCGCCGGTGGACACCAGTTCGACACCATGGCGGCTGAGCGCGGTGGCGAGGTCGACGATGCCGCTCTTGTCGGAAACCGAAAGGAGCGCGCGCTGTGCGATGACATGATCCATGGGCGCGCCCTTTCGCGCGAATGGCGCGGCGGGGCAAGGGGGCGCGGGTTGCGACCTTTGGGTGGAAGGGGTAGGGTCCGTGCCATACGAACCGGAGTACGGAAGATGGTCCAGCAGTTCCGCTGAGTGCGGCACGATCGGCGGCGAGATGCTGCCCATGACCCTCCATCACCGGAATACCCCATGCAACGTCTGCAATCGAAAATCTGTGTCGTCACCGGCGCTGCGCGCGGGATCGGCCACGCCATTGCCACGCGCTTCCATGAAGAGCGCGGCGACGTCGTCCTGACCGATATCGACGAAGCCGCCGGCCGCGCCGCCGCCGATGCGATCGGCTGTCGCTTCCTACGCCTCGACGTTCGCGAGGAAGGGGACTGGGCGCGGTTGGCGCGCGAGGTTCCCGCCGTCGATGTCGTCGTCAACAATGCCGGGGTAACTGGATTCGAAGGCGGCATGGTCGCGCACGACCCAGAACATGCGTCGCTGGCGGATTGGCAAGCGGTCCACCGCGTCAACCTCGACGGAACCTTCCTCGGCTGTCGCTACGCGATCGGCGCGATGAAGGTGGCGGGGTGCGGGTCGATCATCAATATCTCGTCGCGATCGGGGTTGGTCGGCATTCCCGGCGCAGCAGCCTATGCGTCGTCGAAAGCGGCGATCCGCAACCATAGCAAGAGCGTCGCGCTCTATTGTGCGCAACAAGGATGGCGCATCCGCTGCAATTCGATCCATCCGGCGGCGATCCTGACCCCGATCTGGGAACCGATGCTGGGCGATGGGCCGGACCGGGAGGCGCGGATGGCGGCACTGGTGGCGGATACGCCGCTCAAGCGGTTCGGGATGCCGGAAGAGGTCGCGGCGGTCGCGGCGATGCTGGCATCGGACGAAGCGACCTATATCACCGGGACCGAGGTCAATATCGATGGCGGGTTGCTTGCCGGATCGGCGGCGTCGCCGGGGTAGCTCTCCCTACCGCGCCCGGTGGAACCGCCATGAAAAGTCATGCCCGCCCGGCGGCGTCGCGCCCGACAGCACTAGCTGGAACGTCGCGACCGGCAGGCCAGTCTCGTCGATCCACAGGCTTTCCTCGACGCCCAGTGTCGCCCCTCTGCAGCGGAATTGCCACACCGGCCCGTCGGGCACGCGCAGGAATGCGGCCTGCCCGTCGGGGGTCGGGGCGATCTCGATCCCCGGGGCCAGATGGAAGCGCGCGACGAAGCTCGTCTCGCCCTTGCGCCCGCGCCGGCCGGTCGAGATCAGCATGTCCTCGCCCTGCACGTCGCGGCCGTCGGCGGACAGCGTCAGCACGCGGCGATGCTGGAAGCCCAGCCGCTTGGCATAGCCGTCATGCGCGACCTCGATCCGGCTGATCGCGTCGCTTTCCTGCCGGGCCATGTCGACCACGCCGACGCCCTTGCCCAACGACCCGTCGGCATGGATCGCGGTCGAATTGGTGTCGTCGAGGACCAGTGTCGAATGCGCCGCCGTCGTGCGCAGCGCACGGCGCAGATCGGCCGAAAGGGTGAGCAGCGCCGCCGCCGCCCCGCCGCAATTCACCACGATGCGCTGGCCCTGATCGGACAGTTCGAACGCCAGCGTCGACGCGCACCCCTCGCGCGCGGCGCGCGCCACCGGCGGCGGCGCGGAATCGACGATCAGCACGGTGCGCCCCGCCGCCAGCCGCTGATAGCCCCAGTCGCTGGCATGGCGCAGCGGCCGGGTGCGTACGCCGGTCGCGGCGACGACATCGGCGATGCGGTCGCCATCGACCGGTCCCGATCCCTGCCAGCAGGCAAGGCCACCCTCGCCATGCGCCACGCCCAGCAGCGCCGCGACCATCCGGGTCAGCGCCAGTTGCTGCGCTTCGGGCACCTCGAGCCGCCGCGCGGCATAGATTTCGCGCAAGGCGGTCAGCGTCATCACCACGTCGAGCTGGTCGGCGGGCGACCGGCTGACGATGCCGCCATCGTCGAACACGCCGGTGGTCAGCGCCCGCGCCAAGCCGTTCTCGCCAAAGCCGCGCCGCGGATCGCCGCCCGGAATGACGAGGCCGGCGGCGACCACCCCGGCCCATGCCGTGATCGCGCGGATGCCCGCCGGTGCCTTGCCCGCCTCACCGTCCAGATGCCGGGCGGCGCGGGCGATGGTGTTGAGCACGCGCGAGCGATAGACGAGGTCGGTCGACGACAGGATCAGCGGCGCGTGCGCGATCCAGAACAGCATCCGCCGCCCGGTCAGGTGCGCGCTCCAGGCCGGTTCGGACACCCGGTCGCCATGCGCGTTGAGCCATTGCAGCATCAGCGTTTCGGCGATCGGCACCGCCGTCACCCGCGGCGCGACGCTCGACAGGTCGCGCAGCCACGCGAAGCCGTGCAGATGCTCGGCGAACGCCGCCGAGAATTTCGGCCGGTCGAGCCCCAGCCGGTCGATCGGAACGCTTTCGCCGCGGAACATCAACTGCCCCGCCAGCAGCGCCTGTCCGCGCGCCAGATCGCCGAGGAACGGGTCGTCGGCGATCGCGATCAGCTTGAGCGGATGCCGTCCCTTCAGCCTTAGCCCGTGCAGCGGCGTGCGCCATGCCAGCCGTTGCAGCTTCTCGGCGATGCGTTCGGACAGCGACAGCCCGGTGCCCCCGCCCTGCCGGACCAGCCGTTTGCCGACGTCGATCCCGTCGCGCGGTTCGTCGATCGGCTGGGGCGGGATCATGCGCCCCGCAATGCGGCGATGTTCGCGGCATAGGCGGTCGGCCCGCCGGTAAAGGTCGCAGTGCCGGCGACGAGGCAGTCGGCCCCCGCCGCGATCGCCTTCGGCGCGGTCGCGCGGTCGATGCCGCCATCGACCTGCAGATCGATCGGCCGGCCGGTCGCATCGATTCGCGCCCGCAGCGCTTCGATCTTGCGCAACTGGCTGTCGATGAACTTCTGCCCGCCGAACCCCGGATTGACGCTCATCACCAGCAACAGGTCGGTGAGATCGATCACCTGATCGACGACCTCGACCGGGGTGCCGGGATTGAGCACCACGCCGGCGCGCTTGCCCAGTGCCTTGATCCGTTGCAGCGTGCGGTGGAGGTGCGGCCCCGATTCCGGGTGGACCGACAGGATATCGGCCCCGGCGTCGGCGAATGCTTCGACCAGTGGATCGACCGGCGATACCATCAGGTGGACGTCGAACGGCTTGGGGCTATGCGGGCGCAGCGCCTTCACCACCGCCGGGCCGATCGTCAGGTTGGGGACGAAATGCCCGTCCATGACGTCGATATGAATCCAGTCCGCGCCCGCCGCGTCGATGGCACGGACTTCCTCGCCCAGCTTGGCGAAATCGGCGGACAGGATGGACGGGGCGATACGGACGGGCTGCATGAAATTCGTCCTAGCATGGTTGATTGTCGCGGCAAGGCTTGGGGTTCGCACACCGCACGAACCCCGTTCCTCAACGCCGCCGCAACCGCACGATGAAGAACCCGTCCATCCCGCCCTGTTCCGCCAGCATCCCCGGCAACGTCCGCACATAGCCGTCGGCGTGCGGCGCAACCCCGGCGGGCAGTTCGTCCGCGCTCGCCGGCTCGACCGCATAGTCGCTCCGCCCCGACAGGAACCGCGCCAATTGCGCCTCGCCCTCGGCCGGCTCCAGCGAACAGGTCGCATAGACCAGCCGCCCGCCCGGCTTCACCCAGTCGGCGGCGCGCGCCAGCAACCGCGCCTGCAACGCCGCCGTCTCGGCGATCACGCTCGGCCGCACCCGGTGCAGCACATCGGGGTGGCGGCGGAAGATGCCGGTCGCGCTGCACGGCGCGTCGAGCAGCACCGCGTCCGCCGGCTCGCCCGGCTTCCACACCAGCGCGTCGCCGGTGACGACCGACGCCGTCAGGCCGGTCCGCTCCAGATTTTCGCGCAACCGCCCCATCCGGCTTTCCGAATTGTCGAGCGCGGTCACGTCCCACCCGGCGGCGGCCAGTTGCAGCGTCTTGCCGCCCGGTGCCGCGCACAGGTCGATCGCGGTGCCCGGCCCGGTTCCCAGCAGCCGCGCCGGGATTGACGCCGCCAGATCCTGCACCCACCATTCGCCCTCGGCATAGCCGGGAACGTCGGGGATCGACCCCGCATCGTGCAGTCGCCGGTGACGGGGGGCAAGCGCCACGCCGTCCGGCCCCGCCTCACCCTTCAGCGACAGGTCGACCGGCGGCTGCTGCGCGATGGCGTGCGCGGCGGCGATCACCATGTCCTCGCCCCATGCCGCGCACCAGCGGGCATCGGTATCGGCGGGCAGCGTCGCCGCATCCGGCAGCCGGGCATTGCCGCGCATCAGCGTGCCGAACACCCCGTGGACCAGCTTGCGCGGACCGCCCTCGACCAGCGGCAGCACCGTCGCGATCGCGGCATGCGGCGGCGTGTTCAGCACCAGCGCCTGCCCCAGCGCGATGCGCAGCACGAACCGCGCCTTGGCATCGTCGGGCAGGGGGCGCTGCGTCGCGCTGTCGATCAGCGCGTCGAGATCGGGCAGCCGCCGCAGCACCGCCGCCGCGATGGCATGGGCAAGGCCACGATCCTCCCGCCGGTCGAGTTCCTGCGTGGCCTTCGCCAATGCCGCCTCCAGCGGCAGTCCGCGCCGGATGACGGCATCGAGCAGCCGCAGCGCGGCGCGGCGCGCGGCAAGACCCGGTGCTTCGGGGGCGAGTTGCGGGCGGGCCATTCAGCGGCGCTCCGGCGAAGTTGGTCGATCGATCACTTGATTCCTGTCGCTGGTCCGCCAAGTGCATCCTGACGAACCGTGAAGGAGTCTCCTATGGGCACCCGACCCCCGCATGTGAAGCCACCCGCGCACCTCTCCAAATCGCCGCCGGTGCCGACCCCCGAACCGATCCCGCCCAAACCGGACGCCGACGACCCGCTGGGATTGAGCCCGACGCGCTATGGCGACTGGACGCACAAGGGCATTGCGGTCGATTTTTGACGGGGCGGTGCCGGGGCACCGGCTTTCTCATTAAGCATGGCCGACCGGCAGTTCCCGGGAAACGCGATTGGTTAGGGATAAGGAAATCAAAGCGTTCCGGACCTTCGACTGCGATCGGGTCGGTGACGTTCCCTGCATCGGTCCTTACTTGGGAAAGCCGGAAAGGCCAAAATCGGCTGGCTACCGTAAGCTTTTGGCGACCCGGCGAACAATTCTGGACAGCGAAAAAACGGCAAACATCATAATGGCGGCAACGCCATAGATAAGGCCGGCGAGGTATACTGGCACCATCGCTTCTGCGTGCGTGATGCCGCCCACTAAACCGATCCCGCAGAACATGATGAGTATAGTCGGGACGACGCCGAATAGGAGAATTTCACGACCAATCGCATGCATGGTCACGCCTTAGATCATTGATGCAAACTGCCGCAAGCAGGCTATATCGGTTGGGATAAGAACGACCGATTGTCGCTTCGGTCGATCCCGGTCGTTCCTTGAACGTCTGTCGCGCTTCAATTTGCTATTCGGACCTTGTATCCTTCGGCCGTTAGCGGCGGAGGATGCGAATGTACTACCCCCTGATGGATACACGGACCGTATTCCCGAACCGCCGAAGTGGTGGCTGGAAGGTATCCCACGCTACTGCGAATATGATCCAGACGAGTTCACATATTACGAAACCAATTTTCTGGTTCGGATCGGTTGCCAATACTGTCACCGGGCTTTTGACGTTGCCGTCTATATCAAGGCAATCGCTGCAATAGGCATTCTGGATCCTGTCTCGGACTGTCCAATGGACGAAGCGACCGGCAGGTTCATGACGAACTTATTCGATGATCCACCATTCCATTTGGGAGAAGATGGTTTCAATTGTGTAGGAAATTCAATGCTGGCCGATTGGATCGCCATACTCCAAGCTTGGGAAGGACATGGGCCGAAGCGACGGCGTCGTTCCGACCTCGAAGGACCTTCGCCGAACAGCCCAATTTGAAACGGTTCATCGTCCGTAGCTGCCTTTACCGTGTCGCTAATTCCATTGCGCCCATGGAACGAACGCCCGCGTTCCGACTTATCCAAAAATGGTCAGGCTCGCGCGCCCGTGGCGGTTCATCCTTGGCGGCATCCTCGGCCTCGCACTCCTCCTCCTGCTGATCCTCGCCGCCTTCCCCTGGGGCGTGCTGCGCGACCGGGTCAGCGCGCGGCTGGCGCAGCGGTTCGGGTCGGACGTGTCGATCGGCACGATCGAACGGGTCGAGGCCTTGTCCTTTTCCCCCACGCTGATCGTCCGCGACCTGACCATCGCGCAGCCGAGCTGGGCGGGGCAGGGCGATCTGGTCCGGCTGAAACGCGTCGATTTCCGGTTCGACGTGCTGCCGCTGCTGCGCGGCAAGTTCGATCTTCAGGCACTCGCCATCGATGGCGGGCGCGTCGCGATGGTCCGTACCCGCGACGGGCGCAAGAACTGGCAACCCGACAAACGCGGTGAGAAAAGTTCGGCGGCGGCGATCACCAGCCTGTCGATCCGCGACCTCGTGATCGACTATCGCGACGCGGTGCAGAACCGCCGCTTCGCCGTCACCGTCGCATCCGATGCAAAGGGCTTTCGCGCGCAGGGGAACGGCGCGATCGACAACCGCCCGGTGCAGGTCGCGTTGACCGGCCCGACCATCACCGGCGACGGGCCATGGCCGTTCCGGGCGCGGGTCGATGGCCCGACCATCACCGTCGATGCGAAGGGGGTCATGGCCTCCCCGCTCGGCACCAACCGCATGACCGTCGACCTGACCGCGCGCGCCAACGACCTCAAGACGCTCGACGCGCTGATCGAGGCCGGTCTGTTCGGGACCCAGCCGGTGAAGCTGACCGCGCGCGTCCGCCACGACGATCCGACGTGGGTCATCGAACGGCTGGCGGGCACGATCGGTCGGTCGAGCCTGACATCGGCGAACGCGACGATCGGCAAGGATGGCGAACGGACGAAGATTGACGGCAGCCTGCGCTTCGCCGACCTGTCGTTCGACGACCTCGCCACCGACGAAGGGCGCGCCCGCGCCATCGCGATCGAACGCCGCATCGGCCCGCGCGTGGTGCCCGGCACCCGCATCAATCTGGCAAAGATGGGCGGCGTCGACGGACGACTGGCGATCCGCGTCGACCGGCTGCTCGACATGGCGGGTCTGCGCAGCCTCGATACCGTGCTGGCGATCGATCACAGCCGCCTGACCGTCGCGCCGCTGACGGTGCGGCTGGCGCAGGGGCGGATTACCGGGCAGGTGATCGTCGACCAGCGCGAACGGACGACGCCCCGCGCCACCTTCGACCTGAAGCTGGTCGATTCGCGCATCTCGACCTTTGCCGGCGGCGCGCCGGTCGATGCTCCGCTGCGGGCGCGGCTGAAGCTGGTCGGCAGCGGCGACACGATCCGCGAGGCGATCGGGCGGTCGGACGGCATGATCGGCTTCGCGGCGGCGGGCGGGACCCTTCCGGCGAAGATGGCGTCGCTGCTCGGTGCCGATGTCGCGCGCGGGCTGACCACCGACGACGATGCCCGCGCCCGGCTGCGCTGCCTCGGGCTACGGTTGAACGTCACCAATGGCATCGGCCGGATCGACCCGATGCTGATCGACACCTCGCGCGCGCAGACGCGGGGGCAGGGGGTGGTGCGCCTGTCCAACGAACGCCTGTCGATCGCGCTGACCGGTAGCCCCAAGCAACGCACGCTGCTCCACCTCGACAAGCCGGTCCGCATCGGCGGCCGGATCCAGAGCCCCGACATCCGCATCCCGCCCGGCGTGAAGAGCGCGGGCGGCATCCTGCGCATGCTGGGCCGCGCGATCGGCGGCGACGACACCCCGCGCGCGGGCAACGCCGATTGCGGCGCGCTGGTCCGGCGGGTGCTGCGATAACGCTTTCCTACACTATGCCACGGCGGCAGGATCGCCGGCGCGCGTCGTGCGCCTGCTCTTTGACATCCATCCGATCCGCCCTCTGCGCCGCTATGCCGGCAACCGCGCGCGAGTGTGACCTTTGTGACCTTTGATCCCGTAGGTGACGCGCGATCCGCTACATCGCCAACCGCGTGCAAGTGTGACGTTCGTGACCTTTGAAGCCGGGTACGCCGCGCCGAGCTGCTGCGAGGTATACCGCACCGTCCGTTCGAACCGTGGCAAACGAACCGCGTGCAAGTGTGACCTTTGTGACCTTTGATGTCGTGGTCAGGCGTCGGGTCGCGGCGGCGCGCCGTGTTCCGCGACCATCCGCTCGCCGTCGATGACGATCGGGCTGGCGAGGCCGGGCAGGCCGTCGGGCCGGATCGCCATCCCGCGCGCCATCACCTGCGGGTCGGCGAACACGTCGTTCAGCGCATTGATCGGGCCGGCGGGAATGCCGGCGGCTTCCAGCGCCTCGTACAGATCGGCCTTGGCCCAGCGTGCCACCGCCGTCTGGATCGCCGGCACCAGATCGCGGCGATGGACCACCCGCGCCGGGTTGGTCGCAAAGCGCGGATCGAGGTACAGGTCTAGCCCCAGCACGCCGCATAGCCGCGCGAATTGCTGGTCGTTGCCGACCGCGACGATCAGCGCACCGTCGGCGGTCTCGAACGCCTGATAGGGGGCGAGGTTCGCATGGCCATTGCCCATCCGCGTCGGCACGATGCCGCTCGCCATCCAGTTCAGCGCCTGATTGCCGAGCACCGCGACCTGCGTGTCGAGCAGCGCCATGTCGATATGCGCGCCCGCACCGGTCCGGTCGCGACGGCGCAGCGCGGCGAGGATCGCGACCGCCGCATAGGTGCCGGTAAAGATGTCGGCATAGGCGACCCCCGCCTTTTGCGGCGGCCCGTCCGGCTCGCCGGTCAGCGACATCGCTCCGCCCATCGCCTGGATGATGAAGTCGTATCCGGCGCGGTGGGCATAGGGCCCGTCCTGCCCGAACCCGGTGATCGAACAGGTGATCAGCCCCGGCCGCACCGCCGACAGCGCGGCGTGGTCGAGGCCGTATTTGGACAGGCCGCCGACCTTGTAATTCTCGATGACGATGTCGGCCCCGCCGACCAGCGCGCGGACCTGTTCCTGCCCCGCTGGCGTCGAGATATCGATCGCCACCGACCGCTTGCCGCGATTGGCGGCGTGGAAATAGGCGGCGTCGCGCGCCGAGCCGTCGGGCGCGGTGACGAACGGCGGCCCCCAATGGCGGGTGTCGTCGCCCGCCCCCGGCCGCTCGACCTTCACCACCTCTGCCCCCAGATCGGCGAGCAACTGCCCGCACCACGGCCCCGCCAGGATGCGCGCCAGCTCGACCACGCGGACCCCGGCCAGCGGTTTCACGCGCCGCGCAGTTCGTAAATGACGTGCGGCACCATCCGCCCGCCGCGCAGCACGTCGACGGTGCCGGGCCGCAAGGTCGCGCCCAATGCCGCCACCGCGGTCCGCGACCGGCGATTCTCCTGACCGATATGGAAGGTGACCGCCGCGACATGGGGCGCGATATGGTCGATCATCAGCCGCTTGGTCTCGCGGTTATAGCCCCGCCGCCACCGGTCGCGCGCAAAGAAGGTCCAGCCGATCTCGATCTCGTCGGCGTGCCGGTCATGGGGGCCATAGCGGCTCGACCCGATCACGCTGCCGTCGCCGGCATCGCGGATCGTCAGCATCCCGCCGCCGGCCAGCCCCTCGTCGAAGAACGCGCGAAAGACGTCTTCCTGCCAGCGGTCGTGCGCCGGATGCTGGTCCCAGATCGCCGGGTCCGACGCGACGGCGAAGAGCGCGGCATACTCCTCTGGCACCGTCGGCGCAATCCGGACCAGCGCCCCCTGCAACACCGGTTGCCGGTTCATCAGAAGGCGGCGATCCCGGTGATCGCCCGGCCCTGGATCAGGCCATGGACGTCGTGCGTCCCCTCATAGGTGTTGACCGTTTCGAGGTTGATCGCATGGCGCATCACATGGAATTCGGCGGCGATGCCGTTGCCGCCATGCATGTCGCGCGCGACGCGGGCGATGGCCAGCGCCTTGCCGCAATTGTTGCGCTTGATGATCGAGATCGCTTCGGGGGCAAGCGTCCCCTCGTCGAACATCCGCCCCGCGCGCAACGCCGCCTGCAACCCCAGCGCGATCTCGGTCTGCATGTCGGCCAGCTTCAGCTGAACCAGCTGCTTGGACGCCAGCGGCACGCCGAACTGCTTGCGGTCCAGCGTATATTGCCGCGCCGCCTGCATACAGAATTCCGCCGCGCCCATCGTGCCCCATGCGATGCCATAGCGTGCGCGGTTGAGGCAACCGAACGGCCCCTTCAGCCCCTCGACATGCGGCAGCAACGCGTCCTCGCCGACCTCGACCCCGTCCATGACGATCTCGCCGGTGATCGACGCGCGCAGCGACAGCTTGCCCTCGATCTTCGGTGCGGACAGCCCCTTCATGCCCTTTTCCAGCACGAAGCCGCGGATCTTGCCGTCATGCGCATCGGACTTGGCCCACACGACGAAGACATCGGCGATCGGCGAATTGGTGATCCACATTTTGGCACCCGAGATGCGATAGCCGCCGTCGATCTTCGCGGCACGGGTGCGCATACCCGCCGGGTCCGATCCGGCATCGGGTTCGGTCAGCCCGAAACAGCCGACCCATTCGCCGCTCGCCAGCTTCGGCAGATACTTCCGCTTCTGCTCCTCCGATCCATAGGCGTTGATCGGATGCATCACGAGGCTCGACTGCACGCTCATCGCGCTGCGATAGCCCGAATCGACCGCCTCGACCTCGCGCGCGACCAGACCATAGGCGACATAGCCGAGGCCCGCCCCGCCATATTCGGGATCGATCGTCGGCCCCAGCAGACCCAGCTCGCCCATTTCCGACATGATCTCGCGCGCGAAATCCTCATCGAGGAAGGCGCGGGTAACGCGCGGCAACAGCTTTTCGCGGGCATAGCCATGCGCCGCGTCGCGGACCATGCGTTCTTCGTCGGTCAACTGCGCGTCGAGCGCGAACGGGTCCTGCCAGTCGAAACGGCCCATGTCGGCCATGATCAATGTCCTTACAGCGTCGGGTCGACCGGATCGGCGGCGACCGGGGATTCGGATGGCGGCGGTGCGGCAGGCACCGGCGCGGGTTGGGTAACGGGGGCGGGCCGCGGCATGGTCAGTGCGACCGATTCGAGGTCGATCAACGCCTTGCGCGCCGCGACGAAGCGTTCGGCGGCGGCGGTCCAGCGCCGCGCGCTGGCGGCACCAGGCATCCGCTCGATCTCCGCGATCGCCTGTTCGACCTGACCGGTGTCGAGCCGCCGTCGCGCCCGATCCAGCCGGTCGATCGGGCGGCTGCTGGGCGTCGCGCCCTGTCGCAGGACGATCAGCTGGCCGAATTCGCGACGCAGCCCGTTCCAGAAGCCTTCGCCGGTCGGGCCGGCGATCAGCGGTGTCGCCACCGCATCCAGCGCGGTGCGCAGGTCGTCGAGCGTGACCGGTGCCTGTGCGGCGGCGATCAGCGTGCGGACCGCATCGGGACGGCTGTCGCCGAACCGCTCGCGCAACTGTCCTTCCAGATAATCGAGCGGCCGACCGCGATCGAGCGCGCGGCGGGTGGCGACGACCACCATCATGTCTTCGGCCCGCGTCGCATAGCCGGCGGCGTTGCGTGCGCTGTTGTCGAGGCCGACGATCCGTGTCTCCAGATCGGCGATCCGCGCCGCCAGCGCCGCCTCACGCGCCGACAGGATCGGCAGCGCGACCGCCGCGACCGGCTGCGGTGCAGGGACCGGGGTGGGTTGCGCGACCGGCGTGGCGACCTGCGTCGACCCGCCCCAGCCGAGCCGGGGTGCGACATAGCGTAGCACGGCCAGCGTCGCGCCGATGCCGATCAGAAAGGCGAGCACGGCGACAAGGAGCCATCCGCGGCTTCGTCGCTGCCGGTACGGGCCGCTGGTCGTCGCAAAGGACGCATCTTCGCTCATCATGCTGCCTTATCCCCGCGCCCGTCCGCCGGGTCAATCGCGTGCTAGCGTGTCGGCCAGCGCGATGGCGGCGGCAATCACGCTCGCGTCGTCGGGCCGCGTCGCGACCGTCACCGCCCGCCAGCCGCTGCCGAGGCTCGCGGCGGCGGCATCGGAAATCGCCGCGACGGCGATGCGGCTGCGATCGGAGACGATATCGGCCAGCCGCCGGGCCGCGCGGGGCGAATGGACCAGCGCGACCGATCCGGTCAGGGGGGCGGGGTCGATGGGGTCGACGGCCTCGCTGGCATAGACCGCTTCGATCGCGGTGACCGCCGGGTGCGCGGTCACCGCCCGGTCGCGCGCAGTCAGCAACAATGCCGCGCGCACGCCGTCTGCCAGTGCGGCGTCGAGCAAGGCCCGGCCATCACTGCTGCCGGTCGCGAACACCTGCAGCCCCGCCGCCCGCGCCGCCGCCGCCGTCGCCGCACCGACCGCGCGGACCGGCAGCGCGGCATAGCGCGACAGCGCCGGTCCGGCATGACGCACCGCATTGGCACTGGTCAGCACCAGCGCGTCCTGCGCGTCCGGATCGGGACCGTCCCAGGCCAGCGGCAGAACCACGAACAGCGGCAGGCGGATCGCGCATCTGCCCAGCGCCTCGATGGCGGCGACGGTCGCGGCATTGCCCGGTTCGGGGCGCAACACCGCGATCGGCACGATCATTGCGCGAACAGCTTGGCGATATTCTCGGGCGCGGTGGCAAGCAGTCGTTCGGCCAGGCCGCGCGGCAGGTCGATGTCGTCGATCGCACCGCTGACGCTGCCGTGCACCTGCGCGCTGCCGTCCTGCGCCAGCAATTGGCCGGTCAACGTCAGCACATCGCCCGCGATCGTCGCCAGCGCCGCGACCGGCGAATGGCAATCGGCACCCAGCGCCGCAAGGAAGCCGCGCTCGGCGCGCACTGCCTGATGCGTCGGCGCATGGTCGATGGCACGGACGAAGGCGAGGGTGCGGTCGTCCTCGGCCCGCACTTCGATCCCGACCGCACCCTGCGACGGGGCGGGGAGCATGTCGTCGATCGCGATCGCCGTGCCGACATCGGGCCGCCCCAGTCGGGCGAGACCGGCCGCGGCAAGCAGGGTCGCGTCGACCTCGCCCGCCGCCAGCTTGCCGAGCCGGGTGTCGACATTGCCCCGGAACAGCACGATCTTCGCGTCGGGACGGTGGTGCAGCACCTGCGCCGCGCGCCGCGGGCTGCTGGTCCCGACGACGCCGCCCTCGCGCAATTCTGCCAGCGCCGCGATCCCGACCAGTCGGTCGCGGACATCGGCGCGCGGCAGCATCGCGGCAATGCGAATTTCGGTCGGGCGGATCGTCTCGACATCCTTCATCGAATGGACCGCCGCATCGATCTCACCGCAACACAGCGCGCGGTCGAGTTCTTTGGTCCACAGCGCCTTGCCACCGATCTCCGCCAGCGCGCGGTCCTGCACCCGGTCGCCGGTCGTCTTGATCGTCACGATCTCGATGTCCGCCGGATCGATCTGATGCGCCATCGCCAGCGCGTCACGCGTGGCATGCGCCTGTACCAGCGCCAGCGGCGATCCGCGCGTGCCTAGTTTGAACGTCATGGCTGCTCGCTACGCATGGCGTGCGGCAAGGGCAAGCCACGCGAAGGCTTCGCACCGCCGGTCAATCCGCGCTAAGGCCGGATGGATGGCCACCCCCCTGATCCTCGGTATCGAATCCAGCTGCGACGAAACCGCCGTGGCGCTCGTCCGTGGCGACCGCACGATCCTGTCGCATCGCCTTGCCGGACAGGAAGCGGCGCATGCCCCTTACGGCGGCGTCGTTCCCGAAATCGCCGCGCGCGCCCATGTCGAGATTCTGCCGTCGCTGGTCGAAGGGGCGCTGGCCGATGCCGGCGTGGCGCTCGGCGATGTCGACGCGATTGCCGCGACCGCCGGGCCGGGGCTGATCGGCGGAGTGATGGTCGGGCTGGTGATGGCCAAGGCGCTGGCGCTGGCGGCGGGCAAGCCGCTGGTGGCGGTGAATCACCTCGAGGGCCACGCGCTGTCGCCCCGGCTGACCGATCCCGATCTCGCCTATCCCTATCTGTTGTTACTGGTATCGGGCGGGCACTGCCAGTTGCTGCGCGTCGACGGGGTTGGCCGCTATCGCCGCCTCGGCACGACGATCGACGACGCGGCGGGCGAGGCGTTCGACAAGACCGCCAAGGTGCTCGGGCTGGGCTATCCCGGTGGCCCGCGCGTCGAGGCGGCGGCGCTGGACGGCGATGCGCGGGCAGTGCCGTTGCCGCGCCCGCTGCTCGGTACGCCCGATCCGCATTTCTCCTTCGCCGGTCTCAAGAGCGCGGTGCTGCGCGCGCATGACGCCGGCAGCTATTCGGTGGCGGATATCGCCGCGTCATTTCAGCAGGCGGTGGTCGACTGTCTTCTCGACCGGACGCGGCTGGCGCTGACACTGGCGGGGCCGGTCAGCGCGCTGGTCGTGGCGGGCGGGGTCGCCGCCAATCGCGCGGTGCGCGGCGCGCTGGAGGGGCTGGCCGGAACCAACGGTCTGCGCTTCGTCGCGCCGCCGCTCTGGCTGTGTACCGACAATGCAGCGATGATCGCATGGGCCGGGGCGGAGCGGTTCATGGCGGGGCATAGCGATCCGCTCGACGTGGCGGCGCGCCCGCGCTGGCCGCTCGATCCATCGGCGGAAAAAGTGCGCGGGGCAGGGGTGAAGGCATGAGGATCGGGGTCATCGGCGGCGGGGCATGGGGCACCGCGCTGGCACAGGTCGCCGCGCGCGGGGGCAATGTGACGCTGTGGGTGCGCGAGCCTGCCGTCGCCGATGCGATCAACGATGCCCGCGAAAATCCGGTCTTCCTGCCCGGCGTGAGGCTGTCATCGGCCATTCGCGCGACGACCGACAGCGCCGATCTCGACTCAGCCGACGCGCTGCTGGTGGTGACCCCCGCCCAGCATGTCCGCGCCGTGCTGTCGACGATCGACGTCGGCGACCGCGCGCTGGTGCTGTGTGCCAAGGGGATCGAGGCAGGCAGCCGGATGCTGGTCGGCGAGGTCGCGCGTGCGGTCCATCCGCAGGCTCCGGTGGCGGTGCTGTCCGGTCCGACCTTCGCGCACGAGGTCGCGGCGGGCAAGCCGACCGCCGTTACCCTCGCCTGCGCCGATGCCGCCTTGCGCGACCGGCTGGCCGAGCGGCTCGCCGCACCGGGTTTCCGGCCCTATGCCAGCGACGACGTGATTGGGGCGGAGATTGGCGGGGCGGTCAAGAACGTGCTGGCCATCGCCTGTGGCGTGGTCGAGGGGGCCGGGCTGGGCCAAAACGCCCGCGCATCGGTGATCGCACGGGGCTTTGCGGAGATGACCCGTTTCGGTCTGGCGCGCGGGGCGCGGGCCGAAACGTTGGCCGGGCTGTCGGGGCTGGGCGACCTGGTGCTGACCTGTTCGTCGACCGCGTCGCGCAACTATTCGCTGGGCGTCGGGCTGGGACAGGGGCGCGCCGCCGCCGACCTGCTTGCGGACCGTCGGACCGTAGCGGAGGGGGCGTTCACTGCGCCGGTGCTCTGCGAGGCGGCGGCCGACGCCGGCGTCGACATGCCGGTGACGGCGGCGGTCGGTGCGCTGCTGACCGGCATGCCGGTGGGGCAGGTGATTGATACGCTGCTCAGCCGTCCGCTACGCCGCGAGGGCATGTAGCGGCTATTTGACGCGATCGATCAGCGCCTGCGCGCCGGCTGGCGCACGCACCTTCGCGCCGTTGATGAAGAAGATGTACGTTTCGCGGGGCTTTACGGGCGGCTGGTCCGGGTCGGCATAGCGCAGGCCGTCCGGCGCACCACCCGTCGCCCACGTCCGTGCCGCCTTCGCCCAGTGGTCCAGCGCGGCGTCGTCATAACCGGTGGCCACGTCCTCAACCGCGTTTTCCAGCCGGGCATAGACGAAATCGCCGGTGATGTCGGCAATCGCCGGATAGTCGGCCGAGTCGGCATAGACGATCGTGACGCCCGCCGTGCGCGCCATGTCCACGAATTCGGGAACATGGAAGCTGTCGTGGCGGACCTGTATGGCATGGCGGAGCTTCACGCCGGCATGGGTTGCGGGCAGCAATGCGAGGAAGGCGGCGAAGTCGTCGGCGTCGAATTTCTTGGTCGCCATGAACTGCCACAGGATCGGACCGAGCTTGTCGCCGAGTTCGGTGATGCCGGAGTCGACGAATTTCGCGATCGATTCCCCGGCCTCCGCCAGTATCTTGCGATTGGTGCAGAAGCGCGAGGCTTTTACCGCGAAGACGAAATCGTCGGGTGCGGTCGCGGCCCAGTTGGCGAAGCTCGCCGGCTTTTGGGTGCCGTGATAGGTCGCGTTGATCTCGATCGCGGTCAGCGCGTGCGACGCGAACTCCAGCTCCCGCTTCTGCGGCCATTTTTCGGGGTAGAAGCTGCCGCGCCATGGCGGGAAGGTCCAGCCACCGATGCCGATGCGAATGGGAGCGTGGGTCATGGTGACGAAGGTGTCGCGTAGCGAGGGGGCTGGCAAGGGGTCAGTGGGCGGTAACGTCCGTAGAAGTCGTCAGAATTTGCGGGTCGACGCTCAGCACCGGGGGCTGTGCGGCGGTCCAGGTTGACAGGTCGGCGCGATAGCGGTCGTAGGCGCGGTAGAAATCGACGAACGGCTGGTCGAGCGCCTCGATATTCGGCGCGGCGACGGCATCCAGCCCGCCGGCGGGCATGTCGGCCACCTGTGTCAACATCGGCAGCGCGCGTGCGCAAAAGGTATCGCGGACCGGCGGCTGCGCAAAGTAATTGTAGACGCGGGTCATCGCGTCGTCGAACCGGTCCTGCCAGTCGCCGCCGCCGCGCTTATACTCCGCCTCCAGCGCCTTGAACGCCGCAGCGAAGCGGGTGGCATGTACCTTCAGCAGCCGGTTATAGGCCGCGACCCCGGCCGGATCGCCGATGTTGCACTGTAGCGCCGCGACATTCAGCGCAGCGCGCAGGTGCCAGAGCGCGGCATCGGGCGAAAGGCCCCGGTTGAGCGTGGCATAGCCGCCATCGGGCGTGGTCGCCGGGATGACGAGGTTCGGCGCGGCCCCCTGCGGCGGTTTGGGTTTCGGCGCGGGCGGCGGGACCAGAATGGTCGGCGGGGTGACGGTCGCCACCTCCGGCGTCCTGCGGGCGCAGCCGGCAAGCAGGGCGACCCCGCAGGCGACGACCAGCGGCAGGCGGCTACGCATCTTTCTCACTCCCCTTCGTTCCCGCGGCATCAGCGTTGCAGCAGGAACACCGCGTGTTCGGCACGGAAATTCGCCGCCGCCGCCGTGGTACGCTTGCCCCCCGACAGGAACCACGCATCGACGACGGTGATCCCCCGCTTTGCGACGAACGCCCGGAAATCGTCGATGGTGACGTGGTGGATGTTCGGCGTTTCATACCATTCGAGCGGCAACAGCGTCGTCACCGGCATCCGCCCGCCCCACAGCAGCGACGCGCGCACCCGCCAGTGCGCGAAGTTCGGGAAGGACACGAATGCCTGCGCACCGATGCGCAACAGATGGTCGAGCACGACATGCGGCCGCATCGCCGTCTGCAACGTCTGGCTGAGGATCGCATAGTCGAAGCTGGCGTCGGGATAGTCGGCAAGGTCGCGATCGGCATCGCCCTGCATCACCGACAGCCCGCGCGCCATCGCATCGGCGACATTGCCCGGATCGATTTCCAGCCCGCGCGCATCGACGCCGCGTTCGTCGCGCAGCGCGGCCATCAACTGCCCGTCGCCGCAACCGACATCGAGGATGCGCGAACCGGGCGTGATATTGGCCGCGATGATCGCAAGGTCGGGGCGCAGGGCCAGCGGAGTCCGACGCGGTGATCCGGCGATCGTGGTCATGGCATCGCCTCCAGCATTGCCGTCGCTTCCGCCGACAACCGTTCCATATAGCGATCGGGCCGCAGCAGGGGTTGGAAGCCGAGCTTCGCATACACGCCATGCGCGTCCGCCGTGACGAGGCCGATGCGGCGGATACCGGCCAGATCGGGGTGATCGACGAACCAGCCGACCATCGCCCGCCCGATGCCCTGCCCGCGTGTGCGGTCGTCGACGAACACGTCGGCGATCCAGGCGAAGGTCGCCCGATCGGTGATCGCGCGGGCGAACCCGATCTGCACACCGTCGCGATAGGCACCGATCGGCTGCGACCCGGCGATGGCGCGCTCGACCCGCTCGCGCTCGATGCCGGGCGACCAGTAGCTCGATGCCAGCCAGCCATGGATACGGGCGATGTCGAGCCGGTTGCGATCATCGGAAAGGTCGAAGGTCATGCGCCCGCCTCCAGAAAGCCGCGCATGATCCGGTCGAGTTCGGGCGAATCGAGCAGGAACGCGTCATGGCCGAACGGCGACGACAGTTCGACGAAGCTGGCCGGTGCGCCGGCAGCGTTCAGCGCATGGACGATGCTGCGCGATTCGGCGGTCGGATACAGCCAGTCGGTATCGAAGCTGACGACGCAGAACCGTGCCTTCGTCGCGCGGAACGCATTGGCCAGCACCCCGCCATGTTCCTCCGCCAGATCGAAATAATCGAGCGCGCGGGTGATGTAGAGATAGGAATTGGCGTCGAACCGGTCGGTAAAGGCCAGCCCCTGATGCCGCAGATAGCTTTCGACCTGAAAATCGGCGTCGAAGCCGAAGGTCTTGGTCCCGGCCGCACCATCGGCGCGCGCCTGCAGCTTGCGGCCGAATTTGGCGGTCAGACCCGCTTCGGACAGATAGGTGATGTGCGCCGCCATCCGCGCCACCGACAGCCCGGCGGCGGGCGGCGACCCGTCGGCATAATAATCGCCGCCGCGCCAGTCGGGGTCGGCCATGATCGCCTGTCGTCCGACTTCGTGAAAGGCGATGTTCTGCGCCGAATGCCGCGCGGTCGAGGCGATCACCACCACCGCCTGCACCCGGTCGGGCAACGTCGCCGACCAGGACAGCGCCTGCATCCCGCCCATCGACCCGCCGACTACCGCGCGCAAGCAGTCGATGCCGAGATGGTCGAGCAACATCCCCTGTGCGCGCACCATGTCGCGAATGGTCAGCACCGGAAAGCGCATCGCCCATGGGCTGCCGGTCGCGGGATCGATGCTGGCCGGTCCCGACGATCCCATGCAACTGCCGAGCACGTTCGAACAGATGACGAAATGGCGGTTGAGGTCGATCGGCTTGCCCGGCCCGATCATGCGCGACCACCAGCCGGGTTTGCCGGTGCGCGGATGGGTGGAGGCGACATGCTGATCGCCGGTCAGCGCGTGGCAGATCAGGATCGCGTTGTCGCGCGCGGGCGACAGCGTGCCATAGGTTTCATAGGCGATGTCGATCGCGGGCAGTGTCGCGCCGCCATCCAGCGCCAGCGGGGTGGCCAGTGTCGCGCGGCGATCGGGACCGAAACGGGAATCCATGGGCGCTGCGGTAATTGCGCTCGGCACCGGGTTCAAGCGTTGCGGTGGGATCGGGTCGGCACCGCCTGCGAAACGCGCGCTACTGCGCATTTTCAAACCGCCGTCAAGCAGCTAGCGGAAATCGCAGCAGCCGGTCCTCCAGCGCGATCAACGCCTCTGCCCGGCCACCGACCGCGCGGACGATTTCGGGATGGTCCGCGTCGAGACCGCCGGTGAGCGAGCCGAAGGCGGGCAGGATCAGCTTGGTCGCGGTCGCCACGAAGCAGCGGCGCGACACGCCCCGTCCGCGCAGCCTGACGCGCAATTTGGGGTGGAAATGGCCCGACAGTTCGGGGCGGGGTTCGGCTGGGTCGGCTTCGTGGCGGAGCACCAGTCCGTCGACGACCGCTTCGTCGATCACCCGGCCACCGCAATGGTCGGCGACGATCCGGTCGTGATTGCCGGTGATCCACGTCCAGTCGCTTGCCGTCGTCAGCGCGCGCAGCCGCGTCTGCGCCTCGTCGCCCAACCGGTCGCAGCCGCCGACATCGTGGAAACTGTCGCCGAGGCACCAGATTTCGGCCGGCCGGGTCCGCGCCACCACCGCCTCGATCCCCGCCAGCGTTTCCAGCGTATCATAGGGCGGCAGCATCTGCCCGAACTGCGCGAACCAGCTCGCCTTTTCGAAATGCAGGTCGGCGAGCAGCAGCGCGCGCCGCGCCGGCCAGAACAGCGCACCGGCGGACAGGGCATCGAAAGCGTGACCGGCGAACGAAAGGCGAACCATGGCCGCGCCTATGACGCAAGCCGGGGGGATGCTCAAGCCATGAGGGCGTAACGATCTGCGCGGTCGTCGTTCTTTTGTCACATCGGATCAGGTCGAGACCTTTGCGAAAGACGCAAGCTTGGCCGAAACTCGCCGTACCCCCACGCAAGTGGGGGTACGGCAGGGTCGAGAATTGGTACTTGCGCAGACGCCTTGCTCAGGTCCGGGGCGATGAGGGAGGGGCCGTTCGAAGGTTCACCAGCGTCGACGTTACAGCCAGATATCGACCACATGGATCGCCAGCCCGACCGTGCCACCGACCAGCGTGCCGTTGATCCGGATGAATTGCAGGTCGCGCCCGACCGCGTTTTCGAGGCGGCCGGTGATGGTCTGCGCGTCCCAGCCGCGCACCGTGTCCGACACCAGCCGGACGATGCCGTCGCCATAATCGGCGACCGCCCCGACCACCGCGCGGCGGACGAAGCGATTGACCTTTGCCTTCAGTACCGGATCGGATTGCAGCGTCAGCCCCAGTTGCCGCATCGCTTCGCCAATCGGTCCGGCCAGCGCACGGTCGGGATTGCGGGCGGCGTTCAGCAGGCCGCCGCGAATCTTTTCCCACACCCCCATCCACCAGCCGGCCAGCGCCGGGTTTTCGATCAGCTCGTTCTTCAGCCGTTCGACCTTGGCCTGCATCTCGGGCGAATGTTGCAGATCGTGGGCCAGCAGCGCGAGGCCCTCGTTCGCCTTGGCGCGCAGCGGATGGGTCGGGTCTTCGGCGACGTCGGCCAGCATCTTGTGCAGGCCGTTCAGCACCGACGTCGCCAGCGTCGCGTCCAGCCCGGTCCAGCGCAACACGGCACCCGCGCGCTTCTGGATCATCGTGCGGACCAGTTCCTCGTTCGCGTCGAGCGTCTTGGACGTCCAGCGGATGATGGCGTCGATCAGCGGCAGGTGGCGATCCTCGGCGATCGCCGCCGCCAGCGTGCGGCCAAGCGCGGGCGACACCCGCATCGCGCGCAGCCGGTTGGCGAGCGCGCCACGGACCATCGTCCCGAACTGATCGGGGTCGAGGCCCTCCAGCACGTTGACCGCCAGCCGCGACGCGCCATGCCGCAGCCGCCCGCTGCGCGTCGCCGGGTCGGCCAGCCACTTGCCGGCGACGGCGGCGGCGTCGACGCGGTGCATGCGGCGCGCGACGACGTGCGCGGTCAGGAAATTGTCGCGCAGGAACGCGGCCAGCGTGTCGCCGATCCGGTCCTTGTTGCGCGGGATGATCGCGGTATGCGGGATCGGCAGGCCGAGCGGATGGCGGAACAGGGCAGTGACCGCGAACCAGTCGGCAAGGCCGCCGACCATCGCCGCCTCGGCAAAGGCCTGTACGAAGCCCCATGCCGGGTGGACCCCCTCCAGCCGCCGCGACAGCAGGAACAGCGCCGCCATCGCCACCAGCATGAAGGTGGCGAGCCGCCGCATCCGGCGTAAGGGAAGGGGAACCGCATCGCCGGCCCCAGCGATGGTGGAAGATCGTGGCATCAGCGAAACAATCGCCGGCTGCGGGGAAAGTTCAATCGCTGGCATCGCCATCCGGTTCGCGACGGGCGCGAACCGGACGGCGATGGGTCATTCCGCCGCCGGCAGCGACTTCGGCCCGTCGGCCGGCGGCAATTGCCCGCCCGGCTGATGTTCGATCGCCGGCCGGTCGCCATCGCCCGGACGATAGGTGAGCAGCCGCCGCGACAGGCGCGGACCGACCCAGCGTTCCAGCCCGACCGCGAGGCTGAACGCGCCCGGCACGATCAGCAGCGTCAGCAGCGTCGACAGTGCCAGCCCGCCGATCACGGTGATGCCCATCGGCGCGCGAGACGATGCGTCGCCCGACAGCGCCATCGCGGTCGGCACCATGCCGGCGACCATGGCGACGGTGGTCATCACGATCGGCTGCGCACGCTTGTGCCCGGCATCGAGGATCGCGACCTCCTTGTCGACGCCCTTCTCCATTTCCTCCAGCGCGAAATCGATCAGCAGGATCGAGTTCTTGGCGACGATGCCGAGCAGCATCAGCAGCCCGATATAGACCGGCATCGAGATCGGGTTGCCCGTGATCCACAATGCCAGCAGCCCGCCCAGCGGTGCGAGGAACAGCGATCCCATGTTCACGAACGGCGGCATCACCCGCTTGTAAAGCAGCACCAGCACCGCGAAGACGAGGAGGATGCCCGAAATCACCGCGACGATGAAGTTGGTGATCATCTCGCTCTGCCACTTCGCCTGACCGACGGTCAGTTCGGTGACGCCCAGCGGCAGGTTCTGCATGATCGGCAGTTTGTGGATCGCCTCCAGCGCGACGCCCGACACCACGCCGGGGGCCAGATCGGCGCCGACGACCAGACGACGTTGCTGGTTGATGCGGTCGATCTTGGTCGGGCCGGCGCCGAAGCCGATATCGGCGACCACCGACAGCGGCACCGATCCGCCATTGCCGGTCGGGACCGGCAGGTTCTGGATCGTCGACAGCCGCGACCGGGCATCGCGCGACAGGGCGACGCGGATCGGGATCTGCCGGTCGGACAGCGAGAAGCGCGCGCTGTTCTGGTCGATATCGCCCAGCGTCGCGATGCGGATCGCCCCCGACAACGCGGCGGTGGTGACGCCGAGGCTGGCGGCAAGGTCGCTGCGCGGCCGGATGATGATCTCCGGCCGCTTCAGATCGCCCGACACGCGCGGGGCGACGACCATCGGCAGCTTTTCCATCTGCTTGACCAGCTGGTTCGCGGTTTCGTTCAGCTTGACCGGATCGTCGCCGCCCAGCGTGATCGACAGGTCGCGGCTCGACCCGCCCCAGCCGAATTGCGACCGGAAGGTTACCCGCGCATCGGGAATGGCGGCGAGCTGGGGGGCGAGGCCGCGTTCGAACTCGGTGCTCTTGGACTTGCGCATCGCGTCATAGGTCGCGTCGTCGACCAGCCCGAAGGTGTGGCGGACGCTTTGGCCGAAGCTCGGCTTGTCGAGCAGCTCGGCGGTCACCCGGCCGTTGCCGGCATAGCTCGACGAATAGACCGATTTGACCAGCGGTTGCGCCCGCAACAGATCCTCGACGCGCTTCACGACGACCGCGGTCTGTTCGAGGGTGGTGCCGGGCACCATTTCGACACTGGCGGTCACGCGGTCGCGGTCCTGCGGCGGCTGGAAGGTCTGCGGCAGGACCATGAACATGATGACGGTCAGCGTCAGTGCGACGGCGCCGCCGACGATCGTCGACCAGCGATGGCGCAGCGTCCAGCGCAGCACGCCCATATACCGGTCCATCAGCCAGCCTTCGCCATGGCTGGCGGATCCGTGCGCCTTCAGGAAATAGGCGGCGATCATCGGCGTGATGAGCCGCGCGACGGCAAGGCTCATCAGCACCGACGCGACGACGGTCAGGCCAAAATTCTTGAAGAACTGGCCCGAAATGCCCGGCATTAACCCGACCGGCAGGAAGACCGCGACGATCGCCATCGTCGTCGCCAGCACCGCGATGCCGATCTCGTCGGCCGCGTCGATCGATGCCTGATAGGCGGATTTGCCCATGCGCATGTGGCGGACGATGTTCTCGATCTCCACGATCGCATCGTCGACCAGCACCCCCGCGACCAGACTGAGCGCGAGCAGCGTCATCTGGTTGAGGGTGAAGCCCAGCATGTCCATGAACCAGAAGGCGGGAATCGCCGACAGCGGGATGGCGAGCGCAGAGATGATCGTCGCCCGCCAGTCGCGCAGGAACAGGAACACGACGACGATCGCGAGCAGCGCGCCCTCGACCATCGCGGTCATCGCCGAATGATACTGGATTTCGGTGAACTTCACCGAATTGGACAGCAGGGCGAAGCGAACCTGCGGATTGCGCTTCTGCAGGTCGGCAAGCTTCTTTTCCGCCTCGTGGAACACGGTCACGTCCGACGCGCCCTTGGCGCGCTTGATATCGAACGCCAGCACCGGGCGACCATTATATTCGGCGCGGCTGGTAGGTTCGGCATAGGCGTCGCGGACGTCGGCGATGTCGGCCAGCCGGACCGAGCGGCCACTGCCGACCGGCACCTGCGTCTGCGACAGGGCATAGGCGGTGGCGGCGTTGCCGAGCACGCGGACCGATTGCTGCGTGCCGGCGATTTCTGCCTGACCACCCGCCGCGTTCAGATTGACCTGGCGCAGCGCCTGATTGACCTGGCTGGCGGTCAGCCCCTGCGCCTGCAACCGGGCGGGGTCGAGCGTCACGCGGATTTCGCGGTCGACGCCGCCGACGCGTTCGACGGTCGCCATGCCCTCGATACCCAACAATTCCTTGGCGACGGTATTGTCGACGTACCAGCTGAGCTGTTCGGCGGTCATGTCGTCGGCGATCGCGGTCCACGACGCCAGATCCTTGTCGGTGGTATTCGCGCGGAAGACCTGCGGTTCGAGGATGCCGTCGGGCAACTGGCCGCGAATCTGGTTCACCGCTTCACGCACGTCGTTGACGGCGCGGTCGATCGGCGTGCCGATATCGAGCTGGATGACGGTCTGCGACGATCCTTCGGTAACGCTCGATTCGATCTGGTCGATGCCCTGCAGCGATCGCACCGCCGCCTCGACGCGCTGCGTCACCTGCGTTTCGAGTTCGGTAGGCGCAGCACCCGGCTGGGTAATCACGACGATCGCGACCGGGAATTCGATATCCGGGTCCTGGTTCACGTCCATGCGCATGAAGCTGACGATCCCGGCGATCGTCAGCGCGAGGAACAGCACCAGCGGCGGTACCGGGTTCCGGATCGACCATGCCGAAATGTTGCGAAAGCCCATGGCGCTATTCCTTGCGAGCGGAAGCGGCGGCGGCGCGTACCGGCACCACCTCCTGTCCGACATTCAGGAACGCGCCGGCGCTTGCGACCACGCGTTCGTCACCGATCAACCCGGAGGCGATCAGCGCACCTTCGTCCGACACTTCGGCGACGCGGACGTCGCGGCGGATCACCTTGTTCTGGGCATCGACCAGATAGACATAGCTGCCCTTGTCGTCGCTCAGCACCGCCGATTCGGGCAGCAGCGGCGCGGTCGAGGCACCCGCCGCGATGCGCGCGCTGGCAAAACCGCCGGGGCGCAGCGCCGGGTCGTAGTTCAGCGCGATCCGGGCGATACCCTGTCGCGTCTGCGGGTCGATGATCGGCGCGACCTGCCACACCTGCCCCTTGAACACGCGGGTATCGCCGACCGGCACGACCTGCGCCGCCGAACCGGCGCGGACATTGGCGAGATCGGCCTCGGACAGCTGCGCGCGCATTTCCATCTGCCCGCCCATCGCGATGCGGAACAGCACGCCGCTGCCGCTGCCGACGACCTGACCCGGCTCGACCGCGCGAGTCAGCACGAGGCCGGCGGCGGGCGCGCGGATGTCGAGGCGGCGGTTGCGCGCCTGCGTCTCGGCCAGCTGTGCCTGCGCCACCCGTACGCGGGCGTTGGCGGCGTCGCGGGTCGCGGTCTTGCGATCGATATCGGCCTTCGACACGAAGCCGCGCTCGACCAGCTGGTTCGAACGGTCGAGTTCGGTCTGCGCGATCTGCGCATCGGCGCGGGCGACGCGCACCTGCGCCGACAGCGATTCAGCGGTCTGCGCCTGGACCGAGCGATCGACGGTCGCCAACACTTGTCCGGCGCTTACCCAGCTGCCCGGCTCGACGAATACCCGCGTGACCAGACCGCCTTCGCCGACGACGCCGACCGGCATTTCCCGGCGGGCAGCGAGCGATCCGGTACCGGTGACCGCACGGGTCACCGTGTCGCGACCGGGAACCACCACCGTCACCTTGGGCAGCGTACCGCCGGCAGCGGCGGGCGGCGCACCCTGTGCGGCCGGCGCGTCGCCCCCCTTGCGACCGAATGCCCAGAAGGCACCGAGCAGGACGAGCAGGACGATCACGATCCCGACGATGACGGCACGGCGGCGCGAACGTTTCGCGCCGTCGGGTCCGGTCAGAAGCTGGCGGTCACCCGCGATCGACGTCGATTCGTAATTCATCCACCCCATCCTGTTGGAAGGCCCCCAGCCAATTCCATGCTGTATTACCCGAATACAGCACTTCCCTCAAGCATAGACATCGCGTTTTTCGATAAGCACGGCAAGGGCTGCATCGATTGCGTTCATGCGACGTTTTGCGGCGGATGCGTAACGACCGGTCGTTCGTCGTGACTATAGTCGAAAGGGAATTGTCGATGCTCCGTTCCGTCCTGATCCTTGCCGCCATCGGCACCGCACTTCCCGCCGCCGCGCAATCGACGGTGTCGGCGTCGGCGCCGGTCCTGACCGACGGGACGCTGCTCGACATCAGCGCGACCGGGAAGGCGACGCGCGTGCCCGACATCGCCACCATCCGCGCCGGGGTGGTCAGTCAGGCGGCGACGGCCGCGGCGGCGTTGTCGGACAACAGCCAGCGCATGACCCGCGTCGTCGCCGCGCTGCGCCGCGCCGGGGTCGCCGATCGCGATATCCAGACGGCCCAGATCCAGTTGCAGCCGCAATATCGCTATGCCGAAAACCAGCCCCCGGCGATCACCGGTTATCAGGCGAGCAACAGTGTCGCGGTCCGGTTCCGCGACGTGGCGAAGAGCGGCGCGATCCTTGATGCACTCGTGGCGCAGGGCGCGAACCAGATCGACGGGCCGACGCTGTCGGTCGATGCCGCCGATGCCGCGCTCGACGAAGCCCGCACCGACGCGATCCGCCGGGCGCGTACCCGTGCCGATCTCTATGCCCGCGCTGCCGGGCTGCGGGTCGACCGCATCCTGCTGATCGCGGAGGACGGCGGACAATTGCCGCAGCCGCCGATGCCGATGCTGCAAATGGCGCGCATGGTGAAAATGGCCGATTCGACGCCGGTCGCGGCGGGCGAACAGGATATGACGATCAATGTCTCGGTCCGCTTCCTGCTGCGGTGATCGCAGGCGGATCTCTCAACCGGGGAAGCCTCCTTCGTCATTCCCGCGAAGGCGGGAATCCATAGGCGCTTACGTTGGCGACACGGGCCGCGCCGGTAGCGTGTATGGACTCCCGCCTTCGCGGGAGTGATGGACGGTTATCGCGTAAACCGATCGACCACCTCGGCAGGCACGCGCAGCAGTCGCCCGCTCTGCCGGTCGAGCAATGCCCATGTCGTGCGGGCATCGACCTTCACCCGGCCATCCGTGCCGGTAAACCGCATCAGCCGGTCGAACCTCGCCCCCTTCGGTCCATCGGCGACCCAGGTTTCGGCGGTGACCGTTTCCCCGTCGAGGACGCTGCCGCGATAGTCGATTTCGTGGCGGGTGATGACCCAGACATAGGCCGCATGTTGTTCGGGCGTGGCCAGTGCGTGCCAGTGCGCGACCGCCACGTCCTGAATCCAGCGGACCCAGACGGCGTTGTTGACATGGCCCAGCTCATCGATGTCGTCGGGACCGGCGGTGATCTGTCGGGTGTAGCGAGGCGGGCTCATTGCGTAGGGGCGGTCGCAGGGCGCGGCTTCAGCCCGCTGGTCTGGATACGCCATGACCGTTGTTCGGCGGTCGCGCCGTCGATATCGCCGGTCCGGTGCAGCGTGATCGGCCCGGCGAGCGATACCGGCGTCCCGTCCCGCAACCGTCCGATTACCCGTACCGGTATGTCGATATAGCGTTGCCCGGCCCCGGCATCGATCCGGCCGGGCGTTCCGATCGTCGCGCGATACTCGGTGTATTTGGCGAAGGAATCGGCGAACGCCTTGGCCGACATGCCGGCCGCCTCGCCACGCCCGTTCCACAGGCGGTAGGCATCGTCATATCGCCCGCTGTCGATCGCGGCGAAATACCGGTTCAGCACCGCCACCGCTTCCTGTGGACCTGCTTCGGTCGCCATGGGATCGGGTGTGGCGACCGCGCGGACGTCATTGGCCGGGGGCGGGGCCGATACGCCGGGAATGCCGTCGCCGGGCGGCAATTTGGTTGACGGCGTCACCGGTGTCGGGGCACCGGCAACGGGGGTCGATTCGGCAGCAGCGACGGCGGCGTCGTTCGCCGCCGCCATCTCGTTACCCGCCTCGCCGCCGCCGCACGCCGACAGCAGCACCGCCAGCCCGGCAACCGCCGCCGTCCTCACGGTTCGATCGCGTCCCGATCGGCATCGGCAAGGTCGCCGTCTTCGGCCAGATTGTCCTCGTCGAAATCTTCCTGCAACTCGTCCTCGGCCTGATCGCCCTGCCCGGTGATCGTGACCGTCTCATCCTCTTCGGCGAGCTCGTCGTCGACCATGTCGAGTTCGTCCTCGTCCTCATCGTCGGACAGGCCGAGATCGGGTTCGAGGTCGGTCAGGATCGTGCCGTCGCTGGGTCCGTCGCGGGTCGCTTCGAGGATTTCGGCGCGCTGGCTTTCGTCATAGCCGTCCTCGTCATAGCCGTCGTCGCCCGACCCCTGACCATTTACCTGATGACCACCCATCGCGTGACTCCTGCTGGTTAGGACAGGGAAACCCGCCGCATCGCGCCCCGGTTCCTATCCGCGGCGGAACAGGCGGCCATGTTCGGTACGAAACACGACGAGCAGCGCGATCAGCCCAAGGAACAGGAACCCGCCATAGAGCGGCACGGTGGTCCCATCGAATGCCTGACCGATCAGCGCGCCCAGCACCGCGCCGCCCAGCATCGACACGAATCCCTGCAAGGACGAGGCGGTGCCGGCGATCGACCCCATATTCTCCATCGCCATCGCCGAAAAGTTGGAGGAGGCAAGACCGAAACAGGCCATCATGATCGCCTGCAGGATGATGAAGCTGGTGAGCGATTCGAGACCGGCGAGCGTGATGGCCAGATGGACCGCCGCAACCGCGACCAGCCCCAGCAAGGCGGCGTGCGAGATCAGCCGCGTGCCGAAGCGCATCACGATCCGCGAATTGAAGAACGACCCCGCCGCCATCGTGCCCGCGACGCAGGCGAACACGACCGTCAGCAGCTTCGGGCGGCCGAACGTCACTTCCATGATCTGCTGGATCGACCCGACGAAGCCGAACAGCCCGCCCGACAGCAGCGCCGCCGCGACGGTATAGCCGACCGCATACCGATCGCGCAGGACGATGCGATAACCGGCCATGATCCGGCTGGGGTCGAGCGGCGCGCGGTCCGATTCGGCCAGCGTTTCGGGCATCCGCAGCACGAACCACGCGAACACCGCGGCGGTGACGATCGCGATCCCGCCGAAGATCCAGCGCCACGATGCGAAGGCGAGCACGAACTGGCCGAAGGTCGGCGCCAGCACCGGGGCGGCCATGAAGAAGATGAAGGCAAGGCTCATGACCCGCGCCATCGCCCGCCCCGAATAACAGTCGCGCACCAGCGCCACGGTGACCACGCGTCCGCCCGCCACCGCCGCGCCCGATGCGAAACGTGCGATCAGCAGCAGCAGGAAGCTGCCCGATACCGCCGCGACCAGATTGGTGATCGTGCTCGCGATCAGCGCAAAGATCAGCACCGGCCGCCGGCCATAGCGATCGGCGAGCGGACCATAGGCCAGCTGCGCGATCGAAAAGCCGAGCAGGAACGAGGTGACGACGAACTGCCGCGTATTGGGTTCGGCGACGCCCAGCGCGTCGCCGATCGCGGGCAGCGCGGGCAGCATCGAATCGATGCCCAGCGCGGTCAACGCCATCAGCGCCGCGATCAGCGTCACGAACTCCCCGAACGGCAACGGCGAACGGTCCGCCGACCCGGCGCCGTCAGGTGCGGGGGTGGCGGCAGCCGACGCGGCGGCGGTGTCAGGCGACAGGGGATCGGATCGTTGTTGCATCGCATCATCCCCATGCCGGAACTCGGGCGCTGCGTCACGCAAAGGATGACCCTGTTCGTGGGCGGGCCGGGCGTCTATCTTCATGGCTTCGTTCCGGTATCTTTCAGGATTTGAGACCCATGGCCGACACGCCGCTTTCGCAGGTTCCGTTGATTTCAATGGCGCAAGCGGATCAGGACCCCGATGGCTTTGCCCGCGATTTCGGCGGCTCGTTCCAACGCTTCGGTTTCGCGATGGTATCCGACCATGGTGTCGATAGCGACATCATCGACCGCGCATGGGCGATGACGAAGGCGTTCTTCGACCTGCCCGAGGCGGAAAAGCGCGGCTATTTCGTCGAGGGCGGCGGCGGTGCGCGCGGCTATACCCCGTTCAAGACCGAGATCGCCAAGGGCGCGACCCATGTCGATCTGAAGGAATTCTGGCATGTCGGCCGCGAACTTGCCGCCGGGCACCGCTATGGCGACGTCATGCCCGCCAATGTCTGGCCCGACCGGCCGGAGGGGTTTCGCGAGGCGTTCCTCGACCTGTTCGCCGCGCTGGATGCGGCGGGCGACCGGCTGTTGTCGGCGATCGCGCGCTATCTCGGGCTGGCGCCGAACTGGTTCGATCCTGCGGTCAAGGACGGCAATTCGGTGCTGCGCCTGCTCCACTATCCGCCGGTTGCGGCCGATGCGCCCGAAGTGCGCGCCGGCGCGCATGAGGACATCAACCTTATCACCCTGTTGCTGGGGGCGGAGGAAGCGGGTCTCGAACTGCTCGACCGCGACGGGCGCTGGCTGCCGGTCGCACCGCCGCCGGGGGCAATGGTCGTCAATGTCGGGGACATGCTGCAACGTCTGACCAACCATGTCCTGCCCTCGACCACCCACCGCGTCGTCAATCCGGCCCCCGAACGGCGCGGCCATTCGCGCTATTCGATGCCGTTCTTCCTGCATCCCGCCCCCGATTTCCTGATTGAGACGCTGCCGGGCTGTATCTCGGACGAACGCCCCAATCGCTACGAAACGCCGATCACCGCCCACGACTATCTCTACCAGCGGCTGGTCGAGATCGGGCTGATCAAGCCGTAAGCCGTGCTCCCTGTCATTCCCGCGAAGGCGGGAATCCACGAACGCTGTCGTCACGGTTCGTTCGAAACGCTGGCGTCTATGGATCCCCGCCTGCGCGGGGATGACGATGGGTGTACCCAACACCCTTTCCCTCCCGCGTCGCACCCATTAGAGATACGAAACCGGCCGGGGCGACGCTCCGGCCGCAATTTTATGTCGCAACGAACCGAGGATATCATGACCGAACCGCTCCGCGTCGCCATTGCCGGCCTTGGAACCGTGGGTGCGGGCGTGATTCGGTTGATCGAAACCAACGGCGCGCTGATCGCACGCCGGGCCGGTCGCCCGATCGAGGTCGTCGCGGTATCGGCGCGGGACCGCAGCCGCGATCGTGGCGTCGACCTGTCGCGCTACCAATGGGTCGACGACACCGCCGCGCTGGTGCAGGCGGGCGATGCCGATGTCGTGGTCGAACTGATCGGCGGATCGGATGGCCCGGCACTGACGCTGGCGCGCGGCGCGTTGGCAGCGGGCAAGAGCTTCGTCACCGCCAACAAGGCGATGATCGCGCATCACGGCCTCGAACTGGCGAAGGCCGCCGAGGGCAAGGGTGTCGCGCTGAAGTTCGAGGCGGCGGTCGCGGGCGGCGTGCCGGTCGTCAAGGGCCTGCGCGAAGGGGCGGCGGCCAACGAGATTTTGCAGGTCTTCGGCATCCTCAACGGCACCTGCAACTTCATCCTGTCGAAGATGGAGGCCGAGGGGCGTGATTTCGCCGAGGTGCTGGCCGAGGCGCAGGCGCTGGGCTTTGCCGAAGCCGATCCGAGCTTCGACATCGACGGCGTCGATGCCGCGCACAAGCTGTCGATCCTCGCCAGCCTTGCCTTCAATACGCAGCCGGCGTTCGATGCGGTGGCGGTCACCGGCATCCGCCACGTGCTGGCCGCCGATATCGCCGAAGCGGCGGCACTCGGCTATCGCATCCGGCTGGTCGGAGTGGGGGAAGCGGGGCCGCGCGGGCTGTTCCAGCGGGTCCATCCGCACCTCGTGCCGCTCGACCACCCGCTGGCGCATGTTACCGGGTCGCTGAATGCCGTGGTCGCCGAGGGTAATTTCGTCGGGCGGCTGTTCTTTCAGGGGCGCGGTGCCGGCGATGGGCCGACGGCCAGCGCGGTGGTCGCCGACCTGATCGACATTGCCCGTGGCGAATTCGGCCCGCCCTATGCGATGCCGGTCGCCGATCTGACCCCGGCGGCCCCCGAACCGACCGGCGACCGTCGCGGGCGCGCCTATCTGCGGTTGCAGGTCACCGACAAGGTCGGCGTCCTCGCCGAAATCGCCGCGGCGATGCGCGATGCCGGCGTGTCGATCGAAAGCCTGATACAGCGCGGCGCGAATGCCGATGGCAGCGTGCTGGTGGCGATCGTCACGCATGAAGGGCCGGAGCGCAGCGTCGCGCAGGCGCTGGAGAAGCTGGAAAGCTCGACCAGCGTGCTCGGCCGACCGATGTGGATGCACGTGCTGGGCGCGTGAGCGTCGCATTGTAGCATGCTGTCGCGATTGTCGCGGGTACCGGATCGCCGCCTGAATTTGGCGACCGGCGTATGTCCCTAGGAACCGTGGACAAAGCTTGACGGCGTGATGTGCCACTGATTCAAGGCTGCCATTTGGAGGCAGGCTTGGGCGAGCGGATCGGTTTGCCGGATGAGGAATGGTCGCTGATCGGGCCGCTGCTACCGGCCGAGCGTGGACGAGGCTGTCGTCCCGCTGGTGACAACCGGCCCTTCTTCGAAGGTATGATGTGGATTGCGCGGACGGGTGCGCAGTGGCGGCATCTGCCGGAGGAATATGGCAAGTGGAACAGCGTGTTCCGCCGCTATCGTCGCTGGGTGACGACAGGCGTGTTCGAGGCCATGCTGGAGACGCTGGCCGGCGCGGTCGAACGCGATGGCCGGGCCGACATGATCGACAGTACGGTTGTCCGGGCGCATCATTGTGCCGTGGGCATAAAAAAGGGACTGGCGCGGCCGAGGCGCTTGGCCGATCGCGAGGCGGCTTCACCACCAAACTCCATGCCCGCTGCGATGTCAGAGGTCGCCCGCTCGCCTTTGTCCTGACACCGGGCCAAGCACACGACACGCAAGGCTTTGGACCATTGATGCGCATGATCGCCGACCGGATCGACGCTCTGCTTGCAGATAAAGGCTATGACAGCGACGCGGTTCGCGACACCCTGGCCAGCATGAACATTGAGGCCGTGATACCGGCTCGGCGCAACCGTCGTAAACCGGCTGCGCATGATCGGACCAAGTACCGCTGGCGCAATCAGGTCGAGCGTCTGTTCAACAAACTTAAGAATTGGCGACGGATCGCAACCCGCTACGACAAAACGGCAGAGTCCTACATCGGCTTCGTCAACCTCGCATCAGTCCTGCTCTGGCTACCCTTTGTCCACGATGCCTAGGCCAAATCAACATTCATCTGTCAGGCCAGTGCACTACTCCCCTCCCTGACAAGGGAGGGGCTGGGGGTGGGTCGGTCTGGGGCTGGCGAGATGCTCTTGTCGGGGAGGGGAGAAGTTGAAACCTTACTGAATGTCGGTCGGCCCTAGGGTCACCGATGCAAGCCGGGTAAGGCACGCAACGTCCGCATTCCCGGTAACGCCGCAAGACAGCTACCGGTCAGCGAACCGTCTTCACGGCAGCGGGACGTTCGCCTCGGCATCGCGCCGTGCGCGACGTTCCGCCCGCGCGGCATTGGCGCGCTGGACGAAGCATCCGGTCTGCCCGCCGACACCGGCGGTCGAGCAGCTGCCGATTCCGCTTGCGCCCGCGTTCAGATTGTCCTCGACCCGGGTGGCCCAGCTTTCGCCGTCGCGGGTCGGTTCGCCGTCGCGTAATTCCTTGGGAATGCGGAACCGTTCCTGTTCGCCACGGCGAACGCAGACCACGATCTCCTCACCATCGGCGTTGGTCGGGCATTTGTCATTGCCATAGATCACGAGCGTGCCGTTGCGGACCTGCGCATCGGCGGGCACTGCCGGCATGGCAAAGGCGACGATCGCGGCGGCACCGGCCAGAAACATGCGGGTCATCACAAAATCCTCCTGTCGGGGTAACGCCCCGACGATCAAATGCGTTTCGAAACTTCGATGGCGATGCGGCAGCCCGCGCGGATCGCCGCCGACAGCAGGGGATAAGCGGGCGCGCGTTCGGCACCGTGTGCCAGCGCCGCTTCCTTATGCTCCAGCTCCTCGGCCTGGAATTTACGGATCGCGGCCCCGAGTTCGGGATCGTCGTCGCCCAGTTCGGTGAGCTGATCCTCATAATGCTTGTCGATCTCGGTCTCGACGGCGGCGGTGCACGCCATCGCCGCCTCCGGCCCGAGCGCCGCCGTCGCCGCCCCCAGCGCAAAACCGGCAACGTCCCAGATCGGCTGGATGATCGTCGGCCGCACGCCGCGTTCGGCGATCAGCGCGTCGAAATAGGCGCGGTGCTCGGCCTCCTGCAACGCCATGCCCTGGATCGCCGCCGACATCGGGCTGCGGTCGCCCATCACCGCCAGCTGGCCGGCATAGATGCGCGTCGCGCCATATTCACCCGCCTGATCGACGCGGATCATGGATCGGACACCGCCGGGCCGGGGATCGCCGGGTCGCCACTTGCTCATGTCCGCCTCCGTGTCGCCAGCATCAGCACCACCAACGCACCGGTGATTGAAAAGATCGCGTTGAATCCGGCCAGCGAGATGCCGAGGACCGACCATTGCGGCACGTCGCAGCGCACCACCGGTTGCCGCACGATCGCCGCCAGCAAATCGCCGCCGGTCGCATGCAGCGTGTTCGCGCAGGTCGTGACGCCTTGCCACCAGTGATATTCGACGCCGGCGTGGAACACCCCGATTAGCCCGCTGGCCAAGATGCCCAGCGCGGCAAGGATTACCAGCAGCCGTTTCGCCGAGGTACGCGGCGCGAAGAACGACAGCGCCGCCAGCACTATCGCCGCATAATGCGGCCAGCGCTGCCAATGGCACATCTCGCACGGATACAGCCCGCCCAGATATTGCGAGCCAAGCGCTCCCGCGATCAGCGTCAGCGGCAGCAGCAGCGCGATCCAGCGCGCAAGCGGCAGGTCGTTGGCGCGCATCGGTTCAGCGCTTGCCCGGCTTGGGTGCGGCGGCGGCCATCCGCGTCGTCGGACCGACCCGGCCCATCGTTTGCAACGCATAATAGAGCTGGAAATCGTCGACGCCGCGCTTCTTCAGCGATTCGGCGGTTTCGGCGAAGCGCGGATCGTCCTTCGTATCTTCGGTCAGGGTCTTGTCGTCGATGCCGGCTTCGTTGACCAGATGCCGGCGCAGATCGGCCTCGCGGTACACCGGACGGCTCTTGTAATCGGGGTCCGAAATCTGCGGTACCTTCAGGTCGGGGTCGATACCGCCTTCCTGTACCGATCGACCCGATGGCGTGTGATAGCGTGCGGTGGTCAGGCGCAGCGCGGTATTCTTCGACAGGTCGAAGATCGACTGGACCGATCCCTTGCCGAAGCTGCGCTCGCCCATCACGATCGCGCGGTGATGGTCCTGCAACGCGCCGGCGACGATCTCCGACGCCGATGCCGTCCCCGGATTGGTTAGCACGATGATCGGCAACCCCTGCGCCAGATCGCCCGGCACCATTTCCTCGGCGAAATAGCGTTCGGTATCCGCCTTGTCGCGGCCACGCTGCGACACGATCTCGCCGCGCGCAAGGAAGGTGTCGGACACCTCGATCGCCTGCGTCAGCAGGCCGCCGCCATTGTCGCGCAGGTCGATGACATAGCCCTTGGGCTTGTGGCCCAGCGCCTTGTCGATCCCGGCGATCGCGGCGCGGGTATCGGCCCCGGTCGTCTCGCTGAAGGTGTTGATGTTGATGACGCCGATGCCGTCCTTCACTTCCCACTTCACCGGCTTCTGCACGATCGTGCTGCGCACCAGCGTCAGTTCGATCGGCTTGTCGCGGCCGGGGCGGACGATGGTCAGCGATACCTTCGACCCCGTCGGCCCGCGCATCTGCGCGACCGCTTCGTCCAGCGTTCCGCCGACGATCAGCTTGCCGTCGACATGGGTGATATAGTCGCCCGACTTGATGCCCGCGCGCGCCGCCGGCGTATCCTCGGTTGGGGTGATGACCTTGACCGCGCCGTCCTCCATCGTGACCGACAGGCCGAGGCCGGAATAATTGCCGCTCGTGGCGATGCGCAGATTTTCGAAATCCTTGGCGTCGAGATAGCTGGAATGCGGGTCGAGCGCGGCCAGCATGCCGCGCATCGCCCCTTCCATCAGCGTCTTGTCGTCGACCTTGTCGACGTAACTCGCCTTCACCCGGTTATAGACGTCCATGAAGTTATCGAGTTCGCGAAAGCTGCCGGCATCGGCCTGCGCCATCGCGCCGGTCGCGACGGGGACCAGCGCCAGCGCGCCGACGATCGCGGTAGCCTGAAGAAACGGACGGGACATACGCATATAGGCTTGATGCTTTCGACTGCGGTACGGAAGCCACACTAGCTGGAAATCGTCCGGCGATCAAAGCGGCGATGGCCTGAACCGGAGATGGACGACGCGGGGCCGGATGCAAGCGGTTTTCGGCCCTCGCTACAGCATTGCGGCCAGATCGACGGGCACGCCGTGGCGCCGCAGTTCGACGGTCACCGGCGATTCCCCGCCCGGCGCGCGCCCGATCACCGTTCCCGCGCGCACATGCGCGCCGACCGGACCGGCGCTGGCGGCAAGACCGGTGATCGCCGTCGTCCAGCCGCCGCCATGGTCGAGGATGATGACCCGCCGATAGCCGCGAAACCGCTTGCTGAACGCGATGGTGCCGGCCGCCGGCGCGACGACGACAGCCCCCGGTGGAACGGTCAGCGTGACGCCGCGCGCACGCACCCCGCTGTCGCTGATTTCACCGAATCCTGCGGCGACGATCCCCGCGACCGGCAGGCGATAGGCAGGCGGGGGCAGGGGCGATGCGCCGGTTTCGGGGCGCGGCAGCGGTCCCCGCAACGCGGCCAGCGCGGCGCGGGTATCGCTGACCTCGCCCAGTTCCTCCAGCGAATCGACGATGTCGCGCGCCTGTTCGCCCAGCGCGATCGCCCGGTCCGATTCGACCAGCGCCCCGCGCGCCAGCACCCGCGAGCGCAGCCGTTGTGCCGCCTCTGCCTGCACCAGTGCCAGTCGTTCGCTTTCCAGTCGCGCGTTGCTCGCCGCCAGCGCGGTCAGCGCCGTGCCGGCTTGCGAGCGCAGCCGCGCGGCATCGGCGATGGCGGTGCGCACCGCGGCGGTACGCTGCTGCATCGCCGGCACCACGGTGCCGAGCACCGCGCGGACATGGACCAGATCGTCGGTCGACCCCGGCTGCGCGACGGCCAGCCATGCGGGACGACTGGCCAGCGACTGCAACGCCCCGACCAGCCGCGCGACCGGAGCCTGCCGGGCGGCCAGTTCGCTACGCCGCCGGGCGAGCAGTTCCCCGATCAGGGCAACGCGCGCCTGCGCCGCCCGGCGATCCGCTTCGGCAGCAGTGATGCGCGCGGCGAGCGCGGCCTGCGCGGCACGACTGCGTTCGGCCCCGGCGCTGGCGGCACGGGCGGCACGGTCGAGCTGTTGCGATCGGACGCTGGCTGCCGCCGCCGCCCGGCGCGCGCTTTCCAGCCGCTCGCGCCCGCTGGCGACCGGGTCATCCTGCGCCCACGCCGCCGCGCCCGCCAGCGCGGCCAGCCCGGCGATCAGGGCGAAGGCGCGCCTCATCCTTCGCGGTGATACGGGTGGCCGGCGAGGATGCTGGTCGCGCGCCACAATTGTTCGGCCAGCATCGCCCGTGCCATCAGATGCGGCCATGTCGCCCGGCCGAACGCCAGCAACAGATCGGCCTGTGCCCGCTGCGCATCGTCGAAGCCATCGGCGGCACCCAGCAGGAACCGGGTTTCGCGCACGCCATCGTCGCGCCAGCGGCCAAGCTGCGTCGCGAACGCCAGCGACGGCAGGTCGCGGCCCTTTTCATCCAGCATCACGATGCGCGTGCCCGGATCGACCGGCGGGATCTTGCCGCCGGTATCGGGCAGTTCGGTGATCCGGGTCGGCCAGCCGACCCGCTTGAGATAGCGGTCGATCAGTTCGGCTTCGGGGCCACGCCCGATCCGCCCGCGCGCGACGATATGCAGCAGCACGGGCGGACGGCGTTATGCGTGTGCGGTCGGGTTCAGCGTATCGCCGAACGCCCACATCCGCTCCAGATTGTAGAAGGTGCGGACTTCGGGACGAAACAGGTGGACGATCACGTCGCCGGTGTCGATCAGCACCCAGTCGGCGGTCGGCAGCCCTTCGATGCGCGACGGACGGCCGAACTCGGCCTTGACCCGTTCGGCCAGCTTGGTCGCCATCGATGCCACCTGCCGGCTGGACCGGCCGCTGGCGATGACCATGTAATCGGCGATGCTCGACTTGCCGGCGAGCGGGATCGACACCGTTTCGACCGCCTGGTCGTCGTCGAGGCTGGCGAGCACCAGGCGGTGCAGCGCTTCGGTCTCGCGCATGGCATCGGTCGGGTCGGAAGAAGTCGGCAAGGGGGTCAGCTTTCAGGGGCCTGTGCACCGGACCGGACGGGCGGAATTGCCCGACGGTGCCAAGCGGGATCGGCGGCGCGGATCGCGGTCGCCGAAGTCGGATCGGGGCGGAAGCGTAAACGGACCAGCGCCGGCAAACTCCACATCGTCCATCGTCTCGCCTGGCCTGCGGGCCGCGCATGGCGCCGCAACCAGCCCATCGCAGGACTAGCGAGGGCGCGACCGTCATAGCCCGGACGCGCGACGACCGCAATCGCCACCGTCCGCGCAATTCCGCGCCAGTCGCGCCAACGATGAAACTCCGCCAGATTGTCCGCACCCATCAGCCAGATGAAGCGATGCTGCGGGTACAGCCGCACCAGTCTCCGTAAGGTATCGACGGTATAGCGGGTGCCGAGCCGGCGTTCGATCGCGGTTGGCCGGATCGGCGCATGGCGTGCCACTCGCTTGGCCGACGCCAGCCGCGCGGCAAGCGGTGCCATGCCGGCAGCGGGCTTCAACGGGTTGCCGGGCGATACCAGCCACCACACCTCGTCCAGCGCCAGTGCGCGTCTGGCGGCGAGCGACACCCGGCGGTGGCCGTTGTGCGCGGGATTGAACGATCCGCCGAGCAGGCCGATGCGGCTCATGCCAGCGAAGACCGGTCGTCGCGCCAGTTCCGACGTTCGTGCAAGACGCGGAGGATCGCTACATCGTCCTGCTCGAGCGTGTAGAGCAGGATATAAGCGGTGCGGGCAACCCGCCAGACCCGGACGCCCTGGGCGATCGATCGACCGATGCCAGGGTAATCTCGCACCCGATCAGCCGCTGCACGAAGGTAACCCAGGATGCGCACCGCCGACAGGGCGGCATCCTGCTCGATCAGATAGGCATCGAGATCGGCCAGATCGCGAAGGGCCGACGCGGTCCAGATCAGTCCTGGCATCGTGCGCGATGGCGAGCGATCATCGCATCCAATTCCCGCATCACCACGTCATGGGGAATCGTTCGGCCGTGCTGCAAGTCGTCCAGTCCGGTCTGCGCGGCGTCCAGCAGGCGTTCTTCGGACAGGGCAGCTTCGTGCAATAGAGCCGCAGCGACATCGCCGATCGATTGACCGCGAGCCGTCGCCAATCGTTGCACGATGGCGGCGGTTTCGACGTCGATCGACGCAGTCAGCGGGGTCTTTTCCATCGCAGCAACCTATGCCGCGCCAGCCCCGGCATCAAGGCCGGGTCTGACCGGTCCCACGCACGATCCACTTGTACGTCGTCAGCCCCTCCAGTGCGACCGGGCCGCGCGCATGCAGCCGGCCGGTGGCGATGCCGATCTCCGCGCCCAACCCGAATTCGCCGCCATCGGCGAACTGGGTGGAGGCGTTCCACATCACGATCGCCGAATCGACCCGCGCGAGGAAATGGTCGGCGGTCGCTTCGTCGGCGGTGATGATCGCGTCGGTATGGTGCGATCCATGCGCCGCGATATGCGCGATCGCCGCGTCGACGCCGTCGACCAGCTTCACCGACAGGATCGCATCGAGATATTCGGTGTCCCAGTCGTCGTCATTCGCCTCGAGGATCGCGGGGTGCAGCGCCCGCACCTCCGCATCGCCGCGCAATTCGCAGCCGGCGTCGAGCAACCCGGTCAGGATCGGCAGCGGATCGGCATAGCCCCGGTCGATCAGCAGGGTCTCGGTCGCGCCGCACACGCCGGTGCGACGCAGCTTGGCATTGACGACGATGTCCCGCGCCATTGCCGGATCGGCGGCGCGATCGACATAGCTGTGGTTCAACCCGTCGAGATGCGCCAGCACCGGCACCCGCGCTTCCGCCTGCACCCGCGCGACGAGGCTCTTGCCCCCGCGCGGAATGATGAGGTCGATCAGCCCCTCGGCAGCCAGCATCGCCCCGACCGCCGCCCGGTCGGTCGTCTGGATCAGTTGCACCGCACCTTCGGGCAATCCGCCGGCCACCAGCCCCCGCACCATCGCCGCATGGATCGCGCGGTTGCTATGGATCGCCTCGCTGCCGCCGCGCAGGATCGCGGCATTGCCCGCCATCACCGCCAGCGCGCCGGCATCGGCAGTCACGTTGGGGCGGCTTTCATAGATGATCCCGATCACGCCGATCGGCACGCGAACGCGGGTGAGGACGAGGCCGTTGGGCCGTTCGGAGCGGTCGATGACGTCGCCGACCGGATCGGGCAAGGCCGCCACTGCCTCGACACCCGCGGCCGTGGCTTCGAGCCGGGCGGGGTCGAGTCGCAACCGGTCGAGCATCGCCCCCGACAGGCCGTTGGCTTCGGCCGCGGCAATGTCCTGTGCGTTGGCGGCTAGGATCGCGGCGGCGTCTTCGCGGATCGCGGCTGCGGCGTGACGGAGACCCGTCGATTTGACCGCGGTCGGCGTGGTCGCCAGCGCATGTGCGGCGGTCCGGGCGGTTCGCCCCAGGGCGGCCATGTCGGTGACCGGATTGGTATATGTCTCGGCGGCTGACATCGAAGATCCCTTCATGATCCTGCGATGGCGCATCGCCCAATATGGCAACGTCGTCCATAAAAAAGGGGCCGCCATACAGGCGGCCCCCGATCGCCGCTGGCAGGCTCGATCAGAATTTCGTTTTGAACCCGACATATTGCAGCTGCAGGACGTTGCCGGCCATTGAATAGGATGTTCCGACCCGGCCGTACTTCACCGATGTGCGCGAACTGGTTGGCACCACAACGTTCGATGGGCATCTGCAACGTGCCGGTCAGACGCAGCGTCGAACCGATGCCGCCAACGCAATTCGAGCTTGCGACCGCAACGCGCAGGTCGTTGAGACAGTTATCTGCCTGAAACGAGCCATCGGACAGGAATCTGAAGGCCCGCCCATATCGCGCAAGCGGATTGGCGCTGGTCGGCTTGGTAGTGCTGCGCAGCTTTTTATCTCGAGAGCAGCTCATTAAGCTGCGCAGCAATACTTCGTTACAATTCCGGAATCACCGCTCGACACACATCGCGATGCCCATGCCGCCGCCGATGCACAGCGTCGCCAGCCCCTTTTTCGCGTCGCGGCGCTTCATCTCGTACAGTAGCGTGGTCAGCACGCGGGCGCCCGATGCGCCGATCGGATGGCCGATCGCGATAGCGCCACCGTTCACATTCACCTTGTCGGCGGTCCAGCCCATGTCCTTGCCGACCGCCAGCGCCTGTGCGGCAAAGGCTTCGTTGGCTTCGACCAGATCGAGGTCGTCGACGCTCCAGCCGGCCTTTTCCAGCGCCCGGCGCGAGGCGGGGACCGGGCCGATGCCCATGATCGACGGATCGACGCCGGCGGTCGCCCAGCTCTTGATCGTGGCGAGCGGTTCGAGACCGCGCTTCGCGGCTTCGTCGGCCGACATCACGACCAGCGCGGCGGCACCGTCGTTCAGGCCCGACGCGTTGGCGGCGGTCACCGAACCGTCCTTCTTGAACGCCGGACGCAGGCCCGACACGCCGTCGATGGTCGCGCCGGCACGGATATATTCGTCCTGATCGACGACCGTGTCGCCCTTGCGGCCCTTGATCGTCACCGGGACGATCTCGTCGACGAAGCGGCCCTCGCTGCGGGCGGCTTCGGCGCGGTTCTGCGAACGGACGGCGAATTCGTCCTGCTCGGCGCGGGTCACCTGATATTGCTCGGCAAGGTTTTCGGCAGTGATGCCCATGTGATAGCCGTTGAAGACGTCGGTCAGGCCGTCCTTGATCATGGTGTCGACCATCGTGCCGTCGCCCATCTTGGTGCCGGCGCGCAGTTGTACCGCATGCGCCGACAGCGACATGCTTTCCTGTCCGCCCGCGACCACGATCGTTGCATCGCCGGTCTGGATCGCCTGTGCCGCCAGTGCCACCGCGCGCAGGCCCGACCCGCACACCTGGTTCAGGCTCCATGCCGGCACTTCCTTCGGCACGCCCGCCGCCATCGACGCCTGCCGGGCCGGATTTTGGCCCTGTCCCGCGGTCAGCACCTGGCCGAGGATCACTTCCGATACGTCCGCCGCAGCGACGCCGGCCTGATCCAGCGCGGCGGCGATCGCCTGCCGCCCCAGTTCATGCGCCGGCACCGCGGCAAAAGCGCCGAGGAAGCTCCCGACGGGGGTACGCTTGGCGGCTACGATGACGACGTCGGTCATGGGCAATCCTTCTCCTAAAGGTTCGCGCGCTATCTAGTGCGCGAACCGTCGCATAGCCAGTGCGCAAGCGGTTCCCACAGGACGCTTGGTCCGCGTGATCCGACGATCATGCCGACATGGCCCGCGGGCACGATACGCCGGTCGGGCAGGCCGATCGCGCTGGCGGCGGGAACGATGCGGTCGTCCGCCGCGACGAATTCGACCATCGGCACAGGATGGTCGGCGGAGGCGATGCGATCGGCGACCTGCCAGCGTCCGGTGCCGGGCAGATCGGCATCGAACAGGTCGTCGAACAATTCGCGCCCCGCCGCATAGGGCAGCGGCGCGCCGGCATTGGCCCAATCCTCCAGCGCGATGAACGCCTGCGCCTTGGCCGATGCCGGGTCGAGATCGGCGAAGCCGACATATTTGTCGACGGTGCGCCCCGGATCGAGCTGCCAGAACATCGCCTGAAGGAACTCCATCGGGACGAGGCCCATCCGCTCGGCGGTCGGCTGCGCCATGGTCCATTGGTCGGCGATGCCGGCGCGGGTCGCATCGTCGAACCCTGTGAAATGCCACGGCGTCGCGATCAGGGCGATGCCCGCCACCGGCACGAACCCCGCCGTGGCGAGCGCGATCGTCCCGCCAAGGCAATAGCCGACCAGCAACGGCGGTTCGTCCAGCGTCGCGCACAGCCGCGCCGCCGCCTGCGCATGACGCCCAAGGTCCATCGCACGATCGTCAGGCGCGGGCGTCCCCCAGTCGACCAGCAACACCCGCAGCCCCTGTCCGGCCAGCCAGCGCAGCAGCGATTTTTCGGGCGACAGGTCGAGGACGAACGGCGGATTGATGAGCGACGGGATCACCACCACCGGTCGTCCCGCACCGCCATAATCGCGTAGAACGATCCGTCCGTCGCGCGCGACCGGTTCGGCCATGGGCGTGCGCGGCAGGCGCGGCGCGTCCTGATAGGCGCGCAGGCCCGTCAGCGCGCGGGCGCGACGGCCGGGATCATCGGCGGTTTCGCTGCGCAACATCGAGAGAAACAACGGTAAAGGCCGTGGTCCGTGTTGCGGCGCGGTATCAACCGGTGTAGCCATAGGAACATCTTTCGCGCAAGGATTTCGCATGAAGAAGGCAGCGGCCGACGGCAGCCCCGTCATCATCAAGAAATACGCCAATCGTCGGCTCTATAATACCGAGACTTCGTCCTACATCACGCTCGAGCATCTGGCAGCGATGACGCGCGAACATCGCGATTTCAAGGTCGTCGATGCGAAGACCGACGACGACATCACCCATAACGTGCTGACGCAGATCATCATGGAGGAGGAGAGCCGGGGACAGACGCTGTTGCCGGTCAGCTTCTTGCGTCAACTCATCACGCTGTACGGCGATTCGATGCAGGCAATGGTGCCGGGGTATCTGGAGGCGTCGATGGACAGCTTCCGCCGGAACCAGGAACAGTTCAAGACCGCGGTCGAGGGTGCCTTCGCCCATTCGCCCTTCGCGGAAATCGCCAAGCGCAACCTTGCCATGTTCGAAGCGGCGGCGCATGCGTTCAAGCCGGGTGCCCCCGGTGCACCCGGGGCTGCGACCCCCGCGACGACCACGACCGAAACGCCGGTCAAGGTCGACGAAATGGCCGCCCTGCGCGCCGAACTCGCCCGGTTGCAGGACAAGGTCGACAAGCTGGGATGAGCGGACGGGGGTGCCGTTCGGCTCCCCCATCCATACTGTCGGGGTCGAGCTTGTCGGGAAGCGTCTGTCGAGAACGGCTACCCTGCGAAACCCCGTTCCCGATGCGCGCGGTACGTTGTCCGATCGCGGCTCGAACCGAATGGCGCGATTGGCTTTAGGGCCGATCGACATTCAGAGATAACCACGAAATTTCGTCATTCCCGCGCAGGCGGGAATCCATAGACACCGGCGGTTTGGCTGGATTCGCGACGCTGGCGTATAGGGACTCCCGCCTGCGCGGGAGTGACGAACGGGGATGGAAGGCCATTCCTGCGCCCAGCGAACTGAAGGTCGATCGGTCCTGGTCCGTTCGTCTGGAGTAGCCGCTTAGCAAAGTCGAAGCGGTGTATCGAAGGACATGCCACCCGTAACCCGATACGCGCTTCCGGGTGTCCCGGTCATTTTCGATCGCCGCTGCTCGAACGGGCTCGATCCCCGCGAACGGCCGGGGTGAGAGCGATGCAGCCCCCACCCCATGAACGTTACTTCGGCTTGACGAAGCGCAGCGTCATCCGGTCGCTTTCGCCGATCGCGGCATATTTGGCGCGATCGACGTCCTTCAACCGATAGGTCGGCGGCAACGTCCACACGCCCTGCGGCCAGTCGGCGGTATCCTTGGGGTTGGCGTTCACGTTCGATGTGCCGGCCAGCCTGAACCCGGCCTTCGTCGCAAAGGCGATGACCGAGCTTTCCTTCATATACCCCGATTTCTCTTCGGCGGCGGCGTCGCGTTGCTCGGGCAGGCGGTGCTCGACCACGCCCAGCACGCCGCCGGGCTTGAGCATCCGGAACATCGCGTTGAACGCCGCCTGCGCCTGATCGGCCCCGCCGAAGCGCCAGTTATGGACGTTGCGGAATGTCAGCACCTTGTCGGCGACGCCGTCAGGCACGCCGGCCTGTCCGGCATCGGCGGGGAAGGCCATCGCCTGCACCTTGCCGAACGCGGTCGCATCGCGCGCTTGCAGCTTCGCGACCATCTCGGCGGTGCGCGGCAAGGGGCCGGCGGCGGCATAGCGGCCCTTTTCCCGCAGCATCGGTGCGAGGATTTCGGTGTACCAGCCATTGCCCGGCCAGATTTCGACTACCGTGTCGGTCGGCTTCACCCCGAAAAAGCTCAGCGTCTCGGCCGGATGGCGATAGCGATCGCGTTGAGTATTGGCCGGATCGCGCAGCGGCGATGCGACCGCAGCGGCCAGCGGGCCGCGCGGTGCCTGCGCCGGGGCGGGGGTCAGCGCGACCAGCGCGGTACTTAGGACTGGCAGGAACAGGGCGGTTCGACGCATGGGGAAAATCCTGACGGGAGGAACGGGTGGACGACGCACACAGGTTGTTATGGACGATCGCGGGCGTGGCGGCGATGCTCTTTGCAGTGTCGGTGCTGGCGGAACGTCGCCGTACCCTGCGCCGCGATCCCGATCGCGTCGGCTGGATGCCATGGACGCTGGTCCAGCTGATCGCGGTGCTGCTGACGGTGTTCAGCGTCGCGATGGCATTGAAATAGGGCGCGATATCCTGCCGGTAAGATGGCGCTGGAGGCTTGCAGGCGGCCGTCGCGGCTGACGCCGGCGAAAATGCAGGCGATTCAGTACGATCCGGTTACGCGGGCGGTGACGCCGGGCGGGTGGCGATCATGCACCCGCACTCCCGCCGCTCAATAGAAGCGCGCCAGCGTCAGCGTCCGGGCCGCGCCGTCGCACATCGTCAGCCGCACGACCCGTCCCGGTGCATCGGTGCCCCAGCGGACGTCGACGCCGCCATCGGGTTTCAGTGCCACGGCCTGTCCATCGACCTGACAGATCAGGTCGTCGGCCTTCCACCCCGCCTTCGCCGCCGGGCCGCCGGCCATGACATGCAGCACGCGCAACCGTGCCCGGTCGTACCCCAGCAGCAGGCCGCTGGTCGATTTGAGCGGCGCGGGTGGGGCGTCGGGGTTCGGCGACAACAGCATTTGCCCTGCGCCGGGATCGAGCAGCACGCGGTAGCGCAGCAACAGCCCGGTGCCGACCCGCCCGGCGACGCGGACCTGTTTGGCAAAGCCGCCATCCGCCTCGATCCGCACTTCGATCGGCCCGGTCGGTTGCCCGCCCAGCGATACCGCGTCGGTAACGGTCAGCCCGGCATCGACCACCCCGCCCGCGCCATAGGCGATTGTCGACGTGACCCGCGCGCCCCTGATCGCGGCCGTGCGCCACGCGTTGCGCGCGATGCTGAGCGCGCCGCCATCGCCGGTATCGATCAGCAGCGGGCGGACGCGCGTCTTGGCCAGCGTCGCCTGCGTCAGATACAGGCCGCTGCCCGACTGGATCGACAGCGGCACGCGGGTGCCGGTGAACGGCATCCGTCCGCTCGGCAACAGGCGGAACCGGCGGTTGGCGAAATCGATGTCGAGCGCATGGGGAGAGATCAGGTCGGTGCCGACCAGCACATCGGCATCGCCCGAGGCGCTGGCGAGCAGTTTGGGCAGGTCGATCACCGCCACCCGTCCGCCGCTGCGGTCGAGCGCGCCGAACGCAACCGACTTGGTCGCTGCCCAGTCGACGCGGATCGAACCGCCCAGCGCCACGCCCGACGCCGCGCCCTGCGGATCGATGGTCAGCTTCGCGCGGCGGGCGAAGTCGCGGCTGACCGCCGAATGGTTGAGGCCGGTGTCGAGCAGCGCCTGCGCCGCGACCCCGTTGATGGTCATCGCGAACCGCAGATGGTTGGCGGCGGTCAGGGTGAAGGGCACCCAGCGCGCCTCGGCATCGGCGGACAGCGTGCCCTGCGCACGGGCGATGGCGGGCGCGCACAGCAGCAGCGCGAGGATCAGGCGGAGCAACACCGTCCGGATGTAGGGCGACGGTCGCGCAAGCGCTACAGGCAGGCCTCCAGCAGCGCCTGATCGAAGCCATATTGCCGCGCCTTGTCGAGCGTGTAGGGGCGCATCCCCATCGAGCGGTATTCGCCGATGATCTTGCCGTCGGCGCTTTCGTCGAGATACTCGAACTTGAACAGCTCCTGCGTCACGATCACCGGCCCTTCCATGCCGATCACCTCGGTAATGTTGGTGACGCGCCGCGAACCGTCGCGCAGGCGCTTGACCTGTACGATCAGGTCGACCGAGTCGGCGATCTGGCGGCTGATCGCTTCCTTCGGCACCTTGATGTCCGACATCATCACCATGTTCTCCATCCGCGCGAGGCATTCGCGCGGGGAGTTGGCGTGGAGCGTCGCCATCGATCCGTCGTGACCGGTGTTCATCGCCGCGAGCAGGTCGAAACACTCGCTGCCACGAATTTCGCCGAGGATGATCCGGTCCGGGCGCATACGCAGGGCGTTCTTCACCAGATCGCGGATGGTGATCTCGCCTTGCCCCTCCAGGTTGGGCGGGCGGGTTTCCAGCGGTAGCCAGTGCGGCTGTTGCAGCCGCAATTCGGCGGCGTCCTCGATCGTCAGCACGCGTTCGCCGGGGTCGATCATCTTCGACAGGGCGTTGAGCATGGTGGTCTTGCCCGAGCCGGTGCCGCCCGAGATCACAACGTTGAACCGGCTGGCGCCCGCGACCTTCAGCGTGGTCGCCATCTCCTTGCTCATCGATCCGAAGCCCGACATCATGTCGATGGTAATTGGTTTCGCCGAGAATTTACGGATCGAGATCGCGGTGCCCTTCAGGCTGAGCGGCGGCACGATCACGTTGACGCGGCTGCCGTCCTTCAGCCGTGCATCGGCCAGCGGCGTCGTCTGGTCGACACGCCGCCCGACCGAGTTGCAGATGCGCTGCGCGATCTGGAACAGATGCTCTTCGTCGCGAAACGCGATATTGGCGAGTTCCAGCTTGCCCTTACGCTCGACGAAAGTTTGTTCCGGACCGTTGACCATGATGTCGCTGATCGCCGGGTCCGCCAACAATTCCTCAAGCGGCCCAAGGCCCAACAGCTCGTCGACCAGCACCTTTTCCAGTGCGAACTGCTCACGCCGGTTCAGCGTCAGCTTCAATTCGGCCAACACCTCCCCAACGATCGGCCGAAATTCCTCCGCCAGCTCGTCCTTGTTGAGCGTTGCGGCGGCTTCGGGATCGACGCGTTCGAGCAGGCGCGGCAACACCTGTTCCTTAATGCGGTGGATCGAGGATTCGAACCCTTCGACGCGGCTGTTGCCGGCGTCACCCGACAATGCCTGTCGGTCGGCGAGCCGCTGCATCGCGTCGCCCACCCCCTGCGGCAGGCTACCCGCCTGTTCGCCCGGCATCGGGGTGAAATCGTCGCCTGACAGCGGTATCTGGGTCAGCGATGGAAATTGCGAGCCAAGGTCGAGATCGGCGGCGCGTGCCGGCCCCGATCCCTGCATCGGCCGCGCGACCCCGAAGGACGGCCTGCCGCCGCCCGCTCCGCCCATGCCGCTCCGCCGCCCGAATGCGTTCACGCTCGCCACCCCATTGATTCTCAGACGACAGGCTAGGGGGGATGTTTTTATATTTGCCTAACTACGTCCGGTAGGCGGTCGGACGGGGGCGCTTCTCCTCTTCCAGGGAGGGGAGGGTAATTGCCTCTGCGTCTCGGCCAAGCCCGACAGCGAAAGGGCGGAGCATGTCGCCATGCCCCGCCCCGCATATGTCTGCTTCCATCCCTCGGCGGCTGCTCGTCATTCCCGCCGGCGCGGGAACGACGATCCCGTCCGCACCCGATCAGATGTGGATCGGCTTGCCCCGTACCGCCATCGCCGCTTCCTTGAGCGCTTCGGCATGGGTCGGGTGTGCGTGGCAGGTGTATGCAATGTCTTCGCTGGTCGCGCCGAATTCCATCGCTTGGGCCGCCTGCGCGATCATCGTGCCGGCCAGTGACGAAACGATCCACACACCGACCACGCGATCGGTCTTGGCATCGGCGATGACCTTCACGAAGCCATCGGTGTCGCGGTTGGTCTTGGCACGGCTGTTGGCGGCGAACGGGAACTTGCCCACCTTTACCTCGCCCTTTTCCTTCGCGGCTTCCTCGGTCAGGCCGACGCCGGCGATTTCGGGCATGGTGTAGACCACGCTCGGGATGACGTCGTGGTTCACGATGCCGGTCTGACCGGCGATGAATTCGGCGACCGCGACGCCCTCGTCCTCGGCCTTGTGCGCCAGCATCGGCCCATGGACCACGTCGCCGATCGCCCAGATGCCGTCGACCTTGGTGCGGAATTCATCATCGATATCGACCTGTCCGCGCTGGTTGACCGACAGCCCGGCCTTGTCGAGCGCCAGATGTTCGGTGTTGGCGCGGCGACCGATCGATACGAGCACGGCGTCGGCGGTCAGCGTGGTCGCTTCGCCGCCGGCGGCCGGTTCGACCGTCAGCGTCGCGGTGCCGCCGTCGACCGACGCGCCGGTGACCTTGGTCGAGGTCTTGAGGTCAAAGCCCTGCTTCTTGAACAGCTTGGCCGACTCCTTGCGGACCTCGCCGTCGAAGCCGGGCAGGATCTGGTCGGCATATTCGACCACGGTGACCTTCGCACCCAGGCGCCGCCACACGCTGCCCAGCTCCAGCCCGATCACGCCGCCGCCGATGACGACCAGATGCTCGGGTACCTTGGGCAGCGCCAGCGCACCGGTCGAATCGACGATGATCGCTGCGTCGTTGTCGACCGCCACGCCCGGCAGCGGGGTAACGCTCGAACCGGTGGCGATGACGATGTCGCGCGCGGTGACGGTGCGGTCGCCGATCTTCACGCTATGGTCGTTCTCGAACGCGGCATAGCCCTTCAGCCATTCGACCTTGTTCTTCTTGAACAGATACTCGATGCCGCCCGTCAGCTCGCCGACTGCCTTGGCCTTTTCAGCATGCATCTGGTCGAGGTTCAGTGTCGCGCCCTGGATCTCGACGCCGAACTTGGCGAGGTGACCGCCGGTTGCTTCCTCATACAGTTCGGACGCATGCAACAGCGCCTTGGACGGGATGCACCCGACGTTCAGGCAGGTGCCGCCCAGCGTCTCGCGCCCTTCGGCGCACGCGGTCTTTAGCCCAAGCTGCGCCGCACGAATCGCCGCGACATAGCCGCCGGGGCCGGCACCGATCACGAGGACGTCGAAGTCATATTCAGCCATAGTCTCTATCCCGTCCTAGTCGTTGTGGGCGATCACGCGGATCGCGCCGTCGCCGGTACGGCGGCATTGTGCCGCAAATTGTCGCAGGGCCGGAATCCCCCGCATCACGTAATCAAGTGCATCGGCGCCGCCGAACGTGTCGGCCAGATAGACATCGGCCTTCGCCATCGCCCGCGGATCGAAGCGGCGGGCAAGGGTGGCATCGTCCTGCCGGTCGAGCGCATCGGCGAACGCCTGCATCAGCGGCGGCGCGATCAGGCCGATCCCGCCCTCGCCATTCTCGTCCGCGCCCAGTTCGGGGAGCGCGGCGATGATGATGCCCAGCGTGTCGCCGATATCGTCCGCCGATCCCGTCAGCAGGTAATGGACCGCGTGCCACGCCTCGCCCAGATCGAGAAAGTCGAGATCTTCGACGCCTTCCTCGAACAGAAAGTCTTCGAACACCGATGGGTCGGCGACCAGCCGGTCGATGTCGGCATCGCCGGCCCGCCGCAGATAGATGACCATGCCCATCGGTTTCCGGGTCGCCCTTAAAGGTCGATCAGCAGGCGGGTCGGATCCTCGATCGCGTTCTTGAGCGCGACGAGGAAGGTCACCGCTTCGCGACCGTCGATCAGGCGATGGTCATAGCTGAGTGCCAGATACATCATCGGGCGCACCACGACCTGTCCGTTGCGGACGACCGGGCGTTCCTCGATCCGGTGCAGGCCCAGCACCGCCGACTGCGGCGGGTTGATGATCGGCGTCGACATCAGCGAGCCGAACACGCCGCCGTTCGAGATGGTGAAGGTACCGCCCTTCATCTCGTCCATCTTGAGCGTGCCATCCTTGGCGCGCTTGCCGAAGTCGCCGATCGTCTTTTCGACGCCCGCGACCGACAGCTTGTCGGCGTCGCGGATCACGGGAACGACCAGGCCGCCCGGTGCCGATACGGCGACCGAGATGTCGGCATAGTCGCGATAGACGATCTCATCGCCCTCGATCGATGCGTTGACCGACGGAATGTCCTTCAGCGCCATCGTCGCGGCCTTCACGAAGAAGCCCATGAAGCCCAGCCGAACGCCGTGCTTCTTTTCGAACAGGTCTTTGTACTTCGCGCGGGCCTCGATCACCGCCGTCATGTCGACGTCGTTGAAGGTGGTAAGCAGCGCGGCGGTGTCCTGCGCTTCCTTCAGACGGCGGGCGATCGTCTGGCGCAGGCGCGTCATCTTCACGCGCTCTTCACCGCGCGTCGGTGCGGCGGCAGCGGCCGGGGTGGCGGCAGGTGCAGCAGCGGCGGGCGCAGCAGCGGCCGACTTGTCACCGGCGGCGGCGACCACGTCTTCCTTGGTGATGCGACCGTCGCGGCCGGTGCCCTTCACCTTGGCCGGGTCGACGCCATGTTCGAGGATCGCGCGGCGGACAGACGGCGAAAGCGCGGCGGCGTCGACATTGTTGTCGCTAGCGGCCGGAGCCTGCTGCGCAGCGGCCGGGGCAGGGGCGGCGGCAGGCGCTGCGTCCTGTTTCGGCGCAGCGGCGGCGCCGTCGCCCGATTCGATCGTCGCGATCATCGCGCCCACCGACACGGTATCGCCGGGCTGCACGGCGTGCTGCCCCATGACGCCGGCGACCGGCGCGGGCACCTCAACCGACACCTTGTCGGTTTCGAGGCTGGCGATCGGTTCGTCGGCGGCGACCGCCTCACCGGGCTTCTTCAACCATTCGCCCAGCGTCGCTTCGGTAATCGATTCGCCCAGCGTGGGGACCAGAACTTCGGTTGCCATCGGATCTTCCTCATCTCCCCCGTGTCGGGGGTAATAACACGGTTAGGATGCGGCCTTGCCGGTGGCGCGATCGCCCTCGGCCTGACGGGTGCGGCGGATTTCGTCGCGGACATTGTGGCCGAGCGCATCGGCGACCAGCGCGCCCTGTTCGGCCTGGTGCCGCTTCATCAGCCCGGTGGCGGGCGATGCCGCCGCCGCACGACCCGCGTACCGGGCGCGCGGAACCTGCGAACCGGCCTCGGCCAGCGCCTCCTCGATCGCCGGTTCGACCAGGAACCACGAACCGTTGTTCTTCGGCTCTTCCTGTGCCCAGACGACGTCGGTCAGGTTGGGCAGACGCTTCAGCCGCTCGACCAGCGCGTCCGACGGGAACGGATAAATCTGCTCCACGCGGACGATCTGGGTCGCGGTATCGCCGGCCGCATCGCGCGCCTCGATCAGATCGAAGGCGACCTTGCCCGAACACAGCACCAGCCGGGTCGTGTTCGTATCGGCCGGTGCCGACGGATCGGACAGCAACCGCTTGAAATGGGTGCCCGGCAGGAAGTCCTCGGTCTTCGACACCGCCATCTTGTGCCGCAGCAGCGACTTGGGCGTCATGATGACCAAGGGTTTGCGGAAATTGCGGTGCATCTGTCGCCGCAACAGGTGGAACAGGTTGGCTGGCGACGTGACGTTGGCGACCTGCATATTGTCGCCAGCGCACAGCTGCAGGAAGCGTTCGAGACGCGCCGAGCTGTGTTCCGGACCCTGACCTTCATAGCCGTGCGGCAGCATCAACACGAGGCCGTTGGCGCGCAGCCACTTGGCTTCGCCCGCCGCGATGAACTGATCGATCATGATCTGCGCACCGTTGGCGAAATCGCCGAACTGCGCTTCCCAGATCACCAGCGCCTTCGGATCGGCGAGCGCATAGCCATATTCGAAGCCGAGCACGCCATATTCGGACAGCGGGCTGTCGAGCACTTCGAAGCTGCCATGCTCGATATTGTTGAGCGGCACGTACTTGTGCTCGTCGGTCTGGTCGACCCACACCGCATGGCGTTGCGAGAAGGTGCCGCGACCCGAATCCTGACCCGACAGGCGCACCCCGAAGCCTTCCGACAGCAGCGAACCGAACGCCAGTGCCTCGGCGGTCGCCCAGTCGAAGCCTTCGCCACCCGCGAACATGCCGCGCTTGGCATCGAGGACGCGCGACAGCGTCTTGTGGACCTGAATGCTGTCGGGAACCGTCGTCAGGGTGCGGCCGAGCGAATCGAACAGCTTCTGTTCGATGCCGGTATCGACCGAACGGCGCGATCCTTCGGCATCCATCGGCGCGTGCAGGCCGGACCAGCGACCGGCGAACCAGTCGGCGCGGTTGGGCTTGTAGCTCTTGGCGTTTTCGAATTCGCCTTCGAGATGCTGGGTGAACTCGGCGGTCTTGGCGGTGACGAAGTCGCCGTCGATGACGCCTTCGTCCTGCAACCGCTTGCCATAGATGTCGCTGACGCCGGGGTGGCCCTTGATCTTCGCGTACATCAGCGGCTGGGTGAAGGACGGCTCGTCGCCTTCGTTATGGCCGAAGCGGCGATAGCACCACATGTCGATGACGATGTCGCGCTTGAACGCCTGACGGAATTCGATCGCCATCTTGGTGGCGAAGGTCACCGCCTCGGGATCGTCGCCGTTGACGTGGAAGATCGGTGCCTGAACGCCCTTCGCCACGTCCGACGGATAGGGCGACGAGCGTGCGAATTGCGGCGAGGTCGTGAAGCCGACCTGGTTGTTGATGATGAAGTGGACGCAGCCGCCGGTATTGTAGCCGCGGATGCCCGAGAAGCCGAGGCATTCCCACACGATCCCCTGGCCCGCGAACGCCGCGTCGCCGTGGATCAGGACGGGCAGGACCTGTTCATGCTTTTCCAGATCGCCACGGAAGGTCTGCTGCGCACGGACCTTGCCGAGCACGACCGGATTGACCGCTTCGAGATGGCTGGGGTTGGCGACCAGCGACATATGCACCGACACGTCGTCGAAGCTGCGGTCGGTCGAGGTGCCGAGGTGGTATTTCACGTCGCCCGAACCGCCGATATCGTCGGGGTTGGCACTGCCGCCCGCGAATTCGTGGAAGAGGACGCGGAACGGCTTGTTCATGACGTTGGTCAGCACGTTCAGACGGCCGCGATGCGCCATGCCGTACACGATCTCGCGCACGCCGAGCTGGCCACCGTACTTGATGACCGCTTCGAGCGCCGGGATCATCGATTCACCGCCGTCGAGGCCGAAGCGCTTCGTGCCGACATATTTGCGGCCGAGGAACTTCTCCCACTGTTCCGCCTCGATGACCTTGGCGAGGATCGCCTTCTTGCCTTCCGGAGTGAACTGGATCGCCTTGTCACGGCCTTCCATCCGGTCCTGCAGGAACTTGCGCTCCTCCACATCCGCGATGTGCATATATTCGAGGCCGACATTGCCGCAGTAATTGGCGCGCAGGATGTCGACGATCTCGCGCACGGTCGCCCATTCGAGGCCGAGCGTACCGCCCAGATAGACCGGCGTGTCGATCTCGGCATCGGAGAAGCCGTGATATTCGGTGCGCAGGTCCTCGGGCAGTTCGCGACGGGCGAGGCCCAGCGGATCGAGATTGGCGGCGAGGTGACCACGCACGCGATAGGTGCGGATCAGCAACTGCGCGCGGATCGCGTCACCGGCGGCCTTGGCGACGTCGACCTTCGGCGCGGGCGCGGCAGCGGCGGCCGGGGCGGGCTTGCCGCCCCGGGCGGGCTTGGGCGCCGGCTCCATCTGCGTCGGGTCGAGCGCGGCGGTCAGCGCGTCGGTCTCGGTCAGCGGCCAGCGCTTGCTCTGCCAGCTGGGATGCTGGGTCGCACCCTCCAGCCCGTCGAACCACTGCCGCCAGCCGGCATCGACCGACGAGGGGTTCTCGCGGTAGCGACCATAGAGCGTTTCCACGAATGCCGGGCTGACGCCGGCGGCGATGTCGAAATCCTGGCCTTCGTAGCCCATGGTCACATCCTGTCCGCTTCTGCCCGGTCGAACCGGGCGGTGCCCTGTGCGGGTGGTCGCACGGGGCAAGTCACCTTCAACCGTTCAGCACTGCGAGCAGCGTCGAACCCAGTTCGCTTGGGGAAGCCGCAACCTTGATGCCGGCGGCTTCCATTGCCGCGATCTTGCTTTCCGCATCGCCCTTGCCGCCCGACACGATCGCGCCGGCATGGCCCATGCGACGGCCCGGAGGGGCGGTACGGCCCGCGATGAAGCCCGCCATCGGCTTCTTGCGACCGCGCTTGGCTTCGTCGATCAGGAACTGCGCGGCCTGTTCTTCGGCGTCGCCGCCGATCTCGCCGATCATGATGATCGACTGGGTCTCGTCGTCGGCGAGAAACAGCTCGAGCACGTCGATGAAGTTGGTGCCATTGACCGGATCGCCACCGATGCCAACGGCGGTCGTCTGGCCGAGGCCCGCGTTCGAGGTCTGGAACACCGCTTCATAGGTCAGCGTGCCCGAGCGCGAGACCACGCCGACGCTGCCCTTTTTGAAAATCGAGCCCGGCATGATGCCGATCTTGCACTCGCCCGGCGTCAGCACGCCAGGGCAGTTCGGGCCGATCAGCCGCGACTTCGAACCCGACAGCGCGCGCTTGACCTTCACCATGTCGAGCACCGGAATGCCTTCGGTGATCGCGACGATCAGCGGGATTTCGGCGTCGATCGCCTCAAGGATCGAATCGGCGGCGAAGGGCGGCGGCACGTAGATGACCGAGGCATCGGCGCCGGTCTTCGACTTGGCTTCGGCGACAGTGTTGTAGACCGGCAGGCCGAGATGCTCGGTGCCGCCCTTGCCCGGCGTCACGCCGCCGACCATCTGCGTGCCGTATTCCAGCGCCGCCTTGGTATGGAAGCTGCCGGTTTCGCCGGTCATCCCCTGGGTGATGACCTTGGTGTTCTTGTTGACGAGGATGCTCATCTTCGTTTCCCTTGCTGCTCCGAGTGACGGAGCGAAAATCAGGTCAGCTGTCCGAACAGATCGTGCCAGCCGGGGTTGTTCTCTTCAATCAGCCGCAACTTCCAGTCACGGTTCCATTTCTTGATCCGGCGTTCGCGTAGTCGCGCTTCCTGCAGATCGTCATGACATTCGTACCAGACCAGAAGAATGCATTCGTGTTGGCTCGTAAATCCCTCAACCGTACCGTCGCGATGCTGATGGACGCGCTGGATCAGATTGCTGGTCGAACCGGTATAGATCGTTCCATTCCGGCGGCTGGCAACGATGTAGACCAAACCTGTCTTCATCCCGCCGCCCCTTCGTATCCCCGCGCAGGCGGGGATCCAGAGCCACGAGCGGTACGCTCCGTTACCCTTGACCCCCGCCTGCGCGGGGGTACGTCACCTAAGTTATGCGAGGCTGTTGTCGATGCCCTTGCAGGCGACCAGCAGTTCCTTGACCGCATCGACCGAGACGGAGAGGTTCGCCTTGGCTTCGTCGGCCAGCTTCACTTCGACGATCTTCTCGACGCCGCCGGCACCGATCACGACGGGCACGCCGACATACAGGTCGTCGATGCCGTACTCGCCCGACAGATACGCCGCGCAGGGCAGGACGCGCTTCTGGTCGTACAGATAGGCTTCGGCCATCGCGATGCCGCTGGTCGCGGGTGCGTAGAAGGCCGAACCGGTCTTAAGCAGGCCGACGATCTCGCCGCCGCCGCCACGGGTGCGCTTGACGATCGCGTCGACGCGCTCCTTGGTCGACATGCCCATTTCGATCAGGTCGGTGACCGGGATGCCGCTGACGGTCGAATATTCGAGGACCGGGACCATCGTGTCGCCATGTCCGCCCAGCACGAAGCTGTTAACGTCCTTGACCGACACCTCGAACTCGTCGGCGAGGAAGTGGCTGAAGCGCGCGCTGTCGAGCACGCCGGCCATGCCGACGACCTTGTTGTGCGGCAGGCCGCTGAATTCGCGCAGCGCCCACACCATCGCGTCGAGCGGGTTGGTGATGCAGATGACGAACGCGTCAGGGGCGTTGTTCTTGATGCCCTCGCCGACCGCCTTCATCACCTTCAGGTTGATGCCGAGCAGATCGTCTCGGCTCATGCCGGGCTTGCGCGCGACGCCGGCGGTGACGACGATGACGTCCGCACCGGCGATGTCGGCATAGTCGTTGGTGCCGGTGATCGTCGCGTCGAACCCTTCGACGGGTCCGCACTGCGACAGGTCGAGCGCCTTGCCCTGCGGCACGCCTTCGACGACGTCGAACAGAACGATGTCACCCAGCCCCTTGAGGGCAGCGAGGTGGGCGAGCGTGCCGCCGATGTTGCCAGCGCCGATCAGCGCGATCTTCTTGCGAGCCAAGACGTCTCTCTCCGTAGCAAGTCGGGCGCGGTCCTGCCGCGACGGGGGCGCTGTACGGCGTTTTCCAACGAGAAACAACCCTAAAGCACATCTTAATGATAATAGATCGCAAGTGCAATAGGGTTCAATCGGGTCGTAAATGCGGGCTTCTTACGGAACAACCGCTAAAAATTTGCCATCAACCCAGCCGGCGGGAGTAACAAACCGCGATTCGGGGTGGTCCGCTGTGCGACTCTGCTGGCAACCGGCGTGGGCTTTGCTATGCAGGCGGTGAATTCCGATTGCTAAGGTTTCGTCGATGCCCAACGCCCGTATCTATCAGTACCCGAAGAACGCGATGCAGTCGGGTCGTGCCAAGACGCAGATCTGGATGCTCGAATTCGAACCGGCCGAGCCGAAACAGGCCGATCCGCTGACCGGTTGGGCGGGGTCGGGCGATACGCGCGAACAGGTCAAGCTGCGCTTTCCGTCGCTTGACGCCGCGACCGATTACGCGAAGCGCGAAGGGATCGACTTTCACGTGGTACCGGCGCCCGAGCGCAAGCTGAAGCTGCAAGCCTATGCGGACAACTTCAAATGATCCGCGCTTCGTTCGTCGCCGGCGCAATGCTGCTGGCCATGCCCGCGTTCGCGGCGACGCCGATCGCCGGGCGGTATGTGACCGAGGACGGGTCGGGCGTGATCGAGATCGGCCGCTGCGGCGCGACGGTCTGCGGCAAGCTGGTCCGCATCCTGAAGTCCGAGCCGAACGCGCCCAAGACCGACGTCAACAACAGCGATCCGGCGCTCCGTTCGCGGCCTATTCTGGGCATGCCGATCCTGAGCGGCTTCGCCGACGGCGGCAAGGACTGGCGCGGCCGCATCTACGACCCGCGCAACGGCAAGAGCTATAAATCGATCGTGTCGCGCAACGGCGACGGCACGCTGAAGGTGCAGGGGTGTATCGCCTTCATCTGCCAGACGCAGCGGTGGAAGCCGGCGGGGTAAGGCCGGTTTCGGCCCGGCGCGCGCGCGACGGACGCGACAGCCAGCGCCGGACCGGAACGTCGTATAGCCGGAGACAGAGCAGCGCGACGGCGAGGCAGGCGACGAACACGGCAAGTCCGATCAAACTGGTCGCGACGATCGGCGGGTGGCGCTGGTCAACCCAGTCCGCGTAGAGCGTCACGACCGGATAATGGGTGATGTAGAGCGGGTAGGACAGGTCGCCCAGAAAGCGGGCGGCCTGTCCGGGGCGGCCGGCGGCCCCGCCGCTGCTCGCGCCGAGTATGACGATCAGCGGGAATAGCAGCAGGACGCAGCCAGCCTCGTACAGGCCGTTGCGCCAGAGCCCGTCGGTGCCGCCGATTCTCGGCATCGCCAGAGCGACCGCGAGGAGCGCCGCGGCGATGGGAAAGCCGTGGCGGACGGTCAGCGCGCAGCCGCTGCGGCGCAGGAGGATGCCCGCGAAAAAAGGGAACATGACCCGGGTCAGCCCGACATGCACGCCCCACCCGTCGAACGCCCAGCCGCCGACCATCTCGCCATGCGGGCCGAACACGGCGAGGTGAAATACCGCCAGCGCCGACAGGGCGACCAGCAGCCCCAATGCCCGATCGGAGGCGTTGCGCACGCCTGCGGCATAGGCGGCATAGGCGATATATTCGTAGAAGAGCGACCACGCCGCCCCGTTGAGGGGATAGAGTGCCGCGCCTCCTTGCAAGCCGGCATGGGGCGCGAGCGGGATCATCGCCACGCCCAGCAGCAGGATCCCGAGGACGCGGGGGGGCGATATGGCTTCGGTGGCGGACGATGCACCGGACAGAAGCAGCGCCGCGCCGATCACGCTGCCCATCGCCACCATCGGCTGTAGCCGGATCACACGCCGGCGCCAGAAGTCGGCGACCGACATGCTTCCCCAGCGATGGTCATAGGCGTGTGCGAGGACGAAGCCCGACAGGAGGAAGAAGAAGTCGACGGCCAGATAGCCGTGGTTGACGATCTGCCGCTGCACGTCGCCGCGCGCATGTGCCTGAAACAGATGGAAGGCGACCACCAATAGCGCCGCGATGCCGCGCAGACCGTCGAGCGCGGGGTAATGCGCGGTCGAGGGTCGGTCGTGGGAGATCGCGGTGGCGGGGGCGGCGGTCATCGCCGTCGTCGTACCCGACAGGTGCTAATATTTGATATGTTGGCAGAAAATGCGAAAAGGCCGGGAAGGGGGTGTCCCTTCCCGGCCTTTTCTCTGGGGTCTGGCACCGGCAAAGCCGGTGGCCGTCGGTCGGGTGCCTTGGCACCCGCCGGTCGTTCCGATTTTCTGTCCGGGGCAGGTTTTCCTGCCCCGGTCGAACATCAGAAGTCCATGCCGCCCATGCCGCCCATGCCGCCGCCGGCGGGCATTGCGCTGCCCTTGCTGTCGTCCGGGAGTTCCGAAACGGTCGCTTCGGTGGTAATGAGCAGACCGGCGACCGAGGCCGCGTTCTGCAGCGCGGTGCGGACGACCTTGGTCGGGTCGATCACGCCGGCAGCGACGAGGTTCTCGTACACGTCGGTCGCGGCGTTGAAGCCGAACGACGTGTCGGTCTGGTCGAGCAGCTTGCCCGAGACGACCGCACCGTCATGGCCGGCATTCTGCGCGATCTGACGCACCAGCGAGGTCAGCGACTTGCGGACGATGTCGACGCCGCGCGTCTGGTCGTCGTTCGCGCCGGTGACGCCGTCGAGCGCCTTGGTCGCGTACAGCAGCGCGGTGCCGCCGCCGGGAACGATGCCTTCTTCGACGGCTGCGCGGGTTGCGTGCAGCGCGTCGTCGACGCGGTCCTTGCGCTCCTTGACCTCGACTTCGGTCGCACCGCCGACCTTGATGACCGCGACGCCACCGGCGAGCTTCGCCAGACGCTCCTGCAGCTTCTCACGGTCATAGTCCGACGAGGTGACTTCGATCTGCTGACGGATCGCATCGGTGCGGCCCTTGATCGCTTCGGCATCGCCGGCGCCGTCGACCAGCGTGGTGTTGTCCTTGTCGATCGTCACGCGCTTGGCCGTGCCGAGCATGCCCAGCGTCACGGTCTCGAGCTTGATGCCGAGGTCCTCGCTGATGACTTCGCCCTTGGTCAGGATCGCGATGTCTTCGAGCATCGCCTTGCGACGATCGCCGAAGCCCGGAGCCTTGACCGCTGCGACCTTCAGGCCGCCGCGCAGCTTGTTGACGACGAGGGTCGCCAGCGCTTCGCCTTCGATGTCCTCGGCGATGATCAGCAGCGGACGGCCCGACTGCACCACCGCTTCGAGGATCGGCAGCATCGCCTGCAGCGACGACAGCTTCTTCTCGTGGATCAGGATGTACGGGTCGGTCAGTTCGACCTGCATCTTTTCCGGGTTAGTGATGAAGTAGGGCGAGAGATAGCCGCGGTCGAACTGCATGCCTTCGACGACGTCCAGCTCGAATTCGAGACCCTTGGCCTCCTCGACGGTGATGACGCCTTCCTTGCCGACCTTTTCCATGGCTTCGGCGATCTTCTCGCCGACTTCACGGTCGCCATTGGCCGAGATGATGCCGACCTGGGCGATCTCGTTGGTGCCCGACACCGGCTTCGAACGCGCCTTGATGTCCTCGACGACCTTGGTCACGGCGATATCTATGCCGCGCTTAAGGTCCATCGGGTTCATGCCGGCGGCAACCGACTTCATGCCTTCGCGGACGATCGCCTGTGCCAGCACGGTGGCGGTGGTGGTGCCGTCGCCCGCGATGTCGTTGGTCTTCGAGGCCACTTCGCGCACCATCTGCGCGCCCATGTTCTCGAACTTGTCCTTCAGTTCGATTTCCTTGGCGACCGACACACCGTCCTTGGTGATGCGGGGCGCGCCGAACGACTTGTCGATCACGACGTTGCGGCCCTTCGGCCCGAGCGTGACCTTCACCGCATCGGCGAGGATGTCGACGCCGCGCATAATGCGCTCACGGGCGTCACGACCGAATTTTACTTCCTTGGCTGCCATGGTGGCTACCCTTTCCAAATGTCAAAAGTCACAAAGGTCACACTCGCCATGCAAGTGCGACCGGATCAGGATCGGTCGCTCAGCCAACGATGCCGAGAATGTCCGATTCCTTCATGATGAGCAGGTCTTCGCCGTTCACCTTGACCTCGGTGCCCGACCACTTGCCGAACAGGATGCGGTCGCCGGCCTTGACGTCGAGCGGCGTGATCGTGCCGGTTTCGGTGCGTGCGCCGGTGCCGGCGGCGACGACTTCGCCTTCCTGCGGCTTTTCCTTGGCGGTGTCGGGGATGATGATCCCGCCGAGCGTCTTTTCCTCGGCCTCGACGCGGCGGACGAGCACGCGGTCGTGCAGCGGACGGAAGTTCATGCGCGGTTCCCTTTGATTGGTAATACGAAACTGATCCTGGCACTCACCGTTCGGGAGTGCCAGCAGCCGGGATATGTGGAGCCGTTCACGCAGCGTCAAGCAGGGCCGGAACAATTTTGCAGGTACTACGTGGCCCGCGTCAGACGGGTTGAACCAGCCCCAGCCGTTCGCGCCGGCGCCAGCGGTCGACCAGCAGCAGCGCAACCGCCAGCAATCCCAGCGCGAGGCCGATCCATACCCCGACCCCGGCCAGATCGGTCCAGAAGCCGAGCGCGACCGAGGCGGTGAAGCCGACGCCCCAATAGCCGACGAACGCGATCACCATCGGCACCCGCGTATCCTGTACCCCGCGCAGGACTCCCGCCGCGACCGCCTGCGCACCGTCGGCCAGCTGGAAGATGGCGGCGATGGCGAGATATTGCAGCGCCAGCGCGACCATCGCCGCATTGGCGGATGCGTCTGTATCAATATAGATCGACAGGAAGGCACGCGGCGCGATCCACAGCAGCAGCGCGGTGAACCCCATGAAGCCGGTGCCGACGATCAGCGCCGACCATCCGGCGCGCGCGATCCAGATGCGGTCGCCAGCCCCATAGGCGAGGCCGACGCGGATCGTCGCGGCCTGCGCGATGCCGAACGGCACCTGGAACAGGAAGGCGGCGATCTGTAGCGCGATGGCATGGGCCGCCACCTCGGTCACGCCGATCAGGCCCATCAGGAACCCGGCGGCGGAGAACAGCGCCCCTTCGAACGTCATCGTCGCCGCGATCGGTAGCCCCAGCACGAAAATTTGGCGCAGGCGGGTCCATTCGCCGCGCCACCAGTTGCCGAACAGGTGGAAGCGCCGCAGCCGGCGATCGGCGAGCAGGACCACCGCATAGGCGATCATCATCGCGATCGCGGTGCTAAGACTGGCCACCGCCGACCCCTCCAGCCCCAGCGCCGGAAAGCCGAGATTGCCGAACACCAGCAACCAGTTGGCAAGGATCGAGACGCCGAGACCCAGCGCGGTGATGGCCATTGCCCATCCCGCGCGGCCGAGCGCGGAGGCAGTGATGCGCATCACGTTGCCGGCGAGCGCCGGGATCAACGCCCAGAGCAGAATGTCGAGAAACGCATCGGTGCGCACGGCGACGCGCGGGTCCTGCCCGGCGAGCAGCAACAGGCTCTCGCCATGGGCAAGGATCGCCATGAACGGCAGGCTGCCCAGCACCGCGATCCATGCGCCCATGCGGAACGAGCGTCGCACTTCGCGCACGGCATGGCGACGACGACCGAGTTCGGCGGCGATGATCGGCGCGGCGGCCCCGACCAGCCCCGACAGGGCGAACAGGATGACGCTGTAGAGATAGACGCCCAGAGTCGCGGCGGCGAGTTCGACCGCACCGAGCCGGGCGACGAACACCACGTCGACGGCATAGACCGCCATCTGCAACAAGTTCGCGCCGACGAGCGGCGCCGCCAGCCGCAACGTCGCAGCGAGTTCGGCGCGGGCGCTGGCGGGCGCGGCAGGGGCGGCGGCGTTGGTCACGGGGGGCGTGTAGTGGTTTTGACGGGGGGAGGCCAGTTGGGGGCGGGGGGTACTATATTCGTCATTCCCGCGCAGGCGGGAATCCATACCCGCCAACGTTTCGGCGGGGTTCGCACCGGTAGCGTTTATGGACTCCGGCCTTCGCGGGAGCGACGATGGAAGCGATGGAGCGTGTCGGGCCGATGACGCCGCCCCCTTTTCCCGGTAGGACACCGTGATGAACGACGATGCCGAGCCACGGTCGATCCGCGCGCTCCGGCGCGATGCCGCCCGTCGGCGCGATGCGCTGATCGATGCGGCGGCGACGTGTTTTGCCGAACAGGGCTATGGCGTGCCGCTGGAAACCGTCGCGGCGGCCGCCGGGGTCGGGCGGGCGACGCTGTATCGCAATTTCGACGATCGCGAGGCGCTGGCACTGGCGATCTTTTCGCGCGCGGTCGATCGGCTGGCGGTGCTGGTCGACCCGACCCTGCCGATCGCGCAGACGGTCGCGGCGATGGTGCGGGCGGGGACAGGGGCGTTCTCGCTGTTCGCACGGATTGCCGCCGAACTGCATCTCGACGATGCCAACCGCGCGGCGTTTCAGGCGCTCGGGGGGCGGCTGGAGGCGATCCTCGCTCCGGCCCTGGTCGCGGCGCAGCGGCGCGGCGAGGTGCGGGACGATGCGACGTCGCGCGATCTGGTGCTGGCGCTACGCATGGCCGGCAGTCTGGTGCTGCCGGTGATGAGCGACGACGAAGTCAGCGCGCAGATCGAGACGGGTCTGCGGCTGTTGTTCGCGGGGCTGCGTCCGCGCTGACCGGATCGGTCCAGCCGAGCCCCAGCGCCTTGTTCACCGCGATATAGCTTTGGGTCAGCCCGGCGCGCGCCTGTGCGACGGCACTGGCCGCCGAGACCTGCTGGCGTTCGATATCGAGCTGGTCGATCAGTGTGGCGGTGCCGGCGGCGACCCGCTGACGATTGAGCGCGGCGGCGCGGGCGGCGGTCGCCTCCACCTGCACCAATTGCCCCAGTTGCCGGCGACGATTGCCGAAGCGCGACAGGGCAGTCTCGGCATCCTGCAACGCGTCGAGCACGGTGCGGCGATAGGTCGCGTCGGCCTGATCGCGCTGCGCCTCCGACGAGCGGGTGGCGGCTTTGGCACGGCCGAAGTCGAGGAACGACCAGTTGAGCGACGGCACCGCGAGTGCCGCCAGATTGCCGAGGTCGAGGATCTTTTCGGGCGACGTGCCGCCAAGGCCGAGCAGCCCGAGAAAGCGGATGCCGGGCAGTTCGCGCGCCTTGCTCACCCCGATCGCGGCGGTGCCGGCAGCAAGCTGGCGCTCGGCGGCGCGGATGTCGGGGCGGCGGGCGATCAGCGCGGCGGGATCGCCGACCGCGACGCGTTGCGGCGGCAGCGGCAGCGGCACCGGGGCGGGCGGGGTGAGCGTCGCATCGAGCGTACCGGGGGTGCGGCCAGTTAGGACCGCCAGCTGGTTCAGATACTCGTCGCGCTGTGCGGCGAGCGGGATCGCGTCGGCCTGGGTATTCTCAAGCTGCGTCTGGAGCCGTTCGATCGCGAGTCTGGACGCGGTGCCGGCGGCGAAGCGCTGGCGGGTCAGGTCGAGCTGGCGCTGTTGCAGGCGGGTGTTGGCGTCGCTCAAGCCGATGCGGGCCTGTACGTCGCGGAGCGCGACATAGGCCTGGGCGACGGCAGCCGACAGCGAGACCTGCGCATCGGCAAGATCGGCCTGCCGGGCACCGGCGGTCGCCCGCGCCTGTTCGACCGCGCGGCGGCCACCGCCGAACAGGTCGGCTTCCCACGACGCATTGAGACCAAGATTGTAGAAGCTGGCGGTGGCGCTGCCCGACCCCGGTTCGATCGGCGGCAGTTCGGCAAAGATCGCGGTGCCGTTGGCGCTGGCGCTGGGCAGTTGGCCGACGCGCTGCTGGGTCAGCCGCGCCTGCGCCTCGCGCAGACGGGCGGTGGCCAGATCAATGGTCGGGCTTTGGGTCAGGGCATCGTCGACCAGCCGGGTGAGCAGCGGGTCGTTCAGCCCTTCCCACCAGCGGGCAAGGCCGGGGGCAGGAGTCAGCGCCGCATCGGTCGCGCGGACGAAACCGCTGCGTCCGCTGGCGTCCGATGCGGTTGCCGGCGGACCGGCATAGTTCGGACCGACGGTGCAGGCACCGAGCAGCAACAGGGCGAACAGGGGAAAGGATCGGGTCATCAGTGCACCGTTACCGGTTCGGCACCCGTGGGCAGCGGGCGCAGGAACAGGACCAGCGGCAGGACGGCGAGTGCGCCGACGCCCATGATCCAGAAGATGTCATTGTAGGTCATGGTCAGCGCCTGTTGCGCGATCTGTTGCGACAGGAGCCGCAGGCCGGCGCGCTGGTCGCCGGCCGCCTGACCGAGGCCGGTGACATAGGATTGCACCGCCGGGCTGTTGGCGTTCAGCGTTTCCTCGATGCGGCGCGAATGAAAATACATCCGCTGATCCTGCAGGATCGAGATGCCGGCCAGCGCGAAGCTGCCCCCCAGATTGCGCATCGCGTTGAACAGGCCCGACGCATCGCCGGCATCCTCGGGCGGGACCGAGCGGACACAGGCCTGGCTGAGGAACAGCATCGCGAGAATCTGCCCGACACCGCGCATCAGCTGCGACACGGTGAAGTCGGGGCCGGAGGATTGCGCGGTAAGGTTCGCGTCGAGCAGCGCCGACGTGCCCATGATCAGCAGCCCGGCCGATACCGCGATGCGGATATCGACGCGTTTGAGCAGGATCGGGACCATCGTCATCAGGATCAGGCTGGGGATGCCCGACAGCAGCACGACCTTGCCCGCCTGCAACGCGTTGTAATCGGCCAGCGCCGCAAGGAATTGCGGAATGGCGTAGCTGGTGCCGTAGAGGACGACACCGAGCACCACGCCCATCAGTGCGACCGACCCGAATTGCCGGTCGAGCAGCAGCTTCAGCTTGATGATCGGGCGCTGCGACGTCGCCTGCCCATAGAAGAGCAGGCCGAAGCCGATGGCGGTGATGAACGCCATCCAGCGGATCAGTTCGGAATCGAACCATTGTTCGCGCTGCCCGTCCTCAAGGAACACGGTGAGGCCACCGAGACCCAGCGCGAGGCCGGCGATGCCGAACCAGTCGGCCTGCCGGAACAGTTCGAGCTTCGATTTCTCGTGCGGCAACCCGACCAGCAGCAGGGTGATGAGGATCGCGCAGATCGGAATGTTCAGGAAGAACGCGTAGTGCCAGCTGATATTCTCGGTCAGCCAGCCGCCGACCAGCGGACCCAGCACCGGGCCAAGGATCGCAGTCACGCCGAACACGGCGATGCCGATCGGCTGCTGCGATCGCGGCAGGCGCTGGGCGATGATCGTCTGCGCGGTCGGGATCATCGCCCCGCCGGTAAAGCCCTGTCCGACCCGGCCGACGATCATCATCGGCAGGGTGGTGGCGATGCCGCAGACGACCGAGAAGATCGTGAACAGCCCGGCGGCGATCAGCAGGAAGGTGCGCAGGCCCAGCATCCGCTGCAACCAGCCGGCCATCGGGATGATGACGATCTCGGCGACCAGATAGGCGGTGGCGATCCACGTCCCCTCGGTCCCGCTCGCGCCGATCTCCCCCTGAATGGTTGGCAGCGCCGAATTGACGATCGAGATGTCGAGCGTCGCCATCAGCGCACCGAGATTGCCGGCGATCACCGCGAGCCACGCGCTCAGATCGGCACGTTGCGGCGGGGCGGCGGCGGTCATCGCCGCACTGGCCATGTCAGCGGCCCGCCTGCTCGCGAAGCTGCTGCATTTCGTCGCGGGCCGATCGGGTGTCGACGGTGACGGTCACCGACAGGCCGGGGATCAGCAGGCGGCGGGCGGCGGGCGGCGCCTCGATCGAGACGCGGACCGGCACGCGCTGCGTGATCTTGGTGAAGTTGCCGGTCGCGTTCTGCGGCGGCAGCAGCGAGAATTGCGCGCCGGTGCCGGGGGCGAGGCTTTCGACCCGACCCTTCACCACCACATCGTCGAGCGCGTCGACATGAATCTCGACCGGCTGGCCGGGGCGCATCAGCGCGAGCTGCGTTTCCTTGAAATTGGCAGTGATATAAAGCCGATCGAGCGGGACGATCGACATCAGCCGCGTGCCGGCCTGGACATATTGGCCGATCGTCACCGTCTTGTCGCCGATCCGCCCGCCGATCGGCGCGGTCAGCTGCGTCGCGCCGACATCGACGCTGGCGGCGGCGAGTTGGGCGCGGGCAGCTTGCCCCTGCGCACGGCCCTGCGCGACCTGACTTTCGAGCGATCCGACGCGGCGCTCTTGCGCGGCGAGGGCGGCCTGCGCCGCGCGGACATTGTCGGCCGACTGGCGCGCGGCGACGTCGAGTTGCGCCAGTTGCTGGCGGGTTTCGGCACCCGACGCGGCGAGCGGGCGATAGCGTGCGACCTCGGCGGCGTCATAGGCTGCCTTGCTGCGGGCGGCGGCGAGTTGCGCGCGCGCCTGTTCGATCGCGGCATATTGTTCGTTGATCTGCGCACGGGCGGTATCGGCCTGCGCCCCGGCGACGGCGATCTGCGCCTCGGCCTGCGCCGCCTGTGCGCGCGCGTCGCGCGGATCGATGCGGACCAGCGGCTGGCCGGCGCGAACGTCCTGATTCTCGGCGACGAGCACCTCGGCGACATAGCCCGATACGCGCGGGGCGATGGTCACCATGTCGGCCTGCACCGTCGCGTCGTTGGTGTCCTGCAGATATTTGCCGCGGTCCTGATAGCCGATGTACCACCAGATGCCCGCGACCAGCGCGACGAGAAGCACGACGATCAGGATGAGCTTCGCCCGGCCGTTCTTGCGGGTTGGCTTCGCTGATTCCGGTTCGTCGGCGGCAACGGCAATGGGCTGCTGGTCGGTCATGCGTCGTCGTTCCGATGAGTCGCGGAACGCCCCTCCGTCCGCTGCATCGCACAATAAGCGGGCAAAATGTCCGGTTCAAGACCGAGCGGGAGAATCCTCACGTCAGGATCGACGGGTCGGCAGTGCGCAGCGTCGCGAGGATGGTCGCGACCAGCAACTGGTCGTCGTTGCGCAGGAAATGCCCGCCGGGCAGGCCGACGACCTGTGCCCCGCTACCCCGCAACGTCGGGCACAGGCTTTCAGTCTCGTCGGTGCCGTAGATGCAGATGACGGGTGCCCAGTGCAGTGCGCGCATCGCCGCTTCGGGATGCGCATCGGGCGTGCCGTGATACAGGATGCCGGTCGGGTCGGAGCGGAAGAAGACGGTCTGCGCCGGCACGACGACGTTGATCGCCGCGACCTTTGCCCGCAGGTCGGCGGGCAGGTCGGGCGCGATCGCCGAGACGATGTCGGCGCCGAACGACTGGCCCATCAGGATCACGCGGTGCGCGCCGGTCTGCGCCAGCGCGGTACGGATGGCCCCGACGACGATCGCATCGGCCTGTTCGCGGCTGCGGGTCGTGCCGAAATTGACCGGCGAGCTGACCCCGATCACCGGAATGCCGTGCGCGGCGAGCGCGGGCACGACCTTGCTGCCCATGCCGAAGCGCAATCCCATGTCACCGGAGAAGTACACGGCGACGACGTCGGGATGCTTTTTTCCCTGAAAGAAGCGGATCGACTGGGTATCGATCAGGTGCAGCGCCGGGGCGGCGAGGCCGAGCAGGACCAGCAGCCCGGCAAGGAGTGCGCCGATGCCGATCCGGCGGCGCAGGCGGGTGCGGCGGGCGCGGGGCGACAGGCTCATGGATGGACTTTCGCTGGCAGGGGGGCGGGGGCCGGGGCGGGGGGCAGATACTGGGCTGGCTGCGGGCGACCGATCAGGCGGGAAAGGTCGCGCAGGCTCTGCAACAGGCCGATGCCGCCGGGGCCGGCGATGTAGCGCGGCTCCCACCCGGGCGCGAACTTCTCCTTGTAGGTGCGCAGGCCCCGGAAACCGTAGAATCGTTCGCCATGGCGGAAGATGAACGCCGCCGCCTTGGCCCAGGCGGGGGCGAGCCGACGATCCTCGATCCCCGACAGCGGGGCCATGCCGAGCGAGAAGCGGGCATAGCCCTGTGCCTGCGCCCACAGCATCATGTCGACCAGCAGGAAATCCATCGTTCCCGGCGGTGCGTCGCTGCGATGGCGCATCAGGTCGACCGAGGCTTCGTTCTTCGACGCGGTCAGCCACAGATTGGCGAAGGCGACGATGCGGTCGTCGATCGTCACCACCGCCACGTCGAAATGGCTGAGATAGGCGCGGTCGAAATGGCCGAGGCTGAAGCCCTTTTCGCGCTGCGCCTTGGCCGTCAGCCATTCGTCGGACACGCTTTCGAGTTCGTCGATGATGCTGCCGAGTTCGCTGGCGGCGACGATGTGCAGCTTTGCGCCCTTGCGCGCGACGGCGCGTTCGGACTTGCGCAGCGCGCGCAGGCGGGGCGTGTCGAGGGTGAAGGTCGTCAGGTCGACCACCGCATCCTCGCCATATTTGACGATGTTCAATCCCATGCCGATCGCGATGTCGAGCACCGGGGAGGATACTTCGTAGAGCAGCAGCCGCCCCTGTTCGCGATCGGCCAGATCGCGCAGGTTCCACAGCAATTCGCCCCACGCCGCCCGCGGGCCGACCGGATCGCCCATCGCGATCCAGCTGGCGCCGTACACCTGATACATGACGAAGGCGTCGCCCGCATCGGACAGCAGGAAACGCTTGTCGCCGGTCAGCGCCAGCATCGCATCGGTGCGGTTGGCCTGGGTCAGGATGCGGCGGACGCTGGCGGCGTCGACGATCGAGGGCATGGTGCGGGCGGCGGCGGCGGTCGGTGCCATCAACCGCCAGATGCACGCGCCCGCCAGCATCACGATCACGCCCAGCGACGCGCGCAGGAACCGCGGCGCATCGCTGTTCAGCGCGAATTTCCACCACAGATTTTCCGAATAGGGGACGTGGCGATACGCGAAGAAGCCCGCCCAGATCGTCAGCGCGATGACGGCCGCGACCGATGCGATCCAGCCGGGACCGATCGGCTGACTGGTCAGCGTCGTGCGCCGATAGAATGCGCTGCGGGTCCATTGCAGCAGCGTGGCGACGGTCAGGCAGATCGTCGCTTCCTCATAATCCAGCCCCTTGCCGATCGAGAACAGCGCGGCCGCGATCAACAGTGCGCGGGCGGCAACGAACGCGCCATCGAGCCGGCGATAGAGCGCGGGGGCGAGCAGCAGCAGGCCGGTGCCGGTCAGGCTGGCGGCGATGCTGCTCGCCTCGATCATCGGCAGCGGCAGGATCGCGGCAAGGTCGCCCATACGCGCGCGGACCGAGGGCAGCGATCCCGACAGCAGCAGCATCGCGCCGGTGGTGAAGGTCGCGGCGCTGAGTGCCAGTGGGGCGACGCCGGTGGCGACGGCGCGGACGCCCGACAGGAAGCGAACCGGCCGCCGCCGCTGCCGCGCGCCTTCATGCCATGCCAGCACGAGGATGCCGAGCGCGAGCGGCAGGAGGTAATAGAGCACACGATAGGCGATCAGCGCGGCGAACAGCTTGGCGCGGCCGGCGGGGACGACCGCCAGCACCACCGCCTCGAACACACCGATCCCGCCCGGAACATGGGTGATGACCGCCGCGACGATGCCGAGCGCATAGGCGAGGATGAAGGCGGGCAGCAGCGCCGGGGTCGCGCCGGGGATCAGCACGAACAGGGCGGCGCTGGCGCAGCTGATGTCGATCAGCGCGATGGCGATCTGGAGGAACAGCTGCATCGGCGTCGGCAGCGGGATGGAAAAGCCGAACAGGCGGATCGGGCTGCGCATCAGCGCACAGGCGGCGAGCGACCCGAGTGTCAGCGCCGCGATGCCCCAGCCGGCCAGCGCGACCTCACCCGCGCCGAGCTTCAACCCGACAAGGTCGAGGGGGCCGTGATGCAGCAGCAGCGCCACGCCGGTGACGCTGATCACCCCGGCCCAGAAGGTGCCGCTGGCGATCGCGATGACGCGGGCGACGTCGGGTCCGTCGAGTCCGGCGGTGGTATAGACGCGGTAGCGCGCCGATCCGCCGGTCAGCAGGGCGAGGCCGAGATTATGGCTGAGCGTATAGCTGGTGAACGAGGCGAGCGCGGCGGTCCGCCACGGCAGCGGGCGTCCGATGACGCTCAGCGCCAGCACGTCGTAGAAGGTCAGCGCGAGATAGCTGCCCGCCGTCGCCATCAGCGCCAGCACGATCCGGTGCGGCGACAGCGCGTGCATTGCCGTGCGGACATCGTCGAAGCGGACTTCCTGCGTCAGATGCTCCAGCGCCGCAAAGCCCAGTCCGATCAGTACGAGGACGATCAGGACGCTGATCGGCGTCCGATAGCGTTCGATCCAGCGGCGCAGGTCAGTCATGGGGCACCTGCGCGATCCGGGTCCACATCTGGGTCCGGCACAGCATGTCGCCGAGCAGGCAGCCCCGAATCTGCAGGCGATCGACCGAGGGCTGTTCGATCCGCGACGAGAACCGCCGGCCCATATCGGGGACGAACACCATGCCCGACCAGGTGCCGCGCCCGTCGGCGGTATAGTCTTCGAGCAATTCGGTGCCGATCAGCCGGTCGGTGCCGCCGGCGCGGGCATCGGCCTGCGCGGTCGCACTGGCCCAGACCACCCAGCCGCACAGCCGGTTGCCGCACGGCGCGGTGCGGACCGCCACATCGCTATGCGGGCTGAGCCACAGCCCGGCGGGCTGGGGCGCTTCCGCCGCGCCCGCCGGCACCGCCAGTGTCATCGCCAAAATCGCCAACCACCTGCGCATCGCTCACATCCCCTTCATCCTGGGGCGTGTAGCGGTTTTATTCTTGCCGGGCGTTCAGCGCGCGCTGAACAATCGGTAATGATTCACCGGTTGAGCGAGTAGGTGATGAAGAAGCAGGCGGCGGTCAGCAACAGCATCGCGATGATGAAGGCCGTATCCGCGATCCGTTCCAGCCAGTGCAGTCGCCGCACGCCCTGTACCCGCAGCGCGAAATAGGCGCTGAGCGTCGCGATCAGGAACATCAGCGCGTCGATCGACAACAGGTCGTCCGCAAAGGTCTGGCGCGCGCGCAGGGTGATGGTGACGTGGAGCAGCCCGATGCCGGTCAGGCAGACGCCGACCATCGCCGCGGCGATCGGGCAGATCATCTGACAGGTCCGCTCGTCGAGCAGGTCGCGACGGTTGCGCCGTCCGGCGCGCGGCGGATCGATGCGGTCGGTCATGGCGGCCCTGCGGTGCGGCGAAGCGGGCGTCTGCGTCAAGCACAGAAAAGGGCGCGGCCGGCGGATAAACCGTGGCCGAACACCCTTTCGCATCATATCGCCAAAGCATCTTCCATCGGCTATGGGCCGCTCGCCGACCGCGATGCCGACGCGGGGGCGGTGTGCAACTGTCACACTTCGCCAGTAGGGCGATTCGTCCATTCGGCAGGGGAATTTCGATGACGAGCGCAGCGCTGGAGCGGGATGTACGCCCCGGCCCGAAACTGGACGACAGCTTTGGTCGTGCCGGTACGTTTGGATTCGCCGTGGCGATCGTCGCCGCGCTCGGCTATGTCGTCTACAACGTCTATCGCGATGCGGCGGCGGCGAGTGTTGATCCGCTGACGCTGATGCCGTTCGGGCTGCTGGTGCTGGCGCTCATCATCGCGCTGGGCTTCGAATTCGTGAACGGGTTCCACGACACCGCCAATGCGGTGGCGACGGTGATCTACACCAATTCGATGCCCGCGCACGTCGCGGTCGTGTGGTCGGGCTTCTTCAATTTCCTCGGCGTGCTGCTGTCGACCGGCGCGGTCGCGTTCGGCATCATCTCGCTGCTGCCGATCGAACTGATCTTGCAGGTCGGGTCGTCTTCGGGCTTCGCGATGGTCTTCGCGCTGCTGATCGCGGCGATCGTGTGGAACCTCGCCACCTGGGCGCTGGGCATCCCGTCGTCGTCGTCGCACACGCTGATCGGATCGATCATCGGCGTCGGCGTCGCCAATGCGATCCTGCAAGGGCGCAGCGGGTCGGCTGGCGTCGACTGGGACAAGGCGACCGAGATCGGCAAGGCGCTGCTCATCTCGCCGCTGATCGGCTTCGGGGTCGCCGCGCTGCTGTTCCTCGCGATGAAGACGCTGATCCGCAACCGCAAGCTGTACGAGGCGCCGGTCGGCGATACGCCGCCGCCGCTGTGGATCCGTGCGCTGCTGATCTTCACCTGCACCGGCGTCAGCTTTGCCCACGGGTCGAATGACGGGCAGAAGGGCATGGGCCTTATCATGCTGATCCTGATCGGTACCGTGCCGACCGCCTATGCGCTCAACCGCGCGGTTCCCGCCGAATATGAAGCGCAGTTCGTCACCAACAGCGCGGCCGCGACGCAGGTGCTGAGCCCCCGCGGCGCGCGCGTCAGCCTCGACGATACCGCCGCCCGCAGCCAGACGCAGCGCTACATCACCGAGCGCAAGCTGGACGCCGAAACCGTGCCCGCCGTCACTGCGCTGGTCGGCACGATCGACCGGCAGGTCCGCGAATATGGTTCGCTGGCGAAGGTACCGGCCGCCGTCAGCGGCAACATGCGCAACGACATGTACCTCGCCTCCGAAGCGGTGAAGCGCCTCGGCAAGGAAAAGTCGCTGGGCCTGAACGAGCGCGATCAGCAGGTGTTGACCGATTATCGCGGCTCGCTCGACGCCGGTACGCGCTTCATCCCGCTCTGGGTAAAGGTCGCGGTCGCCTTTGCCCTCGGCCTCGGCACGATGGTCGGGTGGAAGCGGATCGTGGTCACCGTCGGCGAAAAGATCGGCAAGACCCACCTGACCTATGCGCAGGGCGCGTCGGCCGAACTGGTGGCGATGGCGACGATCTTCGGTGCCGACAGCATGGGCCTGCCGGTGTCGACCACCCATGTCCTGTCGTCGGGCGTCGCCGGCACGATGGCGGCCAACCGGTCGGGGTTGCAGACGTCGACGGTGCGCAACCTCCTGATGGCGTGGGTGCTGACGCTGCCGGTGTCGGTGCTGCTGTCGGGGTCGCTGTACCTGCTGCTCAACCGGGTCTTCTGACCGGATGACGGGGGCGGCGGAGCGGGTCGACCGGCCCGATACGGTGCCGGTCGTGCAGCTCCGCCGCGATCCGGTGGCATGGCTGATCGCGCTGCTGGTCTGGTTCTCCTGCGCATGGTTCGGGTCGTGGGAGTTCAATCCCAACAACGCCGTGCGGATGTTCGCCACGCTGTCGCTGGTCGAACAGGGCGATGCGACGATCGACGAATTCGCGCCCTTGACGATCGACAAGGCGCAGTTCGGGGAGCATTATTATTCGGACAAGGCACCGGGGATGACCGTGCTCGGCATCCCCGCCGTCGCCCTTGCCGACCGGGCATCGGGGCAGCGCGCCGATACCTTCGTCCCCGCCTTCGAAAATTCCGCGTTCAACCGTTTCCTGAAGGTCCGCATCCGGCTGGTCGCGGCGACGATCTGTGCGGTGTTGAGCGCGCTGGCAGCGATGCTGCTCTACGATCTCGTTCGCCGGATCTCCGGCGATATCGAGGCGGGGGCGGTCGCCGCGCTCGCCTATGGGCTGGGCACGACCGTCTGGGGATGGTCGACCACGATCTTCGGCCATGCGCCGGTCGCCGCGCTGCTGCTGATCGCGAGCTGGGCGGTGTGGCGCGGGACCGGGCCGGCGCGATCGCGGGGGCATGCCGTTATCGCCGGGCTGGCGCTCGGCTGGGCGGTGTTGATCGAGCATTCGGCATTGATCGCCGGGCTGCCGGTTGCGGGCTTCGCGCTGTGGCGGTTGCGCGACCTGCCGCGCGCCACCGCCATACGGACGGTCGTCGTCGCCCTGGCGGCGGGGGCGAGCGCGCTGGTCGTACTGCTCGCCTATAACCTGATCGCGTTCGGGACGGTGTTCCGGCTCGGCTATTCGGGTGTGGCCGGCTTTGCAGGGATGCAGGAGGGGCTGTTCGGACTGACCTATCCCAAGCCCTATGTGTTGTTCGAACTGGTTTTCGGCGAGCGGCGCGGCATGGTGTGGGTCGCGCCGATCCTGATCGTCGCGCCGTTCGGGTTGGCGATGCTGGTGCGTGATCGCGCCACGCGCGATCTCGGCTGGCTGGCGATCGCAGGGGCGGTGGTGCCGTTCCTGATCAACGCCTCCTATTATTACTGGGACGGCGGCAACGCGACCGGGCCGCGCCATGCGCTGCCGGCGGTCGGATTCCTGTGCATCGGCATCGGTGCCTTCTGGGCACGGACGACCCGCTGGTCGCGGGTGGCCGTCGGCGCGCTGCTGGCCGGGTCGGTCACGTTGAACATGGCGATCGCCAGCGCGGAGATCACCGCCCCGCAGGACGAACCGCGCGCACTGTTAAAGTCGGTGTTCGCGGCGCGGTTCGATCCGGGGTATTTGCGGACGGTGGCCGATGAATGGTTCGGGTATACGCCGTGGCAGGGGCTGGCGATCTGGGCGTTGGTTGCCGGGTTGCTGACGGTTGCTTTGGCGGTGTTGGTCGGGCGGGCTAAGGCTGAAGGAAGATAGGGTTCACGCGAAGGCGCGGAGACGCGAAGGCGTTGCGTTCCGGGCGACGGTCGCGCGATCGGGAGACACCTTCACCAGTTGCAACGGAGATGAGACCGCTGGCGCGGGTGGGTTGCCCGCTGGCGAAACCCCTTCGCGTCTTCGCGCCTTCGCGTGAACCATTCTTCTATTCCGCCGCCTGCGCCTGACGTTCCGGAATGGCAAAACCGAACTTGGCCTCGACCGCCGGGTCGAGCCACGCATGGATATGGGCGAGATCGGCGTCGGATACCGGTGGGTAGGCGGTCGGGGTGAAGCTGCGCCGGCCCTGTCCCTTGTACGTGTCCTGCGCGATGAAGGGATCGGCCATCGCAAGGCCGGTCGCGGCGGCGAGGTCGACGATCACGCCGGCCGGATCGGCGCAGAACGCCGCATGGCCCAGCAATGCCACATGATGCGCCCGGTCGTGCAGCCCGGCCCAGTGACGCAGCTTGGCGGTGCGCTTGGCCACCGGATTGGCGAAGCGATCGCCGGTATCGGGGCAGCGTTCGTGCAGCATTTCGCGCCCCAGCACCGGATGATCCGCCTCGACCCCCCAGAATTCGCTGTCCCAATAGCTATGCCACGGCGCGCGGATGAAGTCGGAGAATCCGAGTTTTTTTATCTCGGGATGGGCGTGCCATGGCTGGCGATGCAGGCTGCGCACCCAGTCGACCGGGTCGCGCGCCACCACCAGCACCATCACGTCGCGTGGGAACAACACCTGTTCGGGTACGAACCAGTGTTTGAAGCCGTAGCTTTCGGTAAAGGCGGTGCGGCCCAGATTGGCCTCGATAGACCGGATCAGAACGTTGGTGCCCGAACAACGCTGTCCGTACACCTGGATCGAGCGGATCGGCGCGTCGCCGCGACGCAGGATCGTCAGGCCGGGGCGCGGATTGGACCAGCCGTCATGCGTCATCATGCAGGTTCTATTCCCATCTAAATCATCGGAAATCGTTGAGCTTCCGAAATAATTTCTGCTGAAGGCAGCTACGCGGGGAGCCGGAATCGGTTCCGCCGCGTTCGTGCGGCCAAGACGGGTTTCTCCGGGGGGTACATGACGACGCGGCCGATCACCTTCTTCATCCACCATCAGGGTCGCGGCCATGCCAATCGGGCGATCGCAATTATCCGGGAACTGCCCGCCGACCGGCGGGTGACGATCCTGTGCGCCCGCCCCGACCTGTTCGACGGATTCGACCGCCCGATCGAGATCGTCGCCCTGCCGAACATGATCGGCGCGCCGGTGCCGACCAGGGCCTTGTTCGACCAGCCGACGCCCGAAGTGCTGCACTGCGTGCCGCTGGGCGTCGAGGCGACGCGGCGGACGATGCGGACGATCCTCGACCATCTCGACGATGCCGCACCCGCGCTGTTCGTGGTCGACGTTTCGGCAGAGATCGCGCTGATGGCGCGGATCGCCAGCGTGCCTGCGATCAAGATCCGGATGCATGGCGATCGCACCGATCCGGGGCATCTGGGCGCGTATCAGGCATGCGTCGGATTGCTGGCGCCGTTCGACGAAGCGATCGAACAGGACGACTTCCCCGATTGGGGCCGGGCCAAGACCTGTTACACCGGTGGCCTGTGCACCACGACCGATCCCGTGCCGACCAGGGACGAGGCACGGGCGAAGCTGGGCATCGATCCTACCCAAGAGGTCGTGCTGGTGCTGACCGGCGGCGGCGGGGCGGGGACGCCCTATGCGCCGCTGACCATGGCGGCGCGGGCGGTTCCGCAAGCCCTGTGGCTGGTGATCGGGCCGGTCCACCGCGAGGGGCATGAGACCGATTTCGGCAATCTGGTCGAGCGCGGCTGGGTCGAGGGCGTCACCGATTACATCGCCGCCGCCGACGTCGTCATCGCATCGGCGGGGGACAATACGGTGCACGAGATCGCGCGGGTCGGCCGCCCCTATATCTGCGCGCCCGAATGGCGGTATTTCGCCGAACAGACGCGCAAGGCCGACCGGCTGGCAGAGGTCGGCGCGGCGGTGGCGCTGCACCAGTGGCCGGGGTCGCTGGCACCGTGGCGCGGGCTGCTGGATGCGGCGAAGGCACTCGATCCGGCGGCGCTGGCCGCGCTTTACGACGCGGATGCGGCGGCGCGGGCGGCGGATTATATCGAGGGGCTGGCGGTGCGGCTCTGGGCGGAGTGACGCGCGGCGCGGGCGAACGACGCCGCGCTGATGCACCATAGCGCGCAGAACAGGCCGGTGCCAATCGCCACTTCACGGACACCGTTCGCGCCCGGTGAGGCCCAGCCGAGGCTCCAGCCGACGATGCCCGCCAGCAGTTGCGCGACGGCGGCGACGGCCATCGCCTGTGCCATGCCGCGTGCCGTGAAGCGGGCGAGGACCACCCCGCCGAGCGCGACGAGCAGCACGATGCCGAACAACGCATTGGCGGGATTGGCTTCGTTGCCGAGAAACCCGACCGCCGCATTGACCCAGATCAGCAGGAACGCAGTGACGACCGCCACCATCGTGCCGAAGCGATAGGCGATGTTCGACGATGCCAGCAGGCCGAGTTCGACCGCGCCGCCCGCCAGCGCGAACAGGATCGCGGCGAAACCGTAATCGGACGACGTCCATGGCGCGCCCAGCAGGGCGGGCATGGCGAGCAGCAGCAGCGCGCCGCCCCAGCCGAGCAGGTGTGGATTGATCGATCGGGGCATGACGGTCCTTTCGCGGTCTTCGTACCGGACCCTATGGCCGGTCGGTGTCGGCCGCGAATGGATGGCCTGTGCAGATTCGGTGAAGAATGCGCGGTCGTTGCGTCGACCAGTGTGGTTCCCCTCCCGTTTCGGGGAGGGGAGCGGTCCGGGGCGACCTGCGCCGCCCCGTTCCTCACTTGATGTCGAGCATCACCACCGACTTGGCCGGCAGCGTTACCGTCAGCGTGCCGTTCGCGACCTGTGCACCGGTAAAGGCGGTCGGGGTCACGGCGTTCGGGTTGTCGAAGGTGTTGTGCGCGGTGATCGTGGGCGCGGTCAGCACGCGGCCGGTGACGGTTGCGCCGTTGATCCCGGTCAGCGCCGCCGACACGGTGGTCGGACGGTTCGGATCGGCGTTCGACAGGGCGACATGGACCACCCCGTCCTTGCCGCGCACCGCCGAGGCCGACACCGCCGGCATCACCCATTTGTCGCGTGAGTAATAGGGGCTGTTGACCGTGATCGGCAGCACCGTGCCGTCCATGAACGGCTTGTACATTTCGAACACGTGATAGGTCGGCGTCAGGACCATCTTCGGCCCGTCGGTCAGGATCATCGCCTGCAACACGTTCACCATCTGGGCGATGGCGGTCATCTTCACGCGGTCGGCATGTTTGGCGAAGATGTCGAGGTTGATCGCGGCGACCAGCGCGTCGCGCATCGTGTTCTGCTGGCGCAGGAAGCCTGGCGTCGTGCCCGGGTCCTGTGCATACCACGTGCCCCATTCGTCGACGGCCAGCCAGACGCGCTTTTGCGGGTCGTACTTATCCATCATCGCAACGTGCTTGGTGATGTATTCGTCCATCCGCCACGTCAGCGCGAGCGTTTCGGCCCAGCTCGATTCGTCGAACTGCGTCGGAGAGGCGCGCGGCGGCCAGCTGCCCGGAACCGTATAGTAATGGAGCGAGACGGCATCGATCTGGCCGATCGATTCGCGCATCATCACGTCGGTCCAGTTATAGTCGTCGTTGTTCGCGCCCGACGCGATCTTCAGGATGCGGCTGCCGGCGGGCGATTTGATGAAGGTCGCGAAGCGGCGGGTCTCGTCGGCGGCATATTGCGGGCGCATGTTGCCGCCACAGCCCCAGAGTTCGTTGCCGATGCCGAAATAGGGCACCTTCCACGGTGCCTTGCGGCCGTTCTTTGCGCGTTCGTCGGCAAGTGTGCCGGCCTCCTGCGTCATATATTCGACCCACTCGGCCATTTCGCGCGGGGAGCCGTTGCCGACATTGCCCGAGATATAGGCTTCGGCGCCGACCTGTTCGGTCAGGTCCATGAATTCATGGGTGCCGACCGCGTTATCCTCGGTCACGCCGCCCCAGTGGTTGTTGATCTTGACCGGGCGCTTGTTCTTCGGCCCGATACCTTCGCGCCAGTGATATTCGTCGGCGAAGCAGCCGCCGGGCCAGCGGATGACCGGCACGCCGAGGCGCTTCAGCGCGGCGACGACGTCGTTGCGGAAGCCGCGCGTGTTGGGAATTTTGCGGTCGTTGCCTACCCACAGGCCACCATAGATGCCGTTGCCGAGATGCTCGGCGAACTGGGTGAAGATGCGGCGGTCATAGGTCGGACCCTGCTGGTCGCCCCGGATCGCGATCTGCGCCGGCTCGCCCGGCTGCGGCGTGGTGGCGGGCGTCTGTGCCGACGCGGTCGCCGCGATCAGCAGCGATGCCGTACCGAGCACGAAATTGCGCGCACGGGTCCGCATCGTGCGGCGCGCAGTGGATTGGTCACGCATTGGGTTCTCGCCCCCTCCTGACTTATTCTTGTCGGACTATTGGGTAGCGGGCATGGGCAAGGGGATCAAGCGTTGATCGACATCCGCAGCCGCTTTGCTTGCGCGGCGGCGGCGGGTATGAAGGACGCTATCCAATAACGAACGAGGTTAGCTTTTGACGTCTTCTCCCCAGTCGTGCGGCCTCGTCGCGGTCCTTGGTGCTCCGAATGCGGGCAAGTCGACGCTGGTCAATGCGCTGGTCGGACAGAAGGTCGCGATCACCAGTCCCAAGGCGCAGACGACGCGCACCCGGTTGATGGGCATCGCGATCGAGGGGAATACGCAGCTGTTGCTGGTCGATACGCCGGGCATCTTCGAACCGAAGCGGCGGCTGGACCGGGCGATGGTGTCGGCGGCGTGGGAGGGCACGGCGGGTGCCGATGCGGTCGCGGTGGTCGTGGATGGCAAGGGCGGGATCGGGCCGAAGGTCCGCGCGATCGTCGAGCCGCTCGCCGGGCGGAAGGAATCGAAGATATTGATCCTGAACAAGGTCGATATCGCCGACAAGCCGCGCCTGCTCGACCACGCCGCGCGGCTGCACGAACTGGCGGCGTTCGAGGAGACGTTCTTCGTCAGCGCGACGACCGGCGACGGCTTGCCCGAGATGAAGGCGGCGCTGGCGAAGCGAATGCCCGAGGGGCCGTGGCATTTCCCCGAGGATCAGGTGAGCGATGCCACCGACCGGATGCTGGCGGCCGAAGTGACGCGCGAGCAGCTGTATCATCAGCTGCACGAGGAACTACCCTATGCCAGCGCGGTCGATACCGAACGCTATCTGGAGCGCGAGGACGGGTCGGTCGAAATCCACCAGCAAATCTATGTCGCGCGCGATACGCAGCGCGCGATCGTGCTGGGCAAGGGCGGGCAGCGGATCAAGGAAATCGGCGCGACCGCGCGCAAGGAATTGCAGGAACTGCTCGGCGTGCGGGTGCACCTGTACCTGCATGTGAAGGTCAAGCCGAACTGGGAAGAAGACCGGATGCTGTACCGCGATATCGGGCTGGATTGGGTCGAGTAGGGGCCAGCGTCCTCCGTCTCACAGCCGTCATTCCCGCGCAGGCGGGAATCCATAGACGTTATGGTGGCGAACTCTGCCCGGATGTCGGCGTATATGGATTCCCGCCTGCGCGGGAATGACGGAGGCAATGGGACGGGGCGCTCTCAAAACAGCTTGCGCACCGACAGCTTGATGATCCGCCCGTACGGATCGAGGAACGAGGGCTGGAAACGGAACGGCACCGCGCCGTTCCGGTCGCGGACGTCGGGTCGGTCGTTGAGGATATTCTGCACCTCGAACTGGAAGGTCATGCCCTTGGCCCACGCCGCCTTGGGGGCGAGTTGCTGGCCCTCCAACTGCGAATAAAAGCCCATGAACGTCGCCGGGGTGAAGCGCAGGTCGGATGCGGCGATCGTGCTGCGGATGCGGGTCGGTGCCTGCCAGAGGATATAGGTACCCAACCGCACCGGGCCGTAGGAACCGCCGACATTGCCCTGCACTTCATAGCGCGGACGCCCGCTATTGCCGTCGAGCGACGCGCCATTGAGCAGGTCGAGCTGCGACTGGCCGGGGGCCAGCACCAGCTGATCATCGAGCCGGACGGTGAAGGTGGTGAAGCTCCACAGCATCGGGCGCTCCTTGGGCGGAGGCGGGGACGGCGCGTCCTTGGCCGGGGGCGTCGGTGCGGGCGGTTTGGGGCCGAGTTGGCCGAAGAACGACCAGCCGGTGGTGATCTTGCGTTCGCGTTCGCGCAGCGCGTTGATCGGGCGCAGGTCGGCGCGCAGCAATTGTCCGGCGGCATCACGCGGAAATCGTTCGGGAAACGCCGCTTGCAGCGCGGCGGTCGCGCTGCCCGGATAGACCAGCTGATCGGTGATCCGCGTGTCGACATAAGCAAGGTTCAGGCGCAGCTCGCTGCCCTTGATCGGTTGCCAGTCGACGCCGAGGGTGCGGATTTGCCGCTCTTCGGGCGCGAGATCGATATTGCCGCCGCCGGTCACCACGATCAACGTGCTCACGCCGGTCACGAAGTCGAAGAACGGCGTATTGGGGACGGTGACGATCGGATTGGTCAGCGCCGCGATCGCCGGCGGCGTCCGGGCGGTGTTGATCGATGCGGTGATCTGGATCGGACGCCACGGATTCCAGCGCAGCGCGAGGTTGCTGCTGGTCAGGTTGCCATAATCCGACACCCCGGTCAGCCCGAGCGTCGCATTGGCCGAAACCGTGCCGATGGCGTCCAGCACGCCACGATCGGCCGAGGTGATCGGCAGGTCGAGACTGGCGCTGCCGCCCGCGATCGTCCGGGTGAGCGACGTTGCCGCCTCGGCATTGTCGGCCAGCCGCCCGGTGCTGTTTGAATAGGCGTAGTCTGCGTTCAGGGTCAGCAGCGCCTGTCCGGCGGGCAGATCGAACAGCGGGCCGTTGGCGGTCGCCTTGGCCGTGGCGGTGTTGGTCAGGGTGCGGCTGCGGACGATGATCCGGCCGGCGGTGGCGACGCGACCGGACAGGTCGTACGGATCGGCGCCGGCATCGACCGCCGCCTGCAACACCGCCGGATCGACGCCGCGATCGACCGAGGCGCGGGCGCGGACGCGGTCGAATTCGCCGCTGACCGTCCACATCCAGCGACCGATCCCGCCCTGCACGGCCGATCCGGCATGCAGCGTCAGATTGTCGTTGCGCTGGGTCAGCGCGCCGGCTTCGTCCAGATAGCGATAGAGCATCACGTCGCCGCCAAACGGGCTGGCGGGATTGGCGGCGGGCAGGCGCAGCGCGGCCCCCTGCAACCCGGCCAGCGCGAAACCGCGTTGCGCGTCCACGATCAGGTTCAGCGACCCGGTCAGGGTTTTGCCGATCGGCACGGCATGGGTCATGTCGACCTTCAACTGGTCGTTGCTGCGGAGCGACAGGAAGGGCGAGAGATCGGTCGCGCGGGTCGTGCCGGCGGTATAGGCGCTCAGGCTGTCGCGCCGGGCCGGATCGGTCGGCGCGGCGGTGGCGGTGACCGCGCGGCCGGCGAGGCGATCGAGCGCGGGGTCGATACTGCCGCCGTTCAGCCCGCGCAGATTGCCGGTACGGTCGAACACCGTGTCGCTGTCGATCTGATAGGGGCGTTCATCGGCGAATAGGGGGTTCTGCCGGTCGTATTTGATCGACAGCAAGGTGCGGCGGTCGCCCTCGATCCGGGTCGTGCCCAGTTCGACGCGCGCGGTGCCGCCGCCGCCATCGGTGGTGGTGCCCGCCCCCTGTTCGATGGTCAGCGCGCGAAAATGTTTCCTGGTGACGAAATTGACGATGCGGACCGTGGCCGGGAACCCGAACCGCGCCGAATCCTGTTCGTTCAGGATCTCGGTCCGCTCCAGCGCTTCGGGTGGCAGGGTCTGGATCTCGCGATAGCCGGAGATGCGGCGGCCGTTGAGCAGGAACACCGGTTCGCCGCCGCTGTTCGACGTGGTCAGCGGCTTGAGCAGTTTCAGCAGGTCGTTGATGCTGGTCACGCCCAGGGCGCGGATCGCCTCCGCATCGAGCACCGCGACCGGTGCGGCCTCGCCCAGCGCCGATCCCGGCGGACGCTTGCCGGTGACGACGATGTCGTCCTTACGTCGGTCATCGGTGGCCGGTTCGGGATCGTCCTGCGCCAGTGCCGGGGCAGGGGCCATCACCAATGCCGCCCCGGCCAGCATCCGCCAGCCGTTCCGCCCGTGTCCCGTCATGCAGCATGCTCCATCGTCGTTGCGAGCGCGCAGTAGGCGGCGTTTCCGACCGGATCGTGGCGAAACGAGGCAACCGCGCGGCGGGGCGATTCTATCGGGGGAGTGCCGCGGCGTGCATCGGCAGCGACCGCGCAGCGCGGCGATAGGCGGCATGCATGTCGCGCAGCGCGGCCTCGACCGAATCGGCGTTCAGCCGGTCGACGCCCGGTTCGTAGGCCGCGGGCCATAGCTCCTGTCCGGTCAGCACCGCTGCCCAGCTGGGAACCGCGAAGATGTCGCCCGCCTGCGGGATCAACCGCCCCTGCGCGCGCCATAATTCGATCCGGTGCGCCAAGCTGTCGGGCACGGTCATCGCCTGCATCGTACGCCAGAAGTCGCTGTCGTTGCGGGTCGTCGCCTTGTAATGCAGCACGACGAAGTCGCGGACCGCCTCGAACGCGCGGGCCATGTCGGCATTAAAGGCGTCGCGTTCGGCCGGGTGGACGGCAGCGCCCGGAAACAACGCGATCAGCCGCTGGATGCCATGCTGGATCAGGTGGATGCTGGTCGATTCGAGCGGCTCGACGAAACCGGCGGCAAGGCCGAGTGCGACGACATTGTGCGACCATGCCTTGCGCCGCATACCGGTGGTGAACGACAGCGACCGGACATCGCCGCACGGCTCGCCCGGGGCATGGTCGCGCAGCAGGCGTTCGGCATCCTCGGCGGTGGTGAAGCCGCTGGAATAGACATGCCCGTTGCCGGTGCGATGCTGCAACGGTATCCGCCACTGCCATCCGGCGGAATGGGCGGTAGCGCGGGTGTAGGGCGGCAGCGGATCGAGCCGGGTCGTCGGCATCGCCAGCGCGCGGTCCATCGGCAGCCAATGCCGCCAGTCGTGATAGCCGGTCGCCAGCGCCCCTTCGATCAGCAGCCCGGCAAACCCCGAGCAATCGACGAACAGATCGCCGGCGATCGTCCGGCCGTCGTCCAACCGGACCGCAGTGACGTCGCCCGTCCCGCCGTCGCGATCGACCTGTACGACCCGCCCCTCGTGGCGGACGACGCCCTGTTCCTCGGCGACGCGGCGCAGCAGCGCGGCATAGAGGGTCGCGTCGAAATGATAGGCATGGGCGATATGCGCGAGCGGGGTGCGGTCGCCCGCCGGCGGGATCCCGAACCGTCCCTCGCGCGCGGTGACGGTGCACATCGAATAATCGGTCAGCCCGGTATCGCCGCCGCGCGCCCGGTGGCGCAGCCACAGTTGGTGGAATGGCACACCGTGGAAATCCTGTCCCGCCGCGCCGAAGGGATGGAAATAACGCTGCCCGATCCGGCCCCAATCGACGAATTCGATGCCGAGTTTGTAGCTGCCCATCGTTTCGCGCAGGAAGCGGTCCTCGGCGATGTCGAGCATGGCGTTGAAGGCACGGATCGGCGGAATGGTCGCTTCGCCGACGCCGACCGTACCGATCGCGTCGGATTCGATCAGCGTGATATGACGCCCGACCGGTCCGAGCGCGCGCGACAGCGCTGCCGCCGCCATCCAGCCTGCCGTTCCCCCGCCGACGATAACGACTTGCCGTACTAATGCATCCGTTGTCGACACAGTCGCAGGTTTTGGCATGGCCCCCTCCTTTGCCGGTTCAGGATCGAATCACCGGCGGCCGATCGTTCGAATATCGTATTATCGGCAACGATCTTGCCCGATCCCGGCATGTGGCAAGGGGTAGTGCGATATCGATCCGGCGTCGACCGTCGGGTTCGGCGCACATGCGCAATTGGTAGCGATATCAGCAACCCTTCAGCAACAAATACCGCTTGAAAGTAGGACAAATAGATAATAGCGATTTGTCATATAGAACATAAAATACAAAAAGGGGGGGTATAATGCGTCGTTTCACGCTGATGGCGTCGGTCGCCGTCGTGCCAATCATGCTGGCTGCCGCGCCAGTATTCGCGCAGGTTTCGCCGACCGACAGACCGGTCGGTGCCGATGCCGGCGAAACGGTCGAAGTGCCGGACGCGACCAAGAAGGACGACGAACAGTCCGAAATCCTGGTGCGTGGTCTTCGCCGCAGCCTTGCCAGCTCGCAGGCGATCAAGCGCAATTCGGACTCGATCATCGACGTGATCGTCGCTGACGATATCGGCAAGCTGCCGGATTACACCGCCGCCGAAAGCCTGGCGCGTATCGCCGGTGTCCAGGTCACCCGCTTCAGCGATGAAGTGAACGGGGTGCTGATCCGTGGCCTGCCTGACGTTGCGACGTCGTATAACGGTCGCGAACTGTTCACTGCCGAACTGCGCCGCGTGCAGTTGCAGGATTTTCCGGCACAGGCGATCGCCAGCATGGAAGTGTACAAGTCGGGTACCGCCGATCTGGTCGAACCGGGTCTTGCCGGCCTGATCAACGTCCGCACGCGTCGTCCGCTCGACTTCAACGGCCGCGTCATCGCCGGCGGCTTCCGCGGTACCTATAATGACCAGAGCCGCAAGTACGATCCGGGCGGCAACGTGCTGATTTCGGACCGCTGGAAGGTGGGCGACGGCGAAATGGGCCTGCTGGTCAACGCCACTTTCGCACAGTCGCAATATTATAACGGCGTCCGCTACAATGCGAGCTATGTCCGCGATTCCCGTTACTCGGACTTCGGTGTGCAGGGAGCGAAGGTTCGCGACAATTTCGACAAGGGCAACGCCAACGGCCTCTTCTTCTTCCCGAACAATGTCGGCCTGTATAATGATGGCGGCAAACGGTATCGTCCGTCCGGCAACTTCTCGCTGCAGTATAAACCGAACCCCGACACCGAAATCTATGTAGAGGGCATCTACCAAGGCTATCGCGGTCGCGGCTATGCCGACAATTTCGACGTGCCGCTGGAGCAATGGGGTCCGAATTCGACCCCACCGGTTTTCACCAACGTCGTGCTGATGGACGGGCAGTCGTACAACGACACCAAGCTGCTTCCCGGCAAGGAGCCGCCCTATGACGTGACGACGGTACCGCAGGCGGTATCGCTGTCGAAGACGTCAGGCTCCGAGCCGCAGGGCTATCGCAACACGACGCAGGACCAGACCAACACCTATCAGATCGCGACCGGTGCGCGCTGGCAGACCGATCGTGCGACGCTGTCGACCGACCTCGCCTATAGCCGGAGCCGCTACACCCGCGACAATTACAGTCTCGATTTCCGTACCATCGGCGCAAAGTCGGTCGACGTCGCGTTCAATCGCGATGGTGGCGTGTCGTTCAACTTTCCGAGCTGGGACCCGTTCAACCCCGCCAACTATATGTTCCGCGGCTATTATGAAGCCACGTACGATGTGAAGGGCGACGACTGGCAGTGGCGCGGCGACCTCGCGCTCGATACCGACTGGGCCGTTCTGCCGAAGATCCAGTTCGGTCTGCGCGCGACGAAGCACCACAGTGAGCGAACCACCGATGGTTCACGCTATGCCGAATTGTCGGCGGCATTGATCCCCTATGCATCGTTGCCGATCGGCGACCTGGCGAAGACGATCGATCCGTTCCGTGGCAGCGCGCAGGGTTTTGTGTCGTACCTCCAGCCGCCGCGTGCCGGCATCTACGAGAACCGGGAAGCACTGCGGAAGCTGAGCTACGATACGCTTGCCCAGTTGGTGGCACGGTTCCCGAACGATCAGGGGTATAAGGACCGGCTGGCCGAATGGAGCACCGAAACGGTCCAGCCGCCCACGACTTCGGGCTGGCAGGCCGACGAGAGCACTTACGCGGCCTATGCGCAGGGCAAGTATAATTTCGCGCTGGGTGGGCTGGAAATCGATGGCGTCGTCGGCGTTCGCGCCGTCATGACCCACGGCACCAGCTTCGGTGTATCGAACATCTGCACCCTGAACGATGGCGGTACGCCGGCCGATCCGCGGGATGACACCTGCATCCGCTCGCTGTCGGAGCGGACCGAGAAGCAGGACTATCTCGACATCCTGCCCAACGTCAGTGCCCGTTTCAAATTCACGCCCGAACTGCAACTTCGTCTCGGCTACACCAAGACGCGGACCAAGCCGAATTTCGGCGACCTCAATCCGGCGCTGAACATTCAGCCGGTGATTTACCAGCCGTGCCTCGAACCGACCGCCCCGAACTACAATCCGACCGACACCACGAGCTGCCGGATTCCGGGCCGCATCTACCCGAACTATAGCGGGTCGCAGGGCAACCCGTCGCTCAAGCCGTTCACGTCGACGAACTACGACATCAGCCTCGAATGGTATTTCTCGAAAACGGGCTTCGTCAGCGCGTCGGTGTTCCAGCGGGACATTTTCGGGTTCACGACCGGGGTGCAGCGGTTCCGCAACGATCCGCAATTCGGCATCTTGTCGTTGTCGAGCCCGATCAATGCGGGTGATGCGAACATCAAGGGCGCGGAAGCCAATTTCCAGACCTTCTTCGACTTCCTGCCGGGCGCTTTGAGCGGTTTCGGTGTCTCGGGCAACGTCAGCTACCTGACCGGAAAGAACCGTTACCCCAATGGCTACAACCCGAATACCGACACGTTCGAAGGCGAGGGCGCGTATCTGACCATTCCCGGCCTGTCGAAATGGACGTATAACGCCGCCTTGTTTTACGAGAAGTCGGGTCTCGTCGCCCGCGTCTCGTACAACCGGCGTTCGGACTGGGTGAACCGGTATAATACCGACCAGCTGAGCGGCTTCCAATATTCGGGCGAATCCACCTATGCCCGCGATCGGCTCGACGCCGGGGCGAGCTATGACATCAACAAGAACATCACCGTCAGCGCCGATATCGGCAACATCCTGGCGCGGCCGTTCCGTAACTATGTCAACTTCCAGCCCGGCCGGTCGTCGCCGATCGACGTGCGCGACGAGGGTCGCTACTATGGCGTGGGTCTGCGCTTCCGCTTCGGCGACTGAGCGCGATAAAAAAGGGCCGGCCCTCCGTGTCGGAGGACCGGCCCCATTCCCGTGACCCCGTTACGCAACTCGGGGTCGGGAAAGGCTTAGCGGCGGCAGTAGCGCGGGGCGTCCGACTTATCGATCGCCCGGCCGGCCAGTGCGCCGACGCCACCGCCGAGGATGGTGCCGAGCAGGCGGTTGCCATTGCCACCGACCTGGTTGCCGAGCAGGCCGCCGGCGATCGCGCCGATCACCGTGCCGCCATCGCCATTCTCGCATCCGCGATTGTTGCTGCGGCGGGCGTAGTTGCGGTCGTTGTAATAGCCGCGGTCGCCGCGATATTCGCGATAGCTGCGGCCGTCGCGATAGTCCCGCTCGTAGCGGTCCCCGCGCCAGCTCTGCGCCGATGCGGCGGTGGGAGCGGCGGCGGTGGCGACCGTGGCGAGTGCGGCGGCAGCGAGCGTCAGCTTCTTGAACATGGGTCTTCTCCCTCAAATCTGGCGACGGTCCGAAAGTCCCTGGCGGTTGGTCCGTCTGTGATTTGGGGTATGCGCCGATTCGCTTGAGCCGATACTGAATGCGCCTGTTAGCTGCCGTTCATTATCGGGCCGGAACGGTCGCGGCGCACATGCGGGTTTTGCTTTAGTTCCGTGCCCCGAAACCCTATATACTCGCTATGGCAACGAACCCCAATCAGAACGACTACGGCGCAGACTCGATCAAGGTGCTCAAGGGGCTGGATGCGGTCCGCAAGCGCCCCGGCATGTATATCGGCGACACCGACGACGGCTCCGGCCTGCACCATATGGTGTTCGAGGTCAGCGACAATGCGATCGACGAAGCGCTGGCCGGACATTGCGACCGCATCCTGATCACGCTCAACGCCGACGGGTCGGTCTCGGTCGAGGATAACGGCCGCGGCATTCCGACCGGCATCCACAGCGAAGAAGGCGTGTCGGCGGCCGAGGTCATCATGACCCAGCTGCACGCGGGCGGTAAGTTCGAAAACACCAACGACGACAATGCGTACAAGGTGTCGGGCGGCCTGCACGGCGTCGGCGTGTCGGTGGTCAACGCGCTCAGCGACTTCCTCGACCTGACGATCTGGCGCGACGGGCAGGAGCATTACATGCGCTTCCGCCGCGGCGATGCCGAGGCGCCGCTGAAGATGGTGGGGCCGTCGGACAAGCGGGGTACCCGCGTCACCTTCCTGCCCAGCCCCGACACGTTCAAGATCGTCGAATTCGACTTCGACAAGCTTGAACATCGTTTTCGCGAACTGGCATTCCTGAACTCCGGCGTCCGGCTGGTGCTGGTCGATGCCCGGCACGAGGAGCCGCGCGAAATCGAACTGTTCTACGAAGGCGGGATCGCCGCGTTCGTGAAATATCTCGACCGGACCAAGACGCCGCTGATGCCCGATCCGATCGCGATCCACGGCTTTCGCGACGATGTCGGCATCGACGTCGCGCTGGAATGGAACGACAGCTATTATGAGAACGTCCTCGCCTTCACGAACAACATTCCGCAGCGCGACGGCGGCACGCACATGGCGGCGTTCCGCGCCGCGCTGACGCGCACGCTCAACAACTATGCCGACAAGTCGGGCATGTTGAAGAAGGAAAAGGTCAGCCTCACCGGCGACGACATGCGTGAGGGGCTGACCGCGATCGTATCGGTCAAGCTGCCCGATCCGAAGTTCAGCAGCCAGACCAAGGACAAGCTGGTTTCGTCGGAAGTGCGTCAGCCCCTGGAAGCGCTGATGGCCGACAAGCTGGCCGAGTATCTTCAGGAAAATCCCGCCAATGCGAAGTCGATCATCCAGAAGGTCATCGACGCCGCCGCCGCGCGCGAGGCCGCCAAGAAGGCGCGCGAGCTGACCCGGCGCAAGGGCGCGATGGACATCGCCTCGCTGCCCGGCAAGCTGGCCGATTGTCAGGAGCGCGATCCCGCCAAATCGGAACTGTTCTTCGTCGAGGGTGACTCGGCCGGCGGATCGGCCAAGCAGGGCCGCGACCGCCATTTCCAGGCGATCCTGCCGCTGCGCGGCAAGATCCTGAACGTCGAACGCGCACGGTTCGACCGGATGCTCGCCAGCCGCGAGATCGGGACGATCATCACCGCGCTCGGCACCGGTATCCGCGACGATTTCAATCTCGACAAGCTGCGCTACCACAAGATCGTCATCATGACCGACGCCGATGTCGACGGCGCGCATATCCGCACGCTGCTGCTGACCTTCTTCTATCGCCAGATGCCCGAGATCATCGAGGCGGGGCACCTCTATATCGCGCAGCCGCCGCTGTATAAGGCGACGAAAAGCCGGTCCGAAGTGTATCTGAAGGACGACAACGCGCTCGACGAATATTTGGTCGAGGCCGGGGTCAGCGCGCATGTGCTGGAAAGCCCGGCGGGCGCGCGCAGCGGCGACGACCTGAAGGCGCTGCTGGGTCATGCCCGGCGGATGCGGACGCTGATGCGCTATGTGCCGCGGCGGTACGACATGGGCATCGTCGAGGTGCTGGCGCTGGCCGGCGTGCTCGATCCGCAGATCAACGACACCGACCGCCAGACGCGGTTGCAGGACGCGGTGTCGCGGATCGGGCGGACCGATGTCGAGGCGGACTGGACCGCGCGCGTGACCGAGGATGGCGGGTTGCAGTTCCAGCGGCGCTGGCGCGGGGTGACCGACACCCACAATATCGAACCGGCGTTCCTGCTGTCGGCGGAAGGGCGCAAGCTCCACAGCCTCGCCGCCGAGGAAGCGGCGAGCTATGCCGGCGTGTCGAAGCTGGTGAGCGCGCGCAGCGCCGCGAGCGATCCCGTCGCCGAACCCGAGGTCGAGGAGGGCGAAATCCCCGCCGTTGCCGCCAAGGGCGAGACACTGGTCGCACGACCCAGCCAGTTGCTCGACGCGATTCTCGCCGCCGGGCGCAAGGGACTGTCAATCCAGCGCTACAAGGGGTTGGGCGAAATGAACGCCGAGCAGTTGTGGGAAACGACGCTCGACCCGTCGAACCGGTCGATGCTGCGGGTGGCGATCGATCAGGCCGATGTGGCCGATGAGATCTTCACGCGGTTGATGGGCGATGTCGTCGAGCCGCGGCGCGACTTCATTCAGGAAAATGCGTTGAACGTCGCCAATCTGGACGTGTGAAATCGGTCTCATGTTCCCTTATGCGAATAATCGGAAACGGAAGCAGAAAGCCGGAATTTGGGATCAAGTCGCTGAATAGGTCAGGCGCGTCTTAACACGATCAGAACAGCGCGACGGGCGGGGCCGTCGTGGCGCTGTTCGCTCGAGATGGCGTGGCGCCGATCCTGACGTCGATCGTCATCGATGTGCTGCGGACGCCGGATTTCGAGGACGAGACGAAACTTGCGTTCGTCATGGCAGCGGGGCTCGTCTCCGACACCGCCGGCCTGCCGCTGGTCGTGACGAACCTCGTCAACATCGTGTCGGCCGCCTTCTTCAAGACCGGTTTGCCAACGATGCGCCGCGATGGTGCCGGTCGACCTGTTGGCGATTACCGCCACGCTGCGCGCGCTGATGTTCTTCTTCGTCGTGACATACCGCGAAATTACGATGTGGCCGTGCACCGCGCTCGCGGCGCCGCGATCCGTGACGCCGCGAATTCCGATAGCGCCGGATCAAAATTTCTTCCCGTAGCACTTGCCAATATATTAGAGGATTCTACATAAGAATAAACTTATGGAGTGGCGGCGATGTTCAAGCCATCGATGAACCTCGCGACATTCGAAGCGAAGGCCGGACAGGTTGCCGACACGCTGAAGGCGATCGGTAATGCGCGCCGGCTGATGCTGCTGTGCAAGCTGGTCGAACATGGCGAGCTGACGGTCGGCGATCTCGCCCGCGATGTCGGCCTGTCGCAATCGGCCTGCTCGCAGCACTTGGCCAAGATGCGCGACGAAGGTCTCGTCACCTATCGGCGGCAGAGCCAGACGCTCTGGTACGCCATTGCCGACGCCCGCG
>NZ_LMLN01000004.1:0-87655 GCF_001421915.1 Sphingomonas sp. Leaf62 | reverse complement strand
CCCTTTCCCCCGCCGATACCCGCGCCGCGATCGATGCCGGTGCGCACCTGATCGACATTCGCGGAACCGACGAACATGCGCGTGAGCACATTCCTGGCGCACAGAACGTCCCGCTAGATCAGATCAGCAAGCTACCGAAGGATGGTCGACCCATTGTCTTCCACTGTACATCGGGGATGCGCACCGCTGCAAACGCGGCGCAACTTGGCGCGGCAGCTGGCGGCGCACCAGCCTTCATGCTCGGGGGCGGCATCGATGCGTGGCGACAGGCCGGACAGCCCATTGTCGCCGATCGGTCGCAGCCGCTGGAGATCATGCGGCAGGTGCAGATTACCGCCGGCGGGCTGGTGCTGGTCGGTGTGCTGCTCGGCCTGTTCTTGGCTCCCGGCTTCCTTGGCCTCTCGGCATTCGTCGGTGCCGGGCTGATGTTTGCCGGGGTGACCGGATGGTGCGGCATGGCCACTCTGCTGCGCGTCATGCCATGGAACCGGCGCGCGGCTGTTTGACGCGATCATGGACAATACCGTCATCCTTGCTCCACCCGCATAGGGCGGCGTGATCGGCCTGATTGCCGCTTGGTCGGCGGGGCCGGCTCGATCTTCGCCTTGCCGCTCCTGACCTGCGTCGCCGGCGTCGGATCGCCGCACGCCGCGGCAGGAACCGCGGCCGTCGCCGTCACGGTCAACACCCGTGCCAGCCGGATCGGTCAGGCCCGCGCCGGATGCATGAAGTGGCGGTGCACCAGCGTCTTGGCGGTGTTCGGCAAGGTTCTCGGTACACGCAGGTGTCCGGCAATGCATCACCCTGCTGCATCCCGTTCGCTTTTGGCGCGCGACCCACTACATGGATGGTTCAGCCTGCCGGGGGCGGGACGTTCGGTACCAGGGTCTAGGAAGCGACAGCAATGATGACCCACGTCCAGGACGTTTCGAGAAGCGACACGCGCAGCGCGCTGGTCATGAAAGATCTGGTAGCGGCCCATGATTGGGCGGCGGGACCACTGGGGGAACGCAGCACGTGGTCTGCCGCGCTCCGGGTGATGGTCGATACCATGCTTGCCTCCTTGCATCCCATGTGTCTGATCTGGGGGCCGGAGCGTATCCTGCTCTACAATGACGGCTACGCCCCGTATCTCGGGGCACGCCATCCCGGTGCGCTCGGGCAACCGACGGCCGCGATATGGTCTGAACTCTGGTATGATATCGAGCCGTTGATCAACCGCGTCTTTGCGGGCGAGAGCGTCGCCTTTCGTGACCAGCCCATGACCATGACGCGCAATGGTTTTCCGGAAGAAACCTGGTACGATTTCGCCTATTCGCCGGTGCGGGGCGAGGCCGGGGAGGTCGTCGGTCTGCTCAACGTCACATCGGAAAGCACGTCGCGGGTCACGGCACAGCGCCAGCGCAACACCGCAACGGCAGAGCTGTCCACCACCGAAGCAAGATGGCGCGGCCTGTTCGAGACGCTGGAGGAAGGATTCATCCTTGGCGAGGTCGTTCGAGACGAGGCGGGCCGGATCGTCGACTGGCGTTATGACGAGGTCAACAACGCCTGGTACGATCTGGTCGGGATCGAACGCGGCTGCGCGGTGGGGCGGACGATCCGGGAGGTGTTTCCCGACGTTGAGGACGAGCTGGTGATGGAGTTTGCCCGCGTCGTCGAGACGGGGGAAGCAATCCGGTTCACACGGCAGGTCGGCGATCTTCACCGCTGGTACGATGGGATGTGCCAACCGGCGGGAGGCGATCGTTTCGCGGCGCTGTTCCAGGACGTTACCGATCGCGTTCGTTCCGATCAACGGCGTGAGGCGCTTGCGGAACTCGGTCGCGCCCTGCCGGCCATCGCCGATCCCGATGCGGTGACGCGCGCGGCAACGGCAATCATCGGGCGCACCCTGGGCGCGGGCCGCGTCGGGTATGGAACGGTCGCGGAAGACGGGGAAACGTTCACCATTCCGAACGACTGGACGGCGCACGGCTATCCGAGCCTCGCAGGGACCTACCGAATGGGCGATTATGGGGCATATGCAGACGATCTGCGCCACGGGCAAACCGTCGTCATTCCCGATATTCGTCTCGATCCGCGCACATCGGGCAACACGGCACCGCTTGAAGCCGTTGCGGTGCGCAGCCTGGTCAACCGGCCGATCGTCGAGAAGGGGCGCACGGTTGCCGTCCTCTACGTCAACGACGATCGGCCACGGGACTGGACGCCTGAGGATCTGGCCTTCATCGCCGACGCCGGCAACCGCACCCGAACCGCGCTCGAACGACGCCGGGCCGAAGAGGAGGCACGCGAAACGGCGAGCTTCATGCAAAGCGTGCTGGCCGCTTCTACCGACTGCATCAAGGTGGTCGAGCTGGACGGCACGCTGTCCTTCATGACCGACGGTGGCATGAAGGTCATGGAGATCAGCGACTTCAATGCCGTTCGCGGCTGCCCATGGCCCGAGTTTCTGAAGGAGGATGGCCCTGCCTACGCGCGCGAGGCCATCGAAGCTGCGAAGCGCGGCAAGACGACGCACTTCGAGGCGCCGGCCGACACCTATATCGGCACGCCCAAGCATTGGTCGGTGTCCGTGTCGCCCATCGCCGGCCCGAACGGCGAAGTCGCCCGCATCCTTTCGGTATCGCGCGACCATACCGAACTCCATAAGGCGCGCGAGCAGCAGCAGCTTCTCAACGGCGAACTGGCTCACCGGATCAAGAACACGATGAGCGTGGTGCAGGCCATTGCCCACCAGACGCTTGGCAAGGCGGAGGATCAGGAAGCGGTGGCCGCTTTCGGCAAGCGACTGGGCGCGCTCGCATCTGCTCATGAGGTGCTGACGCGGGACCATTGGGCGACAGCGAAGCTTGGCGACGTCGCTCACGGCGCTCTGGCGACGTTCGGCGAGGCCCGTTTCACACTCGTCGGTCCGGAAGTGACGATCGGGTCGAGGGCTACGCTGGCGCTTACCCTCATGTTGCACGAGTTGGCGACCAACGCCGCCAAATACGGCGCCCTGACCGTGCCGCAAGGCAAGGTGGCGGTAAGCTGGGCGCTGCGTCGCGACGGCGACACGGATACCCTCAATCTGTGCTGGACGGAGCACGGCGGTCCACCGGCGGTCGAACCGACGCGGAAAGGATTCGGCTCGCGGATCATTCGCATGGGTCTAAGCGGCTCGGGCGGCGTTGAGGTTCGCTACGGCGCAGAGGGTCTCACGGTAGAGGCGACGGCACCATTGTATCAGGTCCAAGAGGCGTAAAAGCGTAGGTTCACGATATGGGACAGTCTCAACCTCTTATGCGATGGCCCGTGCTGGTGGTCGAAGACGAGCCGATCTTGCGGCTCGACGCGATCAGCATGGTCGAAAAGGCCGGTTTCGAGGCCGTGGAGGCGTTGAGCAGCGCCGATGCCATACGTCTCCTCGAAGAGCGCCTCGATATCCGCTTGGTCTATATGGACCTGGACATGCCGCGCAGCCGCAAGGGTATCGAGATTGCCGAGGCGATCCGTCAGCGTTGGCCGCCGATCGAGATCATCCTGACCGCTGCTTATTTCACGCGCGACAGCGTGCGGCTTCCCGAGCGTGCCGAGTTCTACCCCAAGCCGGTGAACCACGTCGAAATCGTCGATGCCATGCACCGATTGATGGGGAATGTCGCGACCGGTTCACGATAAAGGCGTCAGACGGGTCGAGGCATCTTCTCCGTACGACCGCCACTTTCGTGCTGGTTGTCGAAAGCGAATAGATTTCGCTTCATGGGACCGGCCTGAACCGTCCGAACGATTGTCGTCGATCGCTTTTCCCGTTTCAGGATGCGCGACGAGGGACCGGGAGGGTAATCTCCCGGTCACCCCCGGACGTTAGAGCGTGGCCACGCGCGGGTTGTTCACGCTGTGCCCACCGTTGCGGCGCAGAATGTCGCTGACATTCGCATTTGCCGCGGCTGCATCGACGGTGACGAGGACGCCGCCACCGGTCAGGTGTTCGCCGTAATAGGACGCGTCCTCTTCGCTGATGCCATGGCCCTTCAGCACTTCGTTGAACGTGCCGGCCGCAGCGCCAGCGACGGCACCGATCGCCATCGCGCCGGGCACGGCGGAAGCCGCGATCGCTCCGGCCGCGATCAGCGGGCCGACGCCCGGGATGGCCAGTGCCAGCACGCCGAGACCGGCACCCAGCGCGCCACCGCCCAACACACCCCGAGCGATGCTTTCATGATGTTCGTCGGTGATCTCGCCATCGACGTCGCGCGCCGTCGTCGTGCCGTTGCTGCGGGCGATGACCGACAGCGCGCTGTCGCTGACCCCGGCGCTGCGCAGGTCGGCCACCGCCCGCTGCGCTTCCGCTTCGGTATCGAAGATTGCCGAGACGGTCTGGCCGGTGCCGCGCGACGTTCCGGCCGTGGCGGCGGCGACGCCACCGACGCCACCGGTGACGGCGTTGGCCGCACGGTCGAGCGGTCCCCGGTTCGGGTCGTCATGGCCGCGCAGGGTATTCTCGGTCCGATCGAACGGAACACGGTTCGGATCGTCGCGATGCAACGCACCGTCGACACCACCGCTGCCGCCGGTGATGGCGTTCGCGGCGCGATCAAGCGGCCCCCGATTCGGGTCGTCATGGCCACCAAGCGCGTTCTCGGCCCGATCGAATGGACCCCGATCATGATCGTCGCGATGCAGCGCACCGCCGACGCCACCGCTGCCGCCGGTAACGGCGTTCGCTGCCCGGTCGAGCGGACCGCGGTTCGGATCGTCGTGGCGGTCGAACGCGCCTTCGGCACGCCGGGCGATGCCGTCGTCCGTAGCATTGTCCCCGTATCCGTTCCGGTTGCCATCGCTCATGCTGTCTCTCCAATCGAGTTGTCTTGCCGGAGCACAGTCGGGTGAAGCGCAACGGGTGCGTTCCATGGGGCTGTACCCAGGCAGGTTCGAACGTGCTGGGGCGTGGACGGTTCACCGGAGCGCTTCGGAACGATGGTGCAGCAGCACTAGCTCGTTGGTTCAACCGTCCACCCGGACCCAAGCAGGACGGCATGATTGACCCGTTCGGCGACATGCCCCGCAGCTACAGTCCGTGCGAGCCGAGGCCGCGCTCCCGGCCCCAGATGACGGCGCCGCTGCGGCGATTGACGCCCAGCTTGGCGTAGATCCGGGCAACATGATTACGAACCGTGTTGCGCGACAGGTGCAGCCGCTGTGCAATGTCGCCATCGTCCAGATCGTCGCAGATCAGGCCGAGGACTTCGCGTTCGCGGGCGCTGAGGTCGATGGCGGGGGCCGTCGGCCCCGGCCGCCGCAATGTCGCCAGCTTGTCGAGGATCGAGCGGCTGAGCCAGCTTGCATCCTTCATCACCTCGTCGATGGCGGCTGCCAGTTCGACCTCGTTGCGTCGCCGCTCGGTGACGTCCTGATAGACCCACAGCACACAGGGCTGCTGGTCCATGTCGACGGCCTGCGCGGAGACGAGGCAGTCGATGGGGTCGTGCTCTCGCGCCAGCAATCGGGCCTCGTGCTGGTGGAGCGATCCGGTCGCCGTCAGGGCCGCTTCCGCAACCTCCCGTTCGGCAGCCGTTTCCCATAGCGCCAGTTCATCGGCGGTTTTTCCGAGCACGCGTTCGTCGTCAAGACCGGTGAGCGAGCGGAAGGCGGCATTGACCCGCGCGATGCGATGGTCGGCATGGTGCGTCACCACCATGGCGACCGGTGCCATGTCGAAGACGGCGAGAAGGTGCTGCTCGCTCGCCTGCAAGGCGATCTCCGCTTCGCGCCGCGGTTGCAGGTCGGCGAAGGTCAGCAGCAGCGCGTCTTCCTCGGTCACGTCGATGGGTTGGCCGGCAAAGACGACGAGTCGCCGGGTCCCATCGGCGACGAGCAGTTCGGCGTCGGATTGTGGCAGGACCCGGCCCTGTTCGATCCGGGCACGCGTTGCGGTCGGGTCCGCCAGTCCGCCCAGCAGGTCGAGCCCGAACAGGCTCTTTCCGGCAAGCTGCTCCTGCAGGAAGCCGGTAAGGGCCAGAAACCCGGGATTGCCCTGCACGATGCGCAGATCCCGCAGGCGCACGATCAGGGCGGGGGCGGGATTGGCTTCGAACATCGCCTTGAACCGCCGTTCGGCGTTGAAGCGGGCGGACACATCGCTCAGGACCAGCGCCAGATAATCCGCATCGCCGCCATCGACGTCCATGGCCACGTCGCGGACTTCATGGACCCATCGCACCTCGTCGTCACCCGACGGCGCCACCTGCACCGTCTCGTCCGGGAATGCTTCGCCGGCCAACAGCCGAAACAGCGGATATTCGCGGCGTTTGAGCAGGCGGCCATTGCCTGATCGCAGGGTGAAGCGTTCGGCATAGGCCTCGGCAGTTGCGCCCAAATCCTCGACGCGATCGATGCCGTGCATCTTCAGCGCAGCGGCATTGGCGCGCAGGATGACCCCGGTCGGATCGACGACGATGACGCCGTCGAGCAACTGCGCCATGAGTTGTTCGAGATGGCGGAGCGTGGGTGGGGCAGCAGGGTCTGGCATGTCCCTTTAACCGCTGCGAGCCGCGCTGCGTTCCCGGCTTCGTACCAATCATAATAGTGCTGTTGCACCATGCGCCGCGATGGTCGCCGATGGCGGGTCGTGAACCGAAGGAATGTATCGCCCGTTTCACCATGGTCCTCAGTTTAAGTAAAAGGAATGGTCATGGGTCTTATCATACTCCTCGTCGTCGGCGGCATCATCGGTTGGGTCGCCAGCCTGATCATGCGGACCGACGGGCAACAGGGCATCGTCCTGAACGTCGTCGTCGGCATCGTCGGTGCGCTTCTCGCCGGCTTCCTCGTTACGCCGCTGATCGGCGGCGCGCCGATCACCAGCGGCGTCATCAGCGTTCCGTCGATCCTGGTGTCGCTGGTCGGTGCGATCGTGCTGCTCGCGATCGTCAACCTCTTTCGTCGCGGCACGGTTCGGTAAGGTATCTTCGGGGCACCGGCCCATCTCTTGAAGGGCCGGTGCCCGGGCTTGCCCGGCCGTCCTTCGCCATATGCGGGCAGAACGTTGGCAACTGGGTCGCCTTTCTTACAGCGTTTCAGGACCGTCGCACTTCAGCAACCGCCGCGTTGCGGCAGCAATGAATTGGTGACAGTCTGGCACGCGAATTAGGGAGGGCGGGATGATATTCTTGTTTCTGCTGGCGATTCAGGCTGCACCAGCGAGCTTCGACGCGGTCGCCGCTGCTCCGGACAGTCACCGTGTCTTACTGGAAGACGACAAGATTCGCGTGCTGCGGGTCGAGGTGGCTCCCGGCGCGACCGAACCTGTCCACGATCACCGTTGCTCCAGCGTGATGTATTTCCAGCAGCCTCAGCCCATCACGTACATCGCCTACAAGCTGGTTGATGGAAAGCCGGTCGAAACCGAGCGCTTCGACGCGCCTGCCTTTGATACATCGCAAATGGTCAGGGGCGAACCAGAGGGGTTGCATGCCGTCAAGAACCGCGGATCGGCACCGTTCATCGCGGTAAGGATGGAGTTCAAAAGTCCAGTCGTAGGCAAAGCCAGATCATCTACGCTTCCTCAATGCACTTCAGATAACGGTTCGCGGAACGAAAGGTGATATTCTTTGCGTCGGTTTCCATATCCTGACCCTCGAACGCCCCGTACATTCGATCGAAGTCGATGCGACCGATCCGGTCGGTCATCATCTTGACGGTTCCCCCCGCCAGTGGAAGCATATTCGGATAGCTCCACATGAACGATATCCGGTCTGCGCCGGGTGTGATCTGGATAATGTCCCCCACGAGCAACGTGCCGTCATGCTTGTCCCAATGGAGGACGGTGCCGCCGGCAAAGTGACCGCCCAAATGAATCAACCGAACGCCTGGCAGCAACGTCAGGCTGTCATCGTTCCAGAATTGAATGGCGGCACGGTCGCGCATCACCCACTGCCGGTCGGCATCGTGGATATACACGGGCGCGCCAAAGGCGTCGGACCAGTCTTGCATGGTCGTATAGTAATGCGGATGCGAGACCGCGATTGCGTCGATACCGCCCAGCCCCTCGATCAGTTTCCGGGTTGCCGCGTCGAGGTTGGCAATACAATCCCACAGGATATTACCCGCTGGCGTGGTCAACAGGAATGCCCGTTGCCCGATCGCAAAGCGAGGCGTCGTTACGATGCCAAACAGGCCGGGCACATGCTCGCGCCAGCTATTGCTATGGCGAACGGCGATGGCTTCCCGATTGGTCCATTGTTGTCCGGCGCGCGGCACATACTGACGCTCGTCGTCGCAGATGGCGCAGCGGTCGGGCGGAAGTTCATCCGATTGATAGGACGTTCCGCATGCGACGCAGACATGGATCACAGCCGACTCTCATATCGTTGGAAGGTGGTCATCGCTCGAACAGGCGTTCGGGCAAACGGCGAAGTAGCAACACCAGGATCAGGAGGTCGAGTGCGACGACCGCGGTCGTCACCAGAAACGCCGCAGGGATCGATTGTTGTCGTTGATCGGGAACGATCGTGAAGTAGATCGTCGCGATCAACGCCGTGCCAAGCGCGCCCCCGATCTGCTGCACCGTCTTGTGCATGGCCCCGGCAACGCCGGCATGGTTCCGGTCGACATGGGCAAGGGTGATCGGACCGAGTGGCCCGCTAAGGGTGCCCATGCCGATTCCCGCGAGCAGGAGTGCGCCCCCGATCACGATCGTCGGCAGAGCCATCCATAGCGCCAGCGCCGTCGTCAGGCATCCGGTCGCCATCGCCAGGGCACCCGTCATTGGCACGCGACGCCCGTGACGAGGCAGTGCCTTGCGTCCGATCTGGCTGATCCCGGCCATCACGCCAAGACCGAACGGAACATGCAGCATGGCAACATCGATGGGCGCATAATCGAGGCCACGTTGCAGGGTCAGGCTGAACGTCAGGAGGAATCCTGCCGATGCTATGGCAAAGCCTGCCGTAGCGGTCAGTCCGATGCGAAAGCTGCTGTCGGTAAAGAGCGAGGGTTCGATCAGCGCCGAGCCGATTACCGTTCGTCGGCGCTGTTCGTAGCGCCAGAACGCGTACCATAGTCCGGTACTCGCGATGCCTGCCACCGCGGTCCACCACGGCCATCCCGCTGCCCGTCCTTCGATCAGCGGGAGGAGCAACGTACCGAGCGCGCCGAACAACAGCAGCGTCCCCGGCACATCGGGACGCAATGCCTGGCCGGACCGGCCGGGCGGCAACAGCGTCAGTCCGGCGATTAACGCCAGCACGCCGAAAGGCAGGTTGATGAGGAACACGCTACGCCACCCAAGACCCAGCGGACTCCATTCGATCAGCAGCCCGCCGATCACCGGACCGCCGATGGCCGCAAGGCCGCCAATGACACCGAAGGCAGCGAGACGGCCGATACGTTCGGTCGGCGAATAGAGCAGCTGGATCAGCGCCACGCCCTGCGGTGCCATGATCGCCGCTGCCGCACCTTGGGCAAGCCGGGCGATCGACAGGGCACTACCGTCCCGAGCAAGGCCGCAGGCAAGCGACGCGAGCGTGAAACCGACCACTCCGATCACGAACATGCGGGCATAACCGAACAAATCGCCCAGTCGTCCGCCGACGACCAACAACACGGCGAACGTCAGGAAATAGCCTGACACGACCCATTGCATCGCGCCATCGGACGCTGTCAGGGCAGTCTGGATCGCGGGCAGCGCGGTATTGACGATCGTCGAGTCCACGACGTCCATCACGAACGCAATCAGGACGGTAGCGAACGCAAGGCTACGCTGTCGTTCGCTCAACTGGCCTGAAACTACCGCATTTGCCACCTGATCGTTCCTTGCTTGACAGGGTTGCAGGTCATGGCAATACCGCGTATCAGAATGCAAGTTCTAATTGAGCCGGCGTACCGGTCGATTGCGTGGGAGAGGATTCGGATGATCGCCGACACACAGGACAAGACCGTCCGCAGCCCTGGCATCGGCCAGGGACTGACCGTCATTATCGCCGGCTTCCTGCCGATCCTCGCGATCGTGTCGCTGTTCCCGGCGGTACCCTCGATCATCGACCATTTCGCGGGGGATCCCAGTGCCGCATGGAAGGTGCCGGCGATGGTGTCGGCACCCGGACTGACCATCGCGATCTTCGCGTTGTTCGCCGGGATCCTGGTAGACAAGTTCGGACGCCGGAAGTTGCTGTTGGTGGCGACGCTGCTGTTCGGCGTGTTCGGGACCGCGCCGTTCCTGCTCGACAATCTCAACGCGATCTACGGATCGCGGCTGCTGCTCGGCATTGCCGAAGCAGCGATCCTGACAACCATGAACACGCTGATCGGCGATTATTGGGACGAAAAGGGGCGCCGCAACTGGCTGACGCTGCAAGGGTTGGCCGGGCCGTTCCTCGCCAGTGGCGTCATTCTCGCTTCGGGTTTCCTGACTGGCCTGCGCTGGAACGGTATCTTCCTGATCTACCTGATCGCGTTCCCGACCTTCGTTGCTGCCGCCAAGTTCCTGTACGAACCCAGCAGCGATGCGACCGCACGCAAGATGCTGGGCATCGGCAGCGCGTCGGCGCGCAGCCCGTTTCCGGCGGCATCGGTGGCATCGATCGGTGCGGTGACGCTGTTCGCTTCCGCGCTCTATTATGTGTTCATCATCAACGGCGGCATGGCGTTCCGCGAAGTCGGAATCCAGTCGTCACAGGAACTGGGCAAGCTGACCTTCATCCCCAGCCTGTTCGTCATGGTCGGCTCGCTGATCTTCTGGGCAACGGGACGTGCGCGTCCCGTCGTGCAACTCGCCATCTTCCTCGTGCTGATCGGCGGGGGGCTGACGACGATCGGGCTGGCACCCGACTGGCGCTGGATGGTCGCCGGTCTGGTCGTGCAGCAGACGGGGGCGGGGATGGCGGTGCCGACGCTGATCGCCTGGGCACAGACCAAGCTGCCCTTCGAACACCGCGGGCGCGGCATGGGCGTGTGGACGGCGTGCTTCTTTTTCGGGCAGTTCTCCAGCCCGTTCCTGGTTTCATTGTTCCGCGTCCAGACGGGCGCGATGCAGGGCGCGTTCCTCATCATGGGCGCGGCCGGGGTCGTCGGCGCGATCGCCGCGGTCCTTTTCGCCGCGACCCGGCGCGATGGCGGTACCCCCGTCGCCGCAGTCGCCTGATCCCGCATATTCCAAAAGGACATCGCCATGACGATCAAGCGGGGCGTGAGCCTCTACAGCTTCCAGAACGAAACCTTCCTCGGCAAGATGACGCTCGAAGATTGCATCCGCACGAGCGTCGAGCTCGGCGCGCCGGGGATCGAGATCATCGGCGAGCAGACCTTCTGGGGCTGGCCGGAAGTGGGTGTCGCCGATGAAAAGGTCGCCGAATGGCACCAGCTGATCGACAAATACGGGGCGGTGCCGGTCGCCCATGACTTCATGCTCGATTACAAGCGCTACAAGGGTCGGGAAATGCCCTTCGACGAACAGGTTGCGAGCGTGAAGAAGGATATCGACTTCGCCGCGCGGCTCGGTGTCAAATATATCCGCGCGCTGGTATCGATCGCGCCCGAGGTGCTGGTAGCGGCCGCGCCATACGCCGAGGAGAAGGCGATCAAGATCCTGATCGAAGTGCACGCGCCGCTGCATTTCGACCATCCATGGATCATCCGCCATGCCGAGGCTTTTGAGAAGTCGGGCAGCGACGCGCTCGGCTTCCTGCCAGACATGGGCATGTTCCTGTTCAAGTTCCCGCCGGTGTGGAAGGAGCGTTTCATGCGCAACGGCGTGCCGCACCACATCGCCGACTATATCGTCAAGGCATATGAGGACCGCGTTCTTAGCGAATATGTGATCCTGAACGTGCGCGAGATGGGCGGCGTCGGCCCGGCGATCGGCATGGCCGAAACGCTGCGCCACAATGCCGCGTTCGAACCGAAGCGGATGCTCGATTACATGCCCCGCATCCACAACATCCACGGCAAATTCTACCAGATGGACGCAGATCTGGTCGAACCGTGCATTCCCTATGACGAGATCGTCCGCGTACTCAAACAGGGCGGGTATGACGGCTACATCTGCTCGGAATATGAAGGCAATCGCTGGATCGAGGACGCCTATGAGGTCGACTCCGTCGAACAGGTCCGTCGTCAGCAAGAGATGCTCGGGCGGCTGATCGACGCCCCGACCCCCACCGCGCTCGCCGCCTGAAGGAATCCGAAATGTTCGACAACAAGATGATCGTGGACGATAGCCTCAAGGCGACCGCCGATGGTTTCAGCATCGAAGCGCGGCTGCCTTATTATCGCGGGCTTGGCCTGTCGATGATCGAGAACGTGGCGGTCACCATCAATGGTGAGACGGTGCCGCGCGAGGACGTGACGCTGACGCTCCGTGGCCGAACGTGGACGCTCGACGAGCTGGAAACCGAATATGGCGACCGGTGGAACTTTGGCGAGAAGGCCGTGGTCGGCTGCAAGCGCGCCGCCGGCCTGACGCCGGGCGAGCACCACGTTGAACTGGCCGAGACCATGCGCATCTCGTACCTGCCGTTCGTACCAACAACGAAGGACGCCAAGATGCTTCGGCTGATGGCATGATGTCCGGTCCTGGTCTTAATCGCCGTTCGGTGTTGGCAGGTGCCGCGACCACTGCGTTGGTCGGCATGACCGGAACGGCGATCGCGGCGGGACCACGAACCGAAGCCGGCTGGCGGCCGCTGTTCAACGAAAACAACCTCGACGGTTGGACCTTCTATCAGGACGGCATCGGTGCCCGCGACACGCTGGGCGTCGTCGCGATCGACGATGGCGTCCTGCATTTCCACGGGCGCGACTATCGGGGGCCGGATAAGGCTGCGTTCGGACACATCGCGACGATCGACAGCTGGTCCAACTATCATCTGCGTCTTCAATATCGATGGGGTCAGGCCCGCTTCGCGCCGCGTGCCTTGCAGCGCCGCAACAGCGGGATCCTGTATCATCTCGGTCCAGAGCGCGACCGGTTGTTTCCCGACGGCGTCGAGTTTCAGGTCGAAGAGGGCGATGTCGGCGACGCCATCATGATCAATACGCGGGCCCTCGCCGGCCCCGTTTTGGGAGGGACGCCGCTATGGCCGACCTATTTCCCGGGTCTGCCGACGACCTACGAGCCGCCGGTCGTCGCTGGCGGCATTGCCCGTCAATGGTTCCGTCATACCGGCGCCTATGAGACGCTCGATGGCTGGAACACGCTGGACCTCTATGCTTTCGGCGATCAGGCTGCCCATCTGGTGAACGGACGGATCGTCATGACCCTGTTCGCGATGCGCGAGCGAGGCGAGACGCCGCTGACGGGTGGTCGTATCGCGCTCGAATTCGAGGCGGCGGAAATCATGTATCGGGATGTTATGATCCGGGCGCTTTCGGCGGAGGATATTCAACGTCTGAAGGCCGGCGGCGCCTGATCGACCGGCCCGCTCCCCGACCGGTGGACGGGGAGCGGAACCGTTACCGAACCGCGCGGTCGATCATCGGATAGCGAGCGATGACCGCCATCTGCGCCACCAGGCATGCGACGACCGGCGCGTAGTAAAGCCAGCGCAGCCCCGTAGCGACGTCCGCGCCGCCCCGGCCGGGAACATATCCGATAGCTGCCAGCCCGAACGCGACCAGCGCACCGCCGAGCGCCATGCCGATCTTGGTCGACAGGCTGATCCCCGACGACAACAGCCCTTCGTTGCGGGTACCGGTCCGTTGTTCGTGATACTCGATCGCCTCGGCCGCCATCGCGAAGATCGCGGTCATGGTGATGCTGAGCAGCACCGATCCGGCAAGGTAGAGCGTCAGGAAGGCGACGGTCGACCCTTCGGCCAGCGGCAGCAGCGCGAACAGCGGCAGCGCAACCAGCAGCGCGATCAGGTTGCCGCGCCGCATTCCCATCCGCTTCAGATAGGGCGGGGCGAGGATCGAGCCGATCAGCAACGTGCCCGACACCGCCGGGAGCAGGATCGAGATCATCCACGGCTTGCCCAGCACGTTGATCGCGAAGAACGGCGTGATCGCCAGCACCGCGCCGAAGCGGACGAAGTTGAGCAGCGCGAACAGGAAGACGGTGTTCCACGCCCGGTTGCCGATCATTGCCCGCACCTGCGGCCAGATCGCCTGGGCGAGCGGTTGCGCGACGGCATGGACCTGTTCGGGACAACGCAACAGATTGAGCGTGGTCAGGGTGGTCAGCAGCCCGAACAACCCGGCGACGAGCAGAAAGCCCGTTGCCTGGTCGCCGCCGCCCAATGCGCCGACCAGCGGCATCGTCGCCGAGGTGGCGACGATAACCGAGATCGCCGTGCCGGCGGCGCGCAGGCTGCCGAGCGCAAGGCGCTCTCCATTGCGGTTGGTCATCATCGGCAGCAGCGCACCGTACGGGATGTTGACCACCGAAAAGAGGATGCCGAGCGCGCCGAACGTGACGACCGCCCATGTCAGGCGTCCCGTCTCTCCGACCGGCGGCATCCAGAACGTCGCGGCACAGAGCAGCCCGAACGGCACGGCACCCCATTTGAACCACGGACGCGCACGCCCGCTGCGTCCGTGCGTCCGATCGACCGCAAGGCCGATGATCGGGTCGATCGCCGCGTCGGCCAACCGCGAGACCAGCAGCAAGGTGCCGACCGCTGCCGCGGGGAGCAGTGCGACGTCGGTGTAGAAGAACAGCAGGAACGCCCCCACCATGTTCCACGACAGACCGAAGCCGAAGTCGCCAAGGCCATAGGCGACCTTGGCCGACGCCGGGAGCGGCGGCGAAGCGTCGGGAGACGCGTCGGGAGACGCGTCCAGCATGTCGTCCATGACCTTCAGACCCCCGGCGCGGCGCGGTGACGGCCGGGGACGGGCGGGGCCGTGAAGGCGGATCGCCCCGCGATGCAGGCGGTAGGATACATGGGTGTTCACTCCGGGCGGCACCGACCCTGCGGCACCTGGCGGGATGTGCCCGCTAGCAAACGGGAATCAGATCGCGCCTTCCTTCAGCATCGACACGGCGGTCGCGCAGGCGCGCGCGGTCAGTGCCATGTAGGTCAGCGACGGGTTCTGGCAGGCCGACGACGACATCTGCGCACCATCGGTGACGAACAGGTTGGGCACGTCGTGCGCCTGGCTCCATTTGTTCAGCACGCTGGTCCGGGGGTCGTGTCCCATCCGCGCGCCGCCCATTTCGTGGATCGCCGACCCGCCGGGGCTGGGCTGGTCGAGTCCCATGATGACGTGACCGCCAGCGGCGGTCAGCATCGCGGCAGCCTCCGCCTTCGCCTCGGCCAGCGCGGCGCGTTCCTGCGCGCCATGTTCGAACGCGATTCGCATCGCGGGCAGGCCGTTGGCATCCTTGACCGTCGGATCGAGGGTGATGCGGTTGCTCGCGCGCGGCATCGAGTCCGCAAAGGCGACCAGCACCATCCGCCACGGCCCCGGTTCGCGCAGACCGTCCTTGTACTCGGTGCCGATGCCGGCGTCGCGCTTGCCCCGCGTCCATGCTGCCCGGAACGCTCCGCCCTGATAGGAGAAGCCGCGCGAGTGCCCCTTGCCGTCGAGCGTATCGAGGTTGCGGAAGCGGGGAATGACGACGCCGGTCGGCCGATTGCCGAAATAGGTGTGGTCTTCGAATCCCGGCATGATCGCGATGCCGGCGACGGTCTGCGCATGGTCCATGATATGCGTGCCGAGCACGCCGCTCGAATTGGCAAGGCCGTTGGGATTTGTCGCGTCGGCGGAGCGAAGCAGGACGCCGACGCTGTTGAACGATCCCGCGTTCAGGAACACGATACGGGCCGTCACCCGTTTGCGATCACCGTTCCCGGTGTCGATGAAGCGGACGCCGGTCGCGCTGCCGGTAACCGGATCGTATTCGACGGCCTCGACCACCGCACCGGTGATCAGCGTCAGATTGCCGGTCTTTTGCGCGGCCGGCAACGTCGAACTCTGCGTCGAGAAATAGGCGCCATAGGAACAGCCGCGCGCGCAGATCGAGCGATACTGGCACGCCGCGCGCCCCTGATCGGGCTTGGCGACGGTCAGGTTGGCGTTGCGCCCGATGGTCAGCCGCCGTCCGGTCCAGCGTTCGCCGATCACCGTGCGAACATGTTCCTCGACAGGGTTGAGCGCCATCGGCGGCAGGAACCGCCCGTCGGGCAATTGCGGCAACCCTTCGGCCATGCCCGCCACGCCGACGAACTCCTCGACCTTGTCATACCAGGGCGCGATGTCGGCGTAGCGGATCGGCCAGTCGGTGCCATGGCCGTCGCGACGATTGGCGTCGAAGTCGTAATCCGACCAGCGATAGCATTGCCGACCCCATGACAGCGACCGGCCGCCCAGATTATAGCTGCGCCACCAGTTGAATTCGGTCGCGCCTTCGGTCGTGTACGGATTCTCGCGGTCGTTGACGAAGCGGTCCTGCGTGAATTCGGTGAAGTGGCGGTTCTTGCGCTGCACCGCATAATCGGTTTCGTACAGCGCGGCATCGCCGAGGCCGCGAAATTCCAGATCCCACGGTGCCTTCGTCTCGTTGGTATAGCCCGCGCCATGCTCCACCATCGGCCCGCGTTCGAGCATCAGGACCTTCAGCCCCGCCTCGGTAAGTTCCTTGGCCGCCCAGCCACCGGTGATTCCCGATCCGACGACGATCGCGTCGAACATTGCGTCTGCCATCAACTGAACTCCACTGCGGTCCAGTCGCTCGACCATGCGCGGCTGCCGGGGACAAAGGGTAGGTCCGGTTCCCATTTCCCGGGAACCAGTTCATATTGCAGCTCGCGCGATCCGCCGATTTCGGACGTGTAATAGGCGGTGAGTATCAGCGCCTTGAGCTTCTTCCACGGCGACTCGGGCGCATCGCGAGCGGTTTCGGCGAACGCTTCGGCATCGACCGCGGCGAGTGCCGCTTGCCGGCGAGCGGGAGCGGCCCGCAGGAAGTCGCCCTGCGCGCGGCTGTCGAGTTGCCATTCGAGCCAGTCGAGATAATCGAGCGTGCCGTCGCGGCGCAGATGGCGGGCGACGGTGACCGGCAGCGCCGCACCGGCGGCCGGCGCGCGGGTCCCGTCGAGGCCGTGGGCGAGCGCCAGAACGACGAAGTCATGCGCGCCGATATCGCCCGCACCGGGCGTCGCGGTCCGCGGGATCACCCCTTGCGCTGCCGCGCGCAACACCATGCGTTGCCGGTCGGTGACGTCGTTGGTGGTGTCGGTCATCCGTACGGCCGCGACGGGTATTCCCACCACCAGCGCGAACAGCGCAGCACCGCCCAACGTGTCGCGCCGGGTCCAGCCTGTTTCGGCCATGACGCTCCTCATCCTCGTTCGAGCGCCGCTTGGATGCGACGCTTATCAGAATTATTATTCTGATTTGAACGTGGATGGGGGGAGTTGTCAAGCGGGCTGGCGGTTTCCCTTCGGCTCGGTCGCCAAATATGCGGCGAGCATGTCGCCCAGATCATTCTTCAAGTGATTCCAGTCGCCTTCGCCCGCGGCGTCGAGCGACGAACCGAACCCCAGATAGCGGGCGATCGCGGCATAGACGATGCGGAACCCAGCATCGGCGGCGTGGCGCGGATGGGGGTGCCGGATTTCCTTCTCACAGGTCAGCAACGCATCGATCACCGCTTCGCTGGTGCGCGAATAGCTGCGCTTGCCGATCGAGGCGATGACGGGATCGCCGCTCGCGCGCAGCATCAACGGGCGCATCACCTCGGCATAGCGGCGCAGCACGTCGGCGATCGACTGGACCAGATCATGGACCATTTCGACCAGGTCGGACCCACGCGCCTGTACCGCCGCGATCGCGGCCAGCATGTCGGTATCGACGCGCTCCAGCACGCGCAGCTGCACGACATGGACAAGGTCGTCCTTGCTGTCAAAGCGACAATAGATCGATCCGATCGACACCTTGCCGTGCCTGGCCACTTCGTTGAGCGTGAATTCGTCCGATCCGCGCTCGGTCATCAACTGTTCGGCAGTGACCAGCATGCGTTCGAAGCTGGCCTTGCTGCGGCCCTGCTGCGGCACACGCGCCTTCGCCATGATCGTTTCGATATCCATCGGCACCCCATTGACAGCCCCCGGATCGGCGGCATATCAGAATAACAGTTCTAATTTCAGTTTAGGCCACTCGGCAACGGGCGGCAACCTCGGACCGGGATAACCGGGCGTGAAAAGGGAGAGGTCGAATGCGTTTCTCGGTGTTCCTCAATGCACGTTCGATGGCGCCGGAGCAGGACCGCGCGCTGATCCATGCCCTGACCAGCCATGCCGAACATGCCGCTGCGCTCGGCTTCGACGCGCTCTTCCTGCCCGACCATCATTTCAACGGTTATATGCCGATCGCCAGCGACAGCTATATGTTCGCGTCCTATCTGGCGGCGAAGTTCCCGCACATGCATTTCGGCTTTTCGGTCACCTCGGTCCCGCTGCATCATCCGGTGCGCTTCGTCGAACGGATCAACATCCTCGACCAGTTGACCGACGGCAAGCTGCTGGTCGGCGTCGGTTCGGGCACCACGCCCGAGGAGATGATCGGCTTCGGCGTCGATTACCGCGATGCCGGTGCGATCGCCGAAAAGAATCTCGCGCTTGCCGAACAGCTCTGGGCGAAGACGATGGACGACCCGGCGGTCGAGATCGACAACGGTCCGCACCAGGGCCGCGTCCTGCAGCGCATTGCGCCCGCGGCCTATAGCGAGGGTCATGCGCGACTGATGCCGGTGGCGATGAAGGAATCGAGCGCACGCCGTGCCGCCGAGAATGCGTGGCCGGCGTTCATCCCCGCCTTCACCCCGCCGCAGATCGGCGGGACGGAGCCGATGAAGCATGTCGCCAAGTTCTTCGGCATCTATCGCACGATGCTCGAGGAAGCAGGCCACAGCGCCGAGAAGATCGCCCGCGCGCTCGACTGGACGACGCATACCTACCAGCTCGTCCATGTCGCCGACAGCGACGAACAGGCCCGCGACGAGATGATGGCGATCCTGCGCGCCTATCAGGATGCGATCGAACGCGAGGCGGAATTCAACGCTCGCGCCGAATCAAACGACGCGAACAGGAAGACCGACCGGACGCCGAACGCACTGACGGAGGACTGGATCGGCACCTGGTGCCTGTACGGCTCGCCCGAAACGGTGATCGAGCATCTGAAGCCGTACGAAGAACTCGGCATCGGCAACATCCTGTGCGGCACCACCACCGGGCCGCTGACCGACGAACGGCTGCGATTGGGCGACCAGACGCTGCGCCTGCTGTCGGAAAAGGTCATGCCCGCATTCAAGAAGGCTTGAAAGCGATGGCACGTCATATCGTAGGGATTGGCGGTACCTTCCGCCCGCGGTCGTCGAGCGAGATGCTCGTGCGCGCCGTGCTTGCCGAATGCGAGGGACTGGGCGCGCGGACGACGATGTTCGACGGGCCTGCGCTCGCCGCGTTGCCGCACTTCAACCCCGAACGCCCCGAACGCACGCCCGAACAGGCAGCGTTCGTCGCCGCGCTGCGCGACGCCGACGGGCTGGTGATCGGGACGCCGGGGTATCACGGCGGCGTGTCGGGGGTCGTGAAGAACGCGATCGACCTGCTGGAGGATCTGCGCGGCGATGAGCGTGTGTATTTCGACGGGATGCCGGTCGGGCTGATCGTCTCGGCGGCGGGATGGCAGGCGGGTGGCGTCACGCTGGCGGCATTACGGGGCATCGTCCATGCGATGCGCGGCTGGCCGACCCCGGCGGGAATCGCGATCAATTCGATCGCGCAAAAGCCGTTCGGAAGCGAAGGCGAACTCGCCGACGCCGGGGTCGCAGGACAGATCGCGACGATGGCGCGCCAGATCATGGCCTTTCGTCTGGAGCCGGTGGCGTGACCGCGCTGACCATCGCCGAGCAGGCGAGCCTTACCGCCGGTGCCTCGATGTGGCGCACGGCCGCGATCCCGCATGCGGACATCGCGTCGCTGCATCTGAGCGACGGGCCGATGGGTATCGCCAGCGGGCGGGTCGACGAACGCGACGTCGCCCGGCTGTCGCCCTGTGCCACCGCGCTTGGTGCCAGCTTCGACCTGTCGCTGATCGAACGGGTCGGCGCGCTGGTCGGGGGCGAAGCGGTGCGCTGCGGCGTCGACATGGTGCTGGCGCCCAACGTCAATCTGGCGCGCAGCCCGCTGGCCGGACGGGCGTTCGAATATTATTCGGAAGACCCGCTGCTGACCGGCCTTGCCGGCGCTGCGTGGACGCGTGGTCTGCAATCGACCGGCACCGGTGCGTGTGTGAAGCACCTGGTGTGCAACGACAGCGAAACCGACCGCGACCGGATGAACGCGGTCGTGGGCGAACGCGCCCTGCGTGAAATCTATCTCCTGCCCTTCGAACTGTGCGCGGCGGCCGGGGCGGGGGCGATGCTCACCGCCTATAACCGGGTGAACGGGACATGGTGCGCCGAACACGGCCACATCTCCACGATCGTCAAGCAGGAGTGGGACTTTGCCGGCCCGTTCATCAGCGACTGGTTCGGGACGCATTCGACGGCCGGTAGCCTGAACGGTGGTCTCGACCTCGAAATGCCCGGTCCCGCGCGCTTCGTGGGGGCGAAGGCGATCGGCGCGGTCGAAGGGGGCGAGGTGCCTGCCAGCCGTCTCGCCGATGCCGCCGACCGCGTCGCGCGCGCCGGGCGGCGCTGGTCGGGTACGAAGACCCCGCCGACCGAGGATGCCGACGCGCTGCTGGTCGAAGCGGCGGCGGCGGGCATGGTGCTGTTGCGCAACGAAGGCGACCTGTTGCCGCTCGTCCCCGGACGACACGCCCGTATCGCGGTGATCGGCCCCAACGCGGCGGCCCCCTGTTATCAAGGGGGCACCTTTGCCAAGATCGCGCTGTCGCCCGATGCGTTGCGCCCGCTCGACGCGATCCGCGCGCGCTACGGCGATACCGCGATCGTCTATGAACCGGGCGTCGATCCGCAGCCGCGGCTGCCGTCGATGCCGGTGGTTCCGCTCGGTGGTGCCGGGCGCGGCATGACCGTGGACTATTTCGCCGACACCGATCTTGGCGGCGAACCGATCTTCACCGAGGTGCGCGACACCAATTCGCTGGTCTGGTTCGTCGGTGTCCATGACGAAGGGGTGTTCGATCGTCCCGCCGGCGTGCGGGCGAGCGGTTGGTTCACCGCGACGATCAATGGTGCGCATCGTTTCTATGTCGGCGCGACCGGCGCGGTGCGGATGCGCGTCGACGGCCGCATCGTCCACGACCATGCCGAACGTATGGCCGCCTCCGACGTCATGGGATCGCTCAAGCGGGGCGATGCCGACAGCGTCGAGGTGCAGCTGTCCGCCGGGCAGCGGGTGCTGGTCGAGGTCGAGTTCACCTATGACGGCGCACGCGTCCACGGCCTGTGGTACGGGGTCCGTGGCCCCCACAGCGCGGCGGCGATGCTCGCGCGCGCCGTCGATGCCGCCAGGACCGCCGACGCGGTACTGCTGATGGTCGGCGAAACGTCTGATTCCAGCGTCGAGAGCAAGGACCGCGCCGATACCGCCCTGGCCGCCGATCAGGTCGCGCTGATCGAGGCAGTCTGCGCGGTGAACGCCAGCGTCGCGATCGTCGCCAATATCGGTCACGCCTTTGACGCGGGCTGGAGCGACCGGGCGGCGGCGTTGCTGTCGGCATGGTATCCGGGCGAGGGGTTCGGCCCCGCGCTCGCGGCCGTGCTGGCGGGCGATGTCGAACCGGGCGGACGCCTGCCGGTGACGCTGGCACGGCGCGAGGAAGATTACCCCGCACTTGCCCTGCAACCGGACGATGTGGGCGACCTGCGCTACGACGATGATGTGCTGGTCGGCTATCGCGGGTTTGCCGCGCGCGATCGTACGCCGCTCTACGCTTTCGGCGCCGGGCAGGGTTATACCCGGTTCGAATGGATCGGGGCCGTCGCCGATGGTCGCGACGTGGTGGTCACGCTCCGCAATGTCGGCACCCGCACCGGCAGCGAGGTGGTCCAGCTTTATCGCCACGACCCGGAATTCGCGCTGGTCGGCTTTGCCAGGGTCGTGATCGCGGCCGGCGAAACGGCGGTCGTGCGTGTCACGCCCGAAGCCCGGATGTTCCGTATCTGGGCCGGCGATGGCTGGCAGAACCGGACTGCCGCGCGCCTGTCGGCCGGGCCGGCAAGCGACCGTCTTGTCCTTGCAGTGGAGATCACCCCATGAACCGGATCGTCGCTTCCGCCCTGCTCGCCACGACACTGATCGCCGCCGGCGCGCCGGCCCGCCCGCGTGCGTCGGAAACCGAGCGCAACCGGGCGATCGTCACGGCCTTTGCCGACCAGTTCTACGGTCGCCGCGATGTCGCCGGCGCGTTCGAAAAATTCGTCGTATCCGACTATATCCAGCATAATCCCGGCCTGCCCGATGGTCGCGACGCGGCCGTCGCGGCGCTGGCACCCAAATTCGCAGCGCCCGGCGCACGGTTCGACGTGAAGCGGATCATCGTCGACGGCGACCTGGCCGTCATCCACCTGCACGGCCGGGCTGATCCGGCCAGCGCCGGCGGGGCGGTGGCCGACATCTACCGGTTGAGGGACGGCAAGATCGTCGAACACTGGGACGTGATCCAACCGATCCCGGCGACCGCGCGCAATCCGCATCCAATGTTTTGACATGCCGCGAAATTAAATGCGCTTCGGGATGACCGGAGGCACTTGACTCAAGTTTTAAATAGAATAGCAATTCTAGTTCTGAACGAGGGGCGGATACGCCTCCGACATCATGGAGAGGGGATCGTATGACGACGTTCCGCCGCATCGCCAGCATGGCGCTTGCTAGTACTGCCATCTGGGTCGCTGCCCCGGCATGGGCGCAGACCGCCGAACCGACCGGGGCGACGCCACCGACCACGGCCAACGACACGACGACGCAACGCGACGACAGCCAGCTCGAAGAGATCATCGTCACCGCGACCAAGGTCACGACCCGACTGCAGGACACGCCGATCGCGATCCGCGCCGTCAGCGGTGCCGATCTGACCAAAGCCGCCGTTACCGACGTCAGCGGCTTGCAGCGTCTGGCCCCCGACCTTGGCATCACGCCCGATTCGGTGTTCACGAAGATCGCGATCCGCGGCGTTTCCAGCCAGGATATTTCCGAAAGCGCCGACCCGGCCCTCACCGTCTCGATCGACGGCGAATATGTGAACCGCCCGGTCGCGCTGAACGCCAACTTCTTCGACCTCGAACGGATCGAAGTGCTGCGCGGTCCGCAGGGCACGTTGTTCGGTCGCAATTCGACCGCCGGCGCGCTGAACATCGTCGCGGCCAAGCCGGTTCTGGGCAGCTTCGAAGGATCGGCCACCGCCGGCTATGGCAACTATAACGCGATCTATGCGACCGGTGCCGTCAACGTACCGCTGGGCAACGACGTCGCGATCCGCATCGCCGGTCTGCACAACGAACATGACGGCTATGTCGACAACGGCTCGCTGGCCGGACAGGGCGACGACGCCAATGTCGATGCGGTGCGCGGCAGCATCCTGTTCGCGCCGGGCGCGCTCGAAGTCTATCTGGCCGGCGAATATGTCGATGTGAACCAGACGGGTCCGGTACAGTATGGCCTGCTGGTCAACGGCGCGACGCCGGGCCTTACCGAACTGCCCGCGTCGGTCGCACCGCCCGCAACCTATCCGACGCTGACGCAGCGGTTGGTGCCGAGCTTCGTCGATCTGCCGCAGACGTTCGACCCGGCCAGCTTCCCGATCGGCCGGCGCGGCAATTTCAAGAGCCAGCAATATGCGGTGCGCGGGCGTGTCGCCTACGACTTCGGTCCTGCGACGCTCAGCTATATCGGCGGCTATCGCCACGTCGACAACCAGGTCATCCTGCCGCAGAACGGGTTCCTGCCCGAACAGTTCACCTTCTACAACGACCGCTACGACACGCGCACCCACAGCCACGAAGTCCGGCTGAACGGCGGCGCGCAGGGCAGCTTCGTCTGGCAGGTCGGCGGCTTCTATTTCCACGAGAACCAGATCATCGCGCGCGGCCTGTACCTGCCGCTGGCCAGTGCCTTCGCGAACTTCTTCTATCGTCCCTATGTGAAGTCGGAATCCAAGTCCGCTTTCGCGCAGGCGACCTATTGGCTGGTGCCCGATACGCTCAGCTTTACCGGCGGCGTGCGCTATACCGACGACAAGAAGAATGCCGAATACATCAATTATGGCTTCTTCCGCACCCAGAACATGGTGCGTCCGCCTGCCGACGGCAGCGGCCCCGGCGCGGTCATCCGCTTCCCGTCCTATGCCGAGGACAAGATCACCTGGACCGCGGGCGTCGAATACAAGCCGGCGCGCGACAACATGCTGTATGCCAAGGTCAGCACCGGATTCAAAAGCGGCGGCTTCGATCTGGTCGGCGCGTTCAATGCGGAAAATCTGACCGCCTATGAAATCGGATCGAAGAACCGGTTCCTGAACAACACGCTCGAATTCAACGCATCCGCCTTTTACTACGATTACCAGGACCAGCAGGTGCAGGTCTATATCGACACCACGGTCGGCGCGCGGACGTTCAACGCGGGCAAAAGCCGGGTGTGGGGCATCGAAACCGACACCACGGTCAAGCTTTCGCCGCGCGACCGCCTGAGCCTGATCGTCAACTATATCGATGCGAAGCTGCAGGACTTCGCCGGCATTCCCGCCCCGACGCTGACCAATCCCCCGGCCAACGTACCGCGGCTGACGCTCGACCTCGCCGGCAATGCCGCGCCGCAGGCACCGAAATGGACGATCGGCATCAACTACAACAAGTCGATCGACCTCGGCCAAGGCTATGAACTGGTCGCCAACGGGTTCAGCCGGTTCAAGTCGGAATATTACCTGACCGCGTTCAACTATCGCGGCGATCGGGTCGAAGCGTTCACGACGACCGATCTCAGCCTAGAACTGAACCTGCCGGGCGATAAGCTCAGCCTTCAGGGTTATGTCCGCAACGTCGAGAACAACCGGGTGAAGACCTATGCCGGTTTCACCGGCGGCGGCATCAACATCTACAACTGGAACTTCGGCCAGCCGCGCACCTACGGCGTGCAGGGTACGTTCCGCTTCTGACAATCCCCAAACCGGGTCGGCGCTCGACGCGCCGGCCCGTCCCTTTTTCCCGAATGGAGGCGAGCATGGCCCGCGTTTCTGAAATCCGGTTCGTCGGTTATGCCGTACCCGATCTGGCGGCCGAGCGCCGCTTCTACGCCGATGTCTGGGGGTTGACCGAGGTGCCGTCGGCCGACGGCATGGCCTATTTTGCCGCCGAAGGAACCGACGAGAAATATGTCGTCCGTCTGCGGGAGGACGCGACGCAGCGGATCGACGTCATCGGCTGGGCTGCCGAGACACGCGCCGATGTCGATGCGCTGTTCGAACAGGTGAAGGCGAACGACGGCAAGATCATCAGCGAACCGCATGATCTGGACACGCTGGGCGGTGGCTATGGCTTCCGCTTCTTCGACCCCAACGGCTTCACGCTCCAGATTTCGGCGGACGTCGAACGCGGGACCAAGCGCGAACTGGCGAAGGGCGAGGCGATCCCGGTCAAGATCAGCCACGTCGTCATGCACTCGCCCGACCACAAGGCATTGGTCGCATGGTATGAAAGGGCGCTCGGCTTCCGCGTGTCGGACTGGCTGGGCGATTTCATGTGCTTCATGCGCTGCAACAGCTGGCATCACCGGCTGGCGTTCCTGCCGGGACCGCCCTGCTTCAACCATGTCGCCTATGACGTGCTGACCATGGACGACATGATGCGCGGCGTCGGCCGGCTGAAGCGCAACGACGTCGACATCAAATGGGGGCCGGGACGCCACACTGCGGGCAACAACACCTTCAGCTATTTCACGACGCCCAACAACAATGTCGTCGAGTATACGTCGGAACTGGAGGAGGTCGACGACGACCATCACCAGCATCAGGTCCATGTGCCCCGCCCCGATACGATGGACCAGTGGGGCAGCGGTATCGGCGGTCCGCAGACCATGCCCAAGCCCGCGCCCGATGCCGGGCTGTGGCAGGCGGCGGTGGCGTAAGCGATATGGCGCTGTACGAACCCTTCCCTAATTACATCTGGAACCTGTCGGTCGCGATCGCGATGGAGTCGGGGGCGCAGCTCGGCGAGATCATCGACATGTGCCAGCCGCTCACGCAAGCGGCGGCGACCGGTGCGGATGCCGGCACGCCGCAGTTCATGGCGGCATGGGCGGCGATGGGTGACAAGCTGATCGCGCTGGCCGCCGAGGATGCGGCAAAGGGACGGTCCTTTTCCGCATCGAACAAGCTGGAGCGCGCGTCGCTCTACCTGTTCACCGCCGAACGGATGCAGGGCCATGGCGCGCCGGGGCGCAAGGAAACCTATGCCAAGGCACGCGAGGCGTTCGACCGTTCGACGGTGCTGGGCGCGCTGAACCGTGAGCGGGTCGAGATTCCGCTGGCGACGGGCACGATGCCTGCACTCTACACCCGCGCGCCGGGCGAGGGCGCCAAGCCGGTGGTCGTGTTCTGCAACGGGCTCGACAGCTGCAAGGAGCTGCTGTTCTGGACCCGGTTGCCGCACGAACTGGAGCGGCGTGGCATTTCGACGCTGTGCGTCGATCAGCCGGGGTCGGGGGAAGCATTGCGGTTGCAGAACCTGCCCGTCGATCCGCACAGCGAGCATTGGGCGAGCAGGGCGGTCGACTGGCTGGAGCAGCAGGCCGATGTCGATCCTGATCGCATCGGCATGACCGGCATTTCGCTGGGCGGCCATTTCGCGCCGCGCGCCGTCGCATACGAACCGCGCTTCGCCAGCGGCGCGGTGTGGGGTGCGAACCACAATTGGCGTGAGGTGCAGGACAAGCGCATGGCGCGCGAGGGCGAGAACCCCGTCCCGCATTACTGGAAGCACGTCCACTGGGCGTTCGGCGCCAGCGACCAGGACGATTTCCTCGGCAAATCGGAGGCGATGAACCTCAACGGCGATATGGAGCGCATCAAGGTGCCGTTCCTCGTCACCCACGGCGCGAACGACCGGCAGATCGGCGTCGCGTACGCCGACGACCTCTACGACCAGCTGATCAACTCCCCCCGCCGTGAAAAGGTGATCTTCACAGCCCGCGAAGGCGGGGTCGAGCATGTCGGCGCCGACAACATGGCCTATGGCCGCGACCTGCTGGCCGACTGGTTCGCCGAGACGCTGGGGGGTGCCACGGCATGACCCGCCGCATCCTCGATCTTTCCATCGCGATCGACCCGGACGTCGTCACCGATCCGCCGTTCATGCGACCGACCATCACCCGCCAGACCCATGCCGATACGGTGGCGGAAGCGGCGATGTTCTTTCCCGGCATCACCGCCGACGAGATGGCGGGTGGCGAGGGCTTCGCCGCGTCCGAGTCGCTGACGCTGTCGACCCACAACGGCACGCATCTAGATGCACCGTGGCACTATCATCCGACGATGGACGGCGGAAAGCCGGCGCTGACCATCGACGAAATCCCCCTCGACTGGTGCCTGCAATCCGGCGTCAAGCTCGACTTTCGGCATTTGCCCGACGGCCATGTCGTGACCGCTGCCGAAGTCGAGGCGGAACTGGTGCGGATCGGCCATACGCTGCGCCCGCTCGACATCGTGCTGGTCAACACTGCCGCCGGCGCGGCGCTGGGGCGGCCCGACTTTCTCGGCAAAGGTTGCGGCATGGGCTATGACGCGACCATGTACCTGACCCGCCAGGGGGTACGGGTCACCGGCACCGATGCGTGGAGCTGGGACGCACCGTTCAGCCACACCGCCGCCAAAGTCGCGGAGACCGGAGACTATTCTCTGGTGTGGGAAGGGCACAAGGCCGGGCGCGACATCGGCTATTGCCACATGGAGAAGCTCACCCAGCTCGACCAGCTGCCCGCCACCGGGTTCATCGTGTCGTGCCTGCCGGTCAAGGTGAAGCGCGGATCGGCAGGCTGGTGCCGTGCGGTCGCGATCTTCGAGGACGGCAAGTGAGACTCGCGACCCGCGCTGACGGCAGTCGCGACGGCACACTGGTCGTCGTGTCGGACGACGCGCAGCGGTGTCTGCCCGCCCACATGACGTTGCAAGCGGCGCTCGACGACTGGACCCGGACCGAGCCAGCGTTGCGCGTGCTGGCACAGCGGCTCGACGCGGGGCAGGGCGAGCCGCTCGATACCGCCACGCTGCTCGCCCCGTTGCCGCGTGCATGGCAATGGCTCGACGGCTCGGCTTTCCCCACGCACGGGCACCTCATGCAGCAGGCGTTCAAGCTGCCGCCGATCGAGACGACCAAGCCGCTGATGTATCAGGGCATGTCGCATCGCTTTTTGTCGGCGACCGAGGACGTGCCGTTCCCCAGCGAGGCCGATGGCATCGATTTCGAAGGCGAGTTCGCGGTCGTCACCGGCGACGTGCCGATGGGGTGCCGCGCCGACGAGGCGCTCGACCATATCCGCCTGATCCTGCTCCTCAACGACTGGTCGCTGCGCACGATCGCACCGGTCGAGATGAAGACCGGGTTCGGTTGGGTACAGGCCAAGCCAGCCTGTTCGGTCGCGCCGTTTGCGGTGACGCCGGACGCACTGGGCGACGCATGGGCCGATGGCCGCGTCTGTCTGCCGCTGACCGTCGAGATCAACGGCGAATGGTTCGGCAGCCCGGTCGGTAGCGCCATGGCCTGTGGCTTTCACGACTTGATCGCCCACGCCGCGCGCACCCGCGATTTGCCCGCCGGCACGATCATCGGATCGGGCACCGTGTCCAACGCCAACCATGCCAAGGTCGGATCGACCTGTCTGTCCGAACGCCGCGCCATCGACGCGATCGCCGGTCGGCCCCTCACGCCGTTCCTCAGCTTCGGTGACCGGGTCACGATGCACGCCGGCGACCGCTTCGGCACCCTTGGCCAACGGGTCGTCCAGCGGTGATCCACGCCTACCTCTCCAGCCCCGAGGAAATCATCGACGAGGCCCGTAACGGGCGGATGGTCACCGGGGTCGACAAGCTCGGCATCGACCTGATGGCGCGCAACAACGGCTTTGGGCTGGACACCGTCGATGAACGGCCGCTGCGGGACACCGCGTAACAAATTTCAACCTGCCGTCACCGGCACGCACGATGTCGGGGTGGCCAATTTGGGAGTGGACGATGCGGATGAAGGATCAGGCCGGGATGCGCCGGTTCGAGGATGCACGCTGTGCAGCGATGGCGATCAGCGCGCTGACGGCATTGGTCGGGTCGTTCTGGATGGCCGGCATCCTGTACTGAACGGGGGCAGCGATGCGCTGCGACCGATCGGCAGTTCGCCACCCGTTACAAACTTGATTATCGCACCGATTATTGTACCAGACGAACCACAAAATAGCGGGCAGGCGCTCGCCAGGCATACGGGGTGCGGTGCGCACCACGGGGCCGTAGAATGGGAAGGGTCCTATGTCTGCGGTCTATCAGCTATCATCCTGTATCGAATGGCAATTCGCCGAAGCGGGCGATCTTGCCGCGCGGCTTCGCGCCGCCAGGGACGCCGGGTTCCATCTCGCCGAGTTTCACCTGTGGCGCGACAAGCCGGTCGAGGCGATTGCCACCGCGCTGGATGAAACCGGTATGCGGTTGACCAGCCTGTGCGTCGATCCGCGCCGTTCGATCGTCGACCCCGCCGAGCGCGACGCGATGGTCACCGCGGTACGGGAAACGATCGCGGCGACCGCGATCCTCGGCAAGCCGAACCTGATCGTCGCATCGGGCTTCCGTGTCGATGGAATGAGCGAGGAAGAGCATTTCACCAATGCCGTCGCCGCGCTGCGCGCCGCCGCCGATGCGGCCGAGGATGCCGGGGTCCTGCTGCTTCTCGAACCACTCAACACCCGGTTGTTCGCGACCATGTATCTGGTCAGTACCAAGCTCGGCCTCGATCTGGTCGAGGCGGTGAACAGCCCCAACCTGCGCCTGCTCTACGATGTCTGGCACAGTGCGGTGATGGTCGAGGATATGGGCGCCGTGCTGGCGGGGCGGGTCCACCTAGTCGGGCATGTTCAGGTCGCCGACATGCCCGATCGCAACGAACCGGGCACCGGGACGCTCGACTGGCGGCTGATCGCGCAGACGCTGCGTACGATCGGCTATGATGGGGCGATCGGGCTCGAATATTTTCCGACGATGCCAATGGATCAGTCGCTGGCCCAATCCCGGCGGAAGCTATCCGACTGACGTCGCCGAGACCCTTTTACCTTCGGGACGCGAACGACCGCGTCCTTCAATTGCGGAATTCATCCATGCATAGCGATCAATTCGCGATCAGCCTCGATCTGGTCAATCGCCATTATCAGGAACCCAACCGAAACCGGTACGAGAGCAAGTATTTCTGGGAAGAGCTATACCCGCTGATCGGCGCAGCAGGGTTTCGTTCGATCGAGATTCCTTATGAACCGGTGTGGCAGTTTGGCGGACGCAGCGGCGTTCCGATGAACCGCTATTGCGTCAACACCAAATACCAGAATGCGGACAAGTATCGCGCGGCGCTGGCGAAGGGTGACATCGATCGGGTCACCGGGGTGACGTTCGATTCCAACCTGTTCATGCGCAACGCCAACCTCGATTTCTATTTCGGTGCCACCGGGCATTTTGCGGGCGAAGCACTGGGTCATGCCGCCGATCTGAAAGCCGATTATCTCGCGATCAGCCCGTCGGCCTATTATGGCCGTATCGCGCACTATCATCCTGATCTGGAGGACAAGGCAGCGGCGTTCACCGACCGGATGGCCGACCTGCTCGGCGGCCTTGCGGCAAAGGCACAAGCAGCGGGCGTCACGCTGGTGCTGCGCAACGAATATTGGAGCCTGTTCCGCGGCGAACGCATCCTGACGTTGCTCGACCGGTTGCCCGACAGCGTGAAGCTCGACGTCGATACCGCGACCCTGACGATCGCGGGGATCGATCCGGTGGCGTTCGTCGCCGCGCAGCGCGACCGGATAGGGTGCGTCCACCTGACCGATACGAGCTTCGTCGATACCGCCGGGACGTGGAAGACGCCCAACCCGGAATTCCCGGAGGACCGCGCGACGCAGGTGTTCCGTGATCCGGGCACGGGTACCGTCGACCTCGGCGCTATTGTCGCTCTACTGGAGCAGACCGGCTATGCCGGACCGATCGTGTGCAGCGCCCGCCAGACGCGCGACCCCTTCCGGGCGTTGCTGCGCACCCGCGCGCTCATGAACCGACTACAGAATTAAGCCGGACGGAGTTTCCGCGATGCCCAACATCCGCTACGCCAACATGTGTCACTGGAAGAGCATTCCCTATCGCAAGATCGATAATTTCCGGGAGTTCTATTACGAGGACAAGACGAATGCCGCCTATTATTCGGACTGGGACACGATCCTGAAGTATCAGGCGGCGCTCGGCTTCGACGGGATCGAGATCGCCCCATGGGATCTCGCCGATATCCTGCCGCTGTTCGGATCGCCCGAGAACTTCACGGCCTTCGCCAAGGATCGCGGAGTCGAGGTGATCGGCATGTTCCACGGCGCGCATGCATCGCACCAGGCAGATCATTACGACGAAGCGGTCCGATCGGGACGCGAGGCGGTCGACACGATCGTCAGGTTCGGCGGCAGCTACATGAATACCTGCCCGACGCAGAACTATTACGGATCGGGTCCGCTGAGCCGCGAAGAAGTGCAGCAGTGCGCCAGGGTGATGAACGAGATCGGCCGCTACGCCACCGATCACGGGGTCAAGATTGGCCTGCACAACGAGTTCTTCTGCGCGATCAACCTGCCCAACCATCGCGAGCTGATCGAATCCACCGATCCGCGCTATGTCCATTACTGTCTCGACACCGCGCAGGTGGCGATCATGGGCGAGGACCTGCTGACCTTCTACAACGACTATCACGACCGCATCAGCACGTTCCATCTGAAGGACACCGCGTCGGAACGACAGCCCGACAGCGTCCGCCATGCGCAGGACCCCGAGATCACCGACGACGGCACGCGCTGGTTCTGGGAACCGGGGCTCGGCAGGCTCGATCTGGAAGGGCTGTACCGGATGCTGAAGGAGCGTCAGTTCAAGGGGTGGATGTCGATCGAGTATGACGGATCGCCCGATATGCTCGCGTCGATGGCGCTGACGCGCTATCATCTCGATACCGTGCTGCGTCCAATCTACGACTGACGGTTCGGGGGGATTGGCTCGTCCCGTGCGGCGCCGATCCTTCCCGGCCATTCGCTGCGCCTGCCGCGACCTCATCCGCAACACAGTATGCGATCAACGATAGCTCCCCCTCGATCGGAAGGCGCGCGGCGACATTCCGGCGTGGCGCGTGAAGAACCGCGTGAAATAGGCTGGATCGCCGAAGCCGGACGCATAGCCGACCTCGGCGATCGACAGGTTGGTGTAGAGTAGCGCGCGCTTGACCTCGAGGACCGCGCGTTGGTCGAGCATTGCCGCGGGCGACAGGCCGGCGATCTGCGCGCAGGCCGTTCGCAGGCGGCTCTCGCTAACGCCGAGGGCGGCAGCATGGACCGCGATCTGCTCCCGCAAACGGAATCGTTCGTCGACCCGCGCGCGGAACCGGGCGACCAGGGCGCTTTGATGGCCCGGAGCAACGCCGGTATCGGCCACCGAAGATCCGCCCGCGCGCCATGTCTCGGCAAGGATTGCGAGCAGCGCGGCATCGACCGCTGCGCTATGGCCCGGTGCCGCCCAGCCCAGTTCGCGCATCAGCGCGGTAACGCCTGCTTCGAGTGCGGCGTGTGCGGCATCGTCCAGCGCGATGACGCGCGCGGATTGGAACAGGGCTGCTAGGCCGGGATAGCGGCTGTCGAGCAATGCCAGATGGCGGACCGACAAGGTGACGACCGATCCGGCCGATTCCCGCTGCCACGAAAAACCATGGACGACCGCGGGCGGCACCAGCAACAGCGCGGGTGCGGCGACGGCAAGCCGCGCGTCCTCGGCACGCATCTCGCCGCCGCCCTGATCGAGAACGAACAACTGAACCAGATCGGCGTGGGCGTGCGGCAGGATCGTCCATTCGCTGGGGCGCGACCGATCGTCCAGTCGTTCGGCATGAACGAAGCCAGCGTCCACCGCGCGATGCGGCTCGCCATATAGATAGAAGCTGGGAACCGAACCGCCGCGCATCTCGCAAGTCTACGGATGTGCAACCGGATCGTCCAACTTTTTGCACGGGGTATCCATCGTCTGCCCTTCCCCGATACGGCATGCTGCCTCCCGGAACGGCAAGAATGCCGACAGGAGAGGACGGGATGCGGCATCGTACGCAGGTAGCGATCATCGGCGCCGGGCCGGCAGGAATGTTCCTTGCCCATCTGCTGCGCGCCGAGGGGATCGCCGCGGTCGTGATCGAACGCCGCGACCGCGACTATGTCGAGGGGCGGGTGCGCGCAGGGGTGCTCGAACAGGGTACGGTCGACCTGATGCGACGTCTGGGTATCGCCGGACGGTTGGAACGCGAGGGGCTGGTCCATGGCGGCACCAACGTGTCCCTCGACGGACGGATGTTCCGGATCGACATGGCGGCACTGACCGGAGGGTCGACCGTCACCGTCTATGGGCAACAGGAAGTCATGCGCGATCTGTTCGATGCCGCTGCGGACCGAGGGCTCGACATTCGCTGGAATAGCGCCGACGTGACGCTGTCCGACCTTAACAGCGACCGGCCGGTGGTGACGTGGCGCGACGGAAGCGAGGCGCGGCGACTGGAGTGCGATTTCGTCGTTGGTTGCGATGGCTATCATGGCGTCAGCCGCGCGGCGATCCCGGCCGATGTTCTGCGCGTCTTCGAACGCGTTTACCCGTTCGGTTGGCTGGGGGTCCTGGCCGAAGTGCCGCCGGCCGAACATGAGCTGGTCTACGCCAATCACGAACGCGGCTTCGCACTGGCATCGATGCGATCGACGACGCGCAGCCGCTATTATATCCAGTGCGGACTGGACGAGAATATCGCCGACTGGTCGGACGATCGGTTCTGGGACGAACTGTGCCTGCGCCTGGGACCGGAGACGGCGGCGAAGGTCACGCGCGGAGCGTCGTTCGAAAAGTCGATAGCGCCGCTGCGTTCGTTCGTCGCGGAACCGATGCGCTGGGGTCGGTTGTTCCTTGCCGGCGACGCCGCGCATATCGTGCCGCCGACGGGTGCCAAGGGCATGAACCTTGCCGTGTCCGACGTGACGATGCTGGGCGAGGCGCTGACCGAACATTACCGCGAACGCAGCGATACCGGCATCGACGGCTATTCGGCACGCGCGCTGGCGCGGGTGTGGAAGGCCGAGCGGTTCTCGTGGTGGTTCACTTCGGTCACCCACCGTTTCCCGACCATGGATGGTTTCGACCGGCGCATCCAGATGGCCGAACTGGACTATCTGCGCGGCTCGATGGCGGCGCAACGTACCTTGGCCGAAAATTACGTCGGCCTACCGCTGGAGGCGGCATGAAGCGCAAGATCTACGATACCCCCGGTGCGGCGCTGGACGGGCTGCTGTTCGACGGCATGACGATCATGTCGGGTGGCTTCGGCCTGTCGGGCAATCCCGAAAGCCTGATCCCCGAAATCCGGGCGAGCGGGGTGAAGCGGTTGACGGTCATCTCCAACAATGCCGGCGCCGACGGCTTCGGCTTGTGGATGCTGCTGGAAAGCCGGCAGGTCGCGAAGATGATCTCGTCCTATGTCGGTGAGAACAAGCTGTTCGAGCAACAGTATCTCTCGGGCGAACTGGAACTGGAACTGAACCCGCAAGGGACGCTTGCCGAGCGGATCCGGGCGGGCGGGGCGGGCATCCCGGCTTTCTATACGAAGACCGGCGTCGGCACGGTCGTCGCGCAAGGCAAGCCTGTCGAAACCTTCGAGGGCGAGGACTATGTCCGCGAGACATGGCTGCGCGCCGACCTGTCGATCGTGAAGGCGTGGAAGGCCGATCCGGCGGGCAATCTGATGTTCCGCAAGACCGCGCGCAACTTCAACCCGAACATGGCGACCGCGGGCAAGGTGACCGTGGCGGAGGTCGAGGAGATCGTGCCCGAAGGCAGCTTCGATCCCGACTGCATCCACACGCCCGGCATCTATGTCGACCGGATCGTCAAGAGCACGATCAACGAGAAGCGGATCGAGAAGCTGACCACGCGCAGCCGGGGGGAAGCAGCATGAGCTGGACCCGTGACGAGATGGCGGCCCGAGCCGCACGCGAGCTGCAAGACGGTTTCTACGTCAATCTCGGCATCGGCATTCCGACGCTGGTCGCCAATCATGTACCCGAGGGCATCGAGGTAACGCTGCAATCGGAAAACGGAATGCTCGGCATCGGCCCGTTCCCGTATGAAGGCGAAGCGGACCCGGACCTTATCAACGCCGGCAAGCAGACGATCACCGCGTTGCCGACGTCCAGCTTCTTTTCCAGCGCCGACAGTTTCGCGATGATCCGGGGTGGCCATATCGACATGGCGATCCTTGGCGCGATGGAGGTGAGCCAGGCGGGCGACCTCGCCAACTGGACCATTCCGGGCAAGATGGTGAAGGGGATGGGCGGGGCCATGGACCTCGTCGCCGGGGTCCGCCGAGTCGTCGTGGTGATGGACCATCTGTCGAAACATGGCGATCCGAAAATCCTCCCCGACTGCACGCTGCCATTGACCGGCAAGGCCTGTGTCGACCTGATCGTTACCGACCTTGCCGTCATCGCCTGCGACAAGCCGGGCCTGCGCCTGATCGAATGCGCACCCGGCGTCACGGCGGACGAAGTGCGCGCCAGGACGGGGGTGGAGCTGTCGGCATGAGCTACCAGCGAGACGACGCCGGGGCGCCACCGTCGCTCTTCCCCGACTACGGGTCGACGCGGCGGCGTGCCCCGCTGCAACCGCTGTTGCGTGTGCCGCAGACGCGGACCGAGACGACGGGCCCGGCGGGCTGGGAGCGGCTGATGGGCCCGGCACTCGCCGATCTGACGACGCAGCACCGCGCCATGCCGCAGGGACAGCGGATCATCGTCGCCGGCCGCGTGCTGGACGAGGATGGTCGGGCGGTGCCGAACACCGTCCTGGAAATCTGGCAGGCGAATGCCGCCGGGCGCTACATCCATGGCAAGGATCAATGGGACGCACCGCACGACCCGAACTTTACCGGCGCGGGCCGTGTCGTGACCGATGCGGACGGGCGCTATCGTTTCGTTACGATCCGGCCGGGTGCGTATCCATGGGGCAACCACCGCAATGCGTGGCGGCCGGCGCATATCCATCTGTCGCTGCTGGGTCCGGCCTTTGCGACGCGACTGGTGACGCAACTCTACTTTCCGGACGATCCGCTGATCGAGATCGATCCGATCGCGAATGCGGTGCCGATGCCTTTTCGGCAGCGGCTGGTCGCCCGGTTCGACATGGACGTGACCGAGCCGAACCGGGCACTGGGCTATCGTTTCGACGTGGTGCTGAAGGGGCGCGAGCAAACGCCGTTCGAGGAGGACGACCATGACCATTGACGTCGCCGATCGCCGTCCCGACCCCCGGCAGGACAATCAGGACCCGGCGCTGTTCGGTCAGACGCCCAGCCAGACGGTCGGTCCCTTCTTCCATTATGGCCTGCCGTGGAAGGGGGGCGCGGACCTTGTCGGCCAATCCGACATGGGTGCCCGCCCCGAATTGTTTCCCGAAGCGCATTATGTGCTGAACCTGTCCGCACCGACCGGTACGCCACATGGGCAGGTGATCGAACTCACCGGCCGCGTATTCGATGGCGATGGCGCGCCGGTGCCCGACGCGATGCTGGAAATCTGGCAGGCCGATGCCGCCGGCCACTATCCTGTTGAGGCGGACGCCGACCCGCATTTCGTCGGCTTCGGCCGGGCGGCAACGGCCGAGGATGGCAGCTATCGGTTCCGTACCATTCTGCCCGGTCGGATCGCGCGGGATCATGCGCCACATATTGCCGTGTCGATCTTCGCGCGCGGCGTCATCAAGCGACTGGCGACGCGGCTGTATTTTGCCGGTATGGAGGCAGGAGACGCGACGCTGTCGCGGGTTCCCGCGGAACGGCGGGCGACGTTGATTGCGACCTCCGGGGGGGATGGTGTCTGGTCGCTCGATTTCGTGTTGCAGGGTGATCGCGAAACGGTGTTCTTCGACCTGTGAGCGACCTGCTGCGCCTCCGCCCGGCCGCGACGGCTGCAATGATCGCGGTGTTCGACGATGCCGCGACGGTCGCCCATGCCTGCGCCTTCGAAACCGCCTTGGCCCGCGCGCAGGCGGCCTACGGCGTGATCGCGCCCGACCTTGCCGCGGCGATCGTTGCCGGTGTCGATCCGGCAGGGATCGATCCGGTGGAGCTGGGCGAAGAAGCGGCACTGGCCGGAACGCTGGCCATCCCGCTGGTCGCGCGTCTGCGAAGGATGGTCGGCGGCGATGCGGCCCGGGCGTTGCACCGGAGCGCCACCAGCCAGGACGTCGCCGACAGCGTGCTGATGCTGCAGGTTCGCGCGGCGCACCGGTTGCTGGCAACCGATGTCACCCGTGTATGCGATGCGCTGGCGGTATTGGCGCGCAGCCATGGCGAGCGGCCTGCGATCGGGCGGACGCTGTTGCAGGATGCGATGCCGGTCGCCTTCGGACTGCGACTGGCGCAGGCGGCGCGGGGGATCGGCCACGCGCTGGCGATGCTCGACACCGCAGTGGCGGCCAATGCCGTCGTGCAGCTCGGTGGCGCGGCGGGAACGCGCGCCGGGATGGACGGCAAGGGCGCAGCGGTCGCGGAGCATATTGCCCAGGCGCTCGGGCTGGAACTGTCCGCTCCCTGGCACGCGCGGCGTAGCGGCGTCGCCGCGATCGGGGCGACGCTCGGCATCCTGATCGGTGCGCTCGGCAAGTTCGCCCGCGATGTCGCCCTGTTGGCGCAGAATAGCATCGGTGAGGCGCGCGAGCCGCTGATCGCCGGGCGTGGCGGGTCGTCGGCCATGGCGCACAAGCGCAACCCGACGGGGTGTCAGGTCGCGCTGTCCGCTGCGACCCGCGCACCGGGACTGGTCGCTTCGCTGCTGGCCGGGCTGCCACAGGAAGCGGAACGGGGGCTGGGTGGTTGGCAGGCGGAGGGGCCGGCGCTGGCCGACCTGTTCCTCCTCGCTTCGGGCAGCGCCGCCGCGCTGGCGATGGTGGCGGAAGGACTGGAGGTCGATGAAGCGGCCATTGCCCGCAACCTCGCCGTAGCGGGGGTCGGCGACGATATTGGCGAAAGCGCGGCGATCATCGCCGACCTGCTCGACGGGATGAGGGACTGACGCCATGGCCACGACCATCCGCGACGGAGTACGGCTGCACTGGAGGCTCGAAGGGGCGGCGGATCGCCCGCTGCTGGTGCTGCTCAATTCGATCGGCACCGATCTGTCGCTGTGGGACCGGACGGTCCCGTTGCTGCTTCCTGCCTTTCGCCTGTTGCGCATCGATACGCGCGGGGCGGGTGGGTCGGATGCACCGGCGGGCGACTATAGCCTGTCGATGCTGGCAGACGATGTCGCGGCCATCCTCGACGACGCCGGAGTCGAACGGGCGGTGGTCGCGGGCGTGTCGCTCGGCGGCATGGTCGCGATGCAACTGGCGCTCGATCATCCGGCACGCGTGTCGGCGCTGGCGCTGATCTGTACCTCGGCGACGATGGACCCGGCGGCGTGGACCGCCCGGATCGAAACGGTTCGACAAAAGGGGACGGCAGCGATCGCCGACATGGCGGTCGGACGTTTCCTGTCGACCGGTTTTGCCGCGCGCCACCCGGAAATCGCCGACAGCCTGCGCGACGGCATCGCTCGCCAGTGCGATGCCGGCTATGCCGGGGCAGGGGCAGCGATCCGCGACATGGCGTTGGCCGGGCGGATCGGCGGGATAACGGTGCCGACGCTGGTCGTCACTGCCACGCTCGACGTTTCGACTCCCTATGCGGGGCACGGCGAGCATCTGATGACGATTCCGCGCGCGTGCCATGCCGGCGTCGATGGCGCGCACCTTCCGCCGATCGAGGCGCCGGGGGCGCTGGCAACGGCGCTTTGCCGCTTTCTGTGCACTGCCGATGCGGCGTCCGATGCGGCCGATATGCTGTTCGACGTCGGCCTTCTCAACCGCCGTCGCGTATTGGGCGATGCCTGGGTCGATGCGAGCCTTGCAAAGCGCACGCCGTTCACCGCCGATTTCCAGGCGATGATTACCCGCGTCGCGTGGGGCGAAATATGGGGTCGGCCGGGTCTGGACGATCGCACCCGCCGCCTGCTCGTTCTCGCCATCACCTGCGCACTGGGGCGGTGGGAGGAGTTCGCGCTGCATGTTCGCGCCGGGCTCGCGCAAGGCGGGTTCACCACCGACGACCTCAAGGAAGTGCTGATGCAGACGGCCGTTTATGCCGGCGTTCCCGCCGCAAACACCGGTTTTGCCGAGGCGCAGAAGATCATCGCCATGCTCGAACTGGAAGCCTGATGCCCGACGCCTATCTCTGCGACGCGATCCGCACGCCTATCGGCCGGTTGAACGGGGCGCTGTCGAGCGTCCGCGCCGACGACCTCGCGGCGATCCCGTTGCGCGTGCTCGTCGAGCGCAACGCCGGTGTCGATTGGGAGGCGGTCGACGACGTGCTGCTCGGCTGCGCCAATCAGGCGGGCGAGGATAATCGCAACGTCGCGCGCATGGCGGCGCTGCTCGCCGGATTGCCCGACACGGTACCCGGCGGCACGATCAACCGGCTGTGCGGATCGGGTCTGAACGCGGTCGGCAGCGCTGCACAGGCGATCCGCAGCGGCGACGCCGACCTCGTCATTGCCGGCGGCGTCGAAAGCATGACCCGCGCCCCCTATGTGATGGGGAAGGCTGGTAGCGCCTTCGACCGGGCACAGCAGATCGAGGATACGACGCTGGGCTGGCGTTTCATCAACCCGGCGATGAAAGCGGCCTATGGCGTCGACACGATGCCGCAGACGGCCGAGAATGTCGCCGACCAGTGGCAGGTGAGCCGCGAGGATCAGGATGCCTTCGCGCTCGCCAGCCAGCAAAAGACCGCCGCCGCCATCGCCAGCGGTCGCATGGCCGTCGAAATCGTGCCGGTCACCATCCCGCAGCGCAAGGGCGATCCCATCGTCTTCGCCCAGGACGAACATCCGCGCGCGACCAGTCTGGACGCTCTGGCCAGGCTGAAACCCGTCGTTCGCGCCGGCGGCACGATCACCGCCGGCAATGCCTCGGGTCTGAACGACGGCGCGGCGGCGATGCTGATCGCGTCCGAAGCCGCTGCAGCGCGCCATGGCCTGACCCCGCGCGCGCGCATTCTGGGGATGGCATCCGCCGGGATCGCGCCGCGCATCATGGGGGCAGGCCCGATCGAGGCGGCGCGCAAGCTGTGCCGGATCACGGGCATCGGCCTCGATCAGATCGACGTGATCGAACTCAACGAAGCCTTTGCCGCCCAGGCGATCGCAACGCTGCGCGACCTGAACCTCGCCACCGACGACCCACGCGTGAATCGCAACGGCGGGGCGATCGCACTGGGCCATCCGCTCGGCATGTCCGGCGCGCGCATTGCGATGACTGCGGCAGAGGAACTGCACCGCACCGGCGGACGCTACGCCATTGCGTTCATGTGCATCGGTGTCGGACAGGGCATCGCGCTGATGCTGGAACGCCCCTGACATACGGGGAGTGGTGGGTCGCCCGCAGCAAATTCTCCGCCGCCACCGCCTGCCAGAAGGCGTCGGGAATGGGGAAGCGATAACAGGCGATCGTCTGCGCGGGCTGTCCGGTCGCGCGACGACATGCTGGTCCCGCTTGCCAAGCCCGGCGATACCAAGGCATCCTGAAGGAATTGTCCGGCGGCGGGCACCACGTCACCTCGATTGCGCGCCACCCGGAAGGGTCGCGGTGCTGCCCGACGTCACCGATGGCGGCACGCTGGCGGCGTTGCTGCGCGGGCGAGCGGACCGGGAGTGTTCCGGCTGGGCGAGGACACGTTGCTCACGAATGACGGGGGTTCAAGCATCTCGTTCGAGGATTATGCGATCGCGCTGGCCGACGACATCGAACGCCCCTCGCATATCCGCCATCGCTTCACCGTCGGATACTGACCGGACGACGATCCGCTGTTCCCGGAATCCGCAACCGGCCGAACGGCGGGCGCTGGGGACGTCCGTCATCCATGCGCCATGGGTGGCGGACGGACGGCGTGTGCGATAGGGACGCACCTGCAACATGCCGGGGCGTCGGGGACACAGGATGATTGGATCTGCGATACTCGGTGCGATGCTGCTGGCAATGCCAACGTCATCGGGCGCGCCGCGCTGTCCCGTGACGAACCTCATGCCACAATATTGGGCGTTGCAGGCAAAGGCGGCCCCGTTCCGGGACTATAAGACGACCCTGGCAGACAAGAATCCGGCGCTGTACACCGGCGATTTCGTCAATGCCCTGCGCGGCGACCATTTCACGGCATGGGAGCAGGAGGAGCAGACCTTCCTGTCGAAGAACCCGTTCGCCGCCCGATCCGTTTCCCGCGTCATCGTGGAGGAGATGCCGCATTATATCGACGACTTCACCCGGGCGTTTCCGAAGCTGACCTGCAATTTCACCATCTATGTCGCGCCGTCGTTCGGAACGATGAACGCGGCGGCGATGAGGACGCCCGACGGGCTGGCGCTGGTATTCTCGCCGGTGACGATCCTGCGATATGACGGCGATCGGCTGTCGCAGTTCAAGCTGCTGTTCGATCACGAACTCTTCCACATCTATCATGCGCAGGCGTCCCGCGGCGCGTTCGGCGCGAGTGCGGACCGCAACGAACCGCTCTATGCGACGCTGTGGTCCGAGGGGCTGGCGGTCCATGTCAGCGAAGGATTGAACGACGGTATCGGGCGCGACCGCAGCCTCATGGACCTGACCCTGCAAGGCAGGGCGCGTCCGTTGCGGCAGCAGATCGCACGCGCCGTTCTGGCCGATCTGGACAGTCGCGATCCGGCGGTCTCCAATCGTTACTTCGCGTTGGGCGTGAAGGGCGGTGCGTTCCCGCCGCGATCGGGATATTATATCGGCGCGCTGGTTGCCGACGATCTGGCGCGGACCCGCACGCCGGACCAGCTCGCGGCCCTGCCCGACCGCGAGGCTCATGCGCTGGTCCGCAGCAGTCTGGAACGGATCGCGACCGCGCGCGAATAGACGCGCGGTCGCATCGCCCCTCACCGATCCGGCGAGAGCGCCGCCATCACCGTCGCGCTGTCGACATATTGCTCCATCGTCACGATCCTGCCGCCCTCCAGCCGATACAGATGCGCGAAGGTCGCGGTCATCGTCTTGCCAGTGGCGCGATACGTCCCCGAATAGACGCCGAACGCCGCGACGCGGTCGCCATCCTCCAGATAGGTGTGGACCCGTGCGGCATAGCCGTCCCACTCGGTCGCCAGCCGGTGGAACACGCCCGCGACGATCCGGTCGGGGCCGACATAGGTGCCGGCATAGGGAAAGCCCGCCGCCTCGGTCCAGGTCGCGTCGGGCGCCAGCGCGGCGCGCAGGTTGCGGCCGTTCTCCTCCGACGACCCTTCATAGGTGGCGCGGATGATGTCCTTGTTCGTCGCCATGGTTCAGCCCCACGCCATCTCGCCGGTCGCGACCTTCGCGCCGACCTGCAACGCCACGCCCATCCCGGCATCGGGATAGCGCGCGGTCATCGCCGCGATCAGCGCCGCACTGTCGGCGGCGGTCGCCAGCTCCGCCTCGAACGCGCGCAGGTAATCGCGGGTAAAGGCCAGCGCCGCCGCCCCCGTCGGCGCGTCGGGGCTCATGTGCCCCGGCACGACGACCGCCGGGTCGCGCGCCAGCATCGCGTCGAGCTGCGCGATCCACGCGGCGCGCCCCGCCGGGCTGTTGGTGTCCGCGGTCCAGACATGGACGCCCGAGAACACCAGCACCCCGCCGACGATCGCCGACAGCGACGGCACCCACAGGTAGCGCCGGTTGGCGAGGCCGTCCGCGGCGACGATCTCGACCCGCGCACCGTCGACGGTCAGCGCGGTGTCGGCGAACGGGGTCGGCATGACCACGTCGTCCAGCGTCTTCGGCCCGTTGTCGCCGAGCTGCGGCCCCCAGGTCGCCAGCTTCTTCGACACGTTCGCCTCGATCGCGGCGATCGTCTCGGGCGCGGCCAGCACGCGCGCGTCGGGGAACGCCGCCTTGATCGGCGCCAGGCTGAAATAATAATCGGGGTCGCTCTGGCTGACATAGATCGTCGTCAGCGTCCGCCCCGTCGCCCCGATCGCCTCCGCCAGCGCGCGCCCGTCGGGCAGGGTGAAGCCGCCATCGACCAGCACTGCCTCGGTCGCGCCCCACAGCAGCACCGGGGCGCGGAAGAAGCCGTGCTCGCCGGCGGGAAACGATTGCCAGTGCAGCGTGTCGGTCGTCGTCATGGTCGGTCTCCGGTGGTGGGGAATCAGGCGGCGAGCAGCGACCGCGGGTCGCGGTACAGCTGTGCGGTGTCGATCGGCGTCAGCGTGTCGCCCGCGACGCGCAACAGCGCGGGGACGCCGCGCAGGCCGTGCGCGTGCATGATCGTCCCCGCGCGCGCCAGCCGCTGGCGGTTGGCGGCGTGCAGATCGGGTGCGTCCTCGACCAGCGCGACCGCGGCCGCCGCCAGCCCCGCGCCGCGCAACAGGTCCGCCAGCACGCCAATGTCGGCGATATCCAGCCCGTCGCGATAGCGCGCGCGCTGGATCATGCCGAGCAGCGCCAGTTCGCGGTCGGGCGCGGTGCGCGCGACCGCGGTCAGCGCCAGCGTCGCGGCGCCGCTGTCGAGCCGCACGTCGCCGCCGTCCGTGATGCGCGCGCGATAGGCGTCGCCGAACGTCGCGCCGGTGGCGGCGGCGATCGCGCGGTCGCTGGTCAGGATGTGCGTCGCCATGCCGCGGTCGAGCGTCCGTGCGCCCGCCCCCGCGAACAGGCCGGTGGGCAGCGCCTCCACGTTCGCGCCGGGTTGCGCCGCCAGCGTCGCGATCGCGGCGGAGGCACCGTAGCACCAGCCGCACAGCGGATCGAACAGGTAGAGAAAGCGGCTCGGCATGTGACTCGGCTCCATGATGGGGCCGATATGGGCGCGACCGATTGCCGGGGATAGATCGGCAATCTATTCAACACCGTATGCCATCAGCATACAATCCGCGCGCCGCCACCCATCACGGCATCAACAATCTGAAACGGCTCGCTTATTTTGCGGAGGTCGTCGAAACCGGATCGTTCACCGCGGCGGCGGGGCGGCTGGGAATCACCAAGGCGGTGGTCAGCAGCCAGGTCGCGCGGCTGGAACAGGCGTTCGAAACCACACTGCTGGTCCGCACCACCCGCAGCGTCCGGCCGACCGAGGAAGGGCGGATCTTCTACGAACGCTGCGCCCGGATCCTGTCGGAGGCGCAGGAGGCGTTCGACGGGCTGGCGGCGGGGGACGGCGCGCCGACCGGGCTGTTGCGGCTGACCGCGCCGCTCGACTACGGCGTCGCGATGGTGGTGCCCGCGATCGCCGCGTTCCGCGACCGGTTCCCCGCCTGCACCGTCGATCTGGTGTTGAGCGATGCGACGCTCGATCCGGTCGGCAGCGACATCGAACTCGCGATCCGGGTCGGCTGGCTGACCGACAGCGCGTTGCGCGCGCGGCGGATCGGCACGTTCGGGCAGGTGCTGGTCGCCGGCCCGGACCATGCGGTCGCGCCGGACGCGACGCCCGCGGACATCGCGGCGCGGCCGTTCGTCGCCAACAGCAATCTCGGCGATCCGCTCGGCTGGACGTTCCGGTCGGCGACGGGCACGACGCAGACGGTGCGCTTCGCCACGACGCTGGCGATCAGCGCGACGATCGGGGTGTTGCAGGCGGCGCGCGACGGCGCGGGCCTCGCGATCCTGCCCGATTTCGCGGTGGCGGACGATCTGGCGAGCGGGCGGCTGGTCCGGCTGCTGCCCGACTGGCAGCTCGCGCGCGGCGGCATCCACGCGGTGATGCCGGGGACGCGCTTCCGCCCCGCGCGCGTCACCGCGTTTCTCGACATCCTCGCCGGGCGCGAACGGCGACGCTGACGCCTATCGCACGCGCGGCCGCACCGCCTGCCCGAGCAGCTCGATCGAGCGCAGCATCGCCGGCTGGTCGCGCGCGGCCGAGCTCATCTGGAACGTCACCCGGTCGATGCCGCCCAGATCGCGGTCGGCCTGCCGCACTTGCGCGACCACCGTGTCGGGGCTGCCGATCAGGAAGGCGCCGCGCGGACCGGTCATCTGGTCGTATTGCGCGCGCGTCGCCGGCGGCCAGCCGCGCTCCGCACCGACCTTGGTGAACATATATTGCCAGCCGGGGAAGAAGGCGTCGCGCGCCTCGCCGTCGGTGTCGGCGACGAAGCCCAATGCATGGACGCCGACCTTCAGCACCGCCGGCGCGTGCCCCGCGGCCGCCCCGGCGTGGCGATACAGGTCGACCAGCGGGCGGAAGCGCGCGATCTCCCCGCCGATGATCGCGATCATCAACGGCAGGCCCAGCGTACCCGCGCGGACGAAGGATTGCGGCGTCCCGCCGACACCCAGCCATATCGGCAGCACCGGCTGCTGCGGGCGCGGATAGATGCCTTGCCCGCGCAGCGGCGCGCGGAACCGGCCCGACCAGTCGATGCTGGCGCGCTCGCGGACCCTGAGCAGCAGGTCGAGCTTCTCGGCGAACAGCGCGTCGTAATCGTTCAGGTCGAACCCGAACAGCGGATAGGCCTCGATCGACGATCCGCGCCCGACCACCATCTCCGCCCGGCCGCGCGCGATCAGGTCGAGCGTCGCGAACTCCTGGAACACGCGCACCGGGTCGGCGGCGCTCAGCACGGTGACCGCGCTGGTCAGCCGGATCGTCCGCGTCCGCGCCGCGGCGGCGGCGAGGATCACCGCGGTCGCGCTGTCGAGATAGTCGCCGCGATGGTGTTCGCCGACGCCGAACACGTCCAGCCCGGCGCGGTCCGCCGCGACGATCTCGTCGAGCAGGAACGCCATGCGATCGGCGTCGCCGACCGGCGGCTCCTCGCCGAGTGCCGCGGAGGTGGCGGCGAAACTGTCGATGCCGATGTCCATCATCTGTCCTTCGTTGCGGGCGAACCCGTCATCCTACCACTCACGGCCGTCATGGCCCCAGCGGAAGCGCGCCTCGTCCTGCCCGGTATAATCGGGATCGAGATAGACGTGACACCGCGCGATCAGCCCGTCGCGAAATTCGAAGACGTTGCAGAAACGCCCGCCCGCGGTCCTGCCGCCGTCCCATTCCACGCCGTTCAGCCGCCCGCGCGATGTCCCCTCGACGATGACATGGGGATCGCGCGCGACGTACAGGAGGTTTTCCTTGTCGTGCTCGATCGCCTCCAGCTGTCCGGCGAAGCCCGCCACCATGTCGAGCACCGATTGCAGCCCGTGGCCGATGCCGAATTTCGGGAAATAGAATTGCAGGTCGGGATGGAACAGCTCCATCAGCCGGGGATCCTGCGCGTCGCTGCGGATGAAATATTCCTTCGCAACTTCGACGTTGCGGTTGTCCTGATCGGTCATCATGTGTTTCCCGGTTCGGGTCAGGCGTGCAGCAGCGCGGCGACGGCGGGCGTACGGGCGAGCGCGGCGATGGTCCGTTGTCCTTCCGCCAGCGCCGCGGCACTGGTGTGGACCGAATGGCTGCCCAGCACGAGCGGATGGGGATGGCGGGCCGCCGAGCCGAGCACGAACTCGGTGGCCCCGTGCGCGACGACGTCGATCGGCGTGTCGCCATCGGCGAACACGATCATCTCGCGCTCGGCGATCGTGTCGCCCACGCCCAGCCGTCCGCCGCTCACCGCTGCCCACGCCACGTCATGTCCGGCGGGCGGCGTGTAGGTCCAGCGCTCGCCGTCGGACAGGCGGACATGGAGATAGGTCAGCGGCATCGGCAGGTCGATCGGTCCCGACACGCCGTCATGCGTACCCAGCAGGACGCGCGCCGGCCCGACGGTGGTGAGGGTGTCCGGATCGAGATAGCGGCTCTCGGGTGCCGACAGCTCCAGCTCGGGCGGCAAGGCCAGCCAGAGCTGGAAACCGAGGATTGGCTGTCCGCCCAGCGGCTGGCCGGTATGCCAGACGCCGCGCCCGGCGCGCATCCATTCGACCGCGCCGTCGTGGAGCGCCCCCGCCTCGCCCGTCGAATCGGCATAGGTCATGCCGCCGCGCAGGAAGGTGGTGTGCGTCGCGATCCCCGAATGGGGATGCGCGGAGACGCCGGCGGTGAAGCGGTCCGCCTCGAACAGGTCGAGGAAGACGAACGGCTTGACCAGCTGGCCGAGGTCGCCCGGGCTCATCAGCCGGGTGATCGGCCCGTGGCGGGTGCCACGGGTCCGGTGGATGATGGCTCGCGTGGTGGCGAGGGTGGCCATGGCGGCGTCTCCGATCAGTGGGTTCAGGCGGTGAGGGCGGCGATCTGCGCCTCGGCCGCCTCGATCGCGGCGGCGCGCTGTTCGGGGCCGACGGCGATGCCTTCGGCGATGATCGCCTCCGCGTTCAGGCCGATGAAGGCGAAGGCGGTCTTCAGATAGGTTTCGGTGTGCTCGAACGACACGATCGGCGAGTCACCGGTGTAGAAGCCGCCGCGCGCGACCGTCAGGACGATGCGCTTGCCGGGGACGAGGCCGACCGGCGTGCCATCGACATATTTGAACGTCTTGCCCGCCACCATGATGCGGTCGATCCACGCTTTCAGCTGGCTGGGGATGCCGAAATTGTAGAGGCCGGCGCCGATCACGACGATGTCGGCGGCGATGAATTCGTCGAGCACCGCAGCGCTTTGCGCGATCTCTGCCTGAAGCTCGGGCGTGCGATCGGCTTCGGCGCTTTGCAGTGCGGCGAGATAGCCGCCCGACAGGTGTGGGATCGGATCGGCGGCGACGTCGCGATAGACGACCTCGATATCGTCGCGACCGGCGGTCAGTTGCGCAACGGCCTTGGCCGACAGCTGGCGGCTGACCGAATAGGCGCCGAGAATGCTCGAATCGATGTGGAGGAGTTTCATGATGGAATCCTTTCGGTGGATGGAGAGGGGAGGGTTCAGGCCGCCGCGCGCAACGGCGGGGTTTCGGGAAGCGGAATGAATTCGACGTCGTCGCCCGGCACGCCGGGGAAGCGGCGCTCGCGCCAGTCGGCGGCGGCCTGGTCGATGCGGTCCCGGCGGCTGGAGACGAAGTTCCAGAAGATGTGGCGCGGCCCGTCGAGCGGTTCGCCGCCCATCAGCATCAGCCGGGTCGGACCATCGGCGCGGACGACGATCTCGGCGCCTGGACGGAACACGACCAGCTCGTCCTTGCAGAAGATGCCGACCTGTCCCGTCACCTCGATGCCGCCCTCGACGACATAGACGGCGCGCTCGATGTGGCTGCTCTCGATCGCGAAACGCGCGCCCGGTGCCAGCACGATGTCGGCATAGAGCGTGTCGGAGAACAGGCGGGTCGGCGCGGTGCGACCGCCGAAGCTGCCGGCCAGCAGCTTCATCTGGATGCCGCTGTCCGTCAGGACGGGGACGTCCGCCGCGTCGACATGCTGGAAACCGGGGTCGGTTTCCTCCAGCGCCTGCGGCAGGCCGAGCCAGGCCTGGAAGCCGAACATCGTCTCCTCGCGACCGCGGCTGGCGGGGCCGCTGCGTTCGGAATGGACGATGCCGCGACCGGCGGTCATCAGGTTGACCTCGCCCGGGCGGATCGTCTGGACATAGCCCTCGCTGTCGCGGTGATCGCTCTCGCCCTCGATCAGATAGGTGAGCGTGCTCAGCCCGATATGCGGGTGCGGGCGGGTGTCGGCGCCCTGGCCGGGGCCGAGCACGACCGGGCCGAAGCTGTCGAGGAACACGAACGGGCCGACCATGCGGCGCTTGGCCGACGGCAGCGCGCGGCGCACCGAGAAGTCGCCGAGGTCGCGGGTCGCGGGCAGGATCATCTGCTCGACCGGACCGGTGTGGGATGAAAGCGTCATCTGGCGTCTCCTCGGACGATGTTCGGGCCGACAGTGCTTCCGGACTGGGGGGGACGGTGTGCCCGGAAACGTTGCCTTGGCCTCTAGCTATGGGGAATGAAGGTTCGCGAAAACCGGCCAAGTTTAGATCGATATGTTCGATTAAATCGGTATGCTGCTACGGTTGCCGTTCGTTCGGCAGACGTATGTGGAGGAAGCATGAGTTCGGAACCCGGCACGCCGACCCTCGACCAGTTGCGCGTCCTCGTGACCGTGGTGGAGGTCGGCAGCTTCGCGGGCGCCGCCCGCAAGCTCAATCGCGCCACCTCTGTCATCAGCTACACGATCGCCAATCTGGAGGCGCAGCTCGGTGTCCGGCTGTTCGATCGTGAATCGACCCGCAAGCCGCAGCTGACCGATGCCGGCCGGATGGTGCTGGGCGAGGCGCGGCTCGTCGCCAGCGGCATCGATACCCTGCGCGCCAAGACGAAGGGTCTGCTGCAAGGGCTGGAGTCCGAACTCCATGTCGTCCTCGACACCTTCCTGCCGAAAGACCGGGTCGTCGACGCGCTGACCGGTTTCTTCGCGGCCTTCCCAACGGTGTCGCTTCATCTGTCGGTCGAAACGCTGGGCGCGGTGACGCAGCTGATACTCAACCGCCGGGCGACGATCGGCGTCAGTGGTCCGCTCGACACGATGGACGGGATCGAGCGGATCTCGATCGGCGGGGTGCGGATGATTCCGGTGGCCGCCACGACCCATCCGCTGGCGATGGCGGGACGCAACGCGCCGGGTGCCGGGCGCGAGCATATCCAGCTGGTACTGACCGACCGATCTCCGCTGACCGAGGGACGGACATTCGGGGTGATGAGCAGCCGGATGTGGAAGCTGGCCGACGTCTCGTCGAAGCACATGCTGCTGAATGCGGGGATCGGCTGGGGCTATATGCCCGAACCAATGGTTCGCGAAGACGTGGCTGCGGGCCGTCTCGTCGTGCTCGACATGCCCGACGCGGCGAGCGGGGACTACTCGCTCCATGCGATCCATCGCAGCGATACGCTGCCCGGTCCCGCCGCGTCCTGGCTGATCGAACGCCTGCGCAACCAGATTTAGGCCCGGAACCGCCGCCCTATTGCGCCAATGCAACCGGAGAACACGTAAGTGCGCCTCGCTATCGATCTATTTTCTCGAACGTTCTCGTCGATCTTTTTCAGCTGACGCGATCGTCGGGTCGCTGCCACATACAGTCTCACGACGGCAACGCGCCGCCGGCGATGAGAAAGGATGTTCGGCATGGCGTATCTGGATCTGGCGTTCGACCTCCCCCGTGCCGCGTTGGTTGCGCCAGCCACCGGCCCGGTGCGCGATACGGTATCACGGATCGCGCCACTGGAGCGGAAGGTCCTGCAACTCGCCTCCACAGATGCACAGTCGAGCCTGAACGAAACGGGACGGATCGGCAGGATGCTGCGTTGGGTATTTGCCGTGAAACCGGCCAATCGCCTCGCGGAGCCGCGGCTGGAGGCGCTGCGCCGCTTCGCCGTGATGGCGCGGGTGTATGGCGATGCGCTGCCTGACGCGGAGGTCGATCGCCTGATCCATGCCGGCTTCGTCCGCGAGACACTTGCCGAAATCCGCCAACTGGTCCGTGCGCCCGGGCGGGTAATGGCCTGACTCCCTTGATCGAAGGAATTCGTCATGAACGTCATCATACGCGCTGGCTCGGGCAACGACTGGTCGGCCGTCCTCTGCCTCCACACCATCCGTCTCGCCGTCAGGGCGGTGTGTATCGGGCTGGGTGTGGCCGCGACCGCCTCGATCTACTCGCGCCTCTATCGTGCGCTGGGCGATCCGCTGCCGGCGGCGATCATAACGTTGCTGGCGGTGATGGCGTTTCTCGTCGTCATCGCACCCAGAGCCGACCAGCGATGACCCTGGCTTCCGCTAGCCCTGATGCTGTCCGGCATCGCGCCGTCCCGGGCATCGCAGATCGCCGCCACATTCGAGACGGTCAATTATGCGGTTCGGTCCGTCCGAACTGACAGCGCCGCTGAAGGGCTACTCTCCCGTCCCATGCGCATAGCCGTCACCGCATGTGCGACGCCCGACATCGGGAAAGCATCGATCCGTTTCTCCATCATTCCGTGACATAAAGAAAAGATAACATGACCATCGGTATCATCGGTTCGGGCGCACTCGGTTCGAACGTGGCGCGGGCGCTGGCGCAGAAGGGCCGGTCCGCGATCATCGCCAACAAGCGCGGCCCGGAATCGCTGAAGGATCTCGTCAGCGAACTGGGCAACACCATCACCGCCGGCACCGTCGCCGAGGCGGCGGCTGCGGACATCGTCGTGCTGGCGATGCCATGGGTCGCGTTGGAAGACGTGCTCTCGGGCCTGTCCGACTGGAACGGCCGGATCGTGATCGACGGCACCAACCCCGTGCTGTTCCTCGATCCCGATTCCCCCGACGCCAAGGACCCGGCGAACCCGCTCGCCGCCTATGGCATCAAGGCCGCCGATATCGGTGACCGCCATTCGAGCGCGATCGTCGCCGACCTCGTTCCCGGTGCACGCGTCGTGAAGGCGTTCAACCACCTCGACGTCAACGTCCTGCCGCATCCCGAAGCCGCCGGCGGACAGCGCGTATTGTTCTATTCGGGGGACGATGCCGACGCCAAGGCGCAGGTCCGTACAATTCTGGAGGCGACCGGTTTCCTGCCGATCGATCTGGGAACGCTCGACATCGGCGGGCCGCTTGCATCGCTGCCGTTCGGTCCGCTTGCGACGCACAATTTCGTGCGGATATGATCGTCGTTGCCCGTCGGCACCGGGGCGTTGTGCCCGCACAACGGGACGACGGGTAACTATATTATCTTTTTTCGGAAACTGAAGATGACCAACATTCCGACCGCCGCCGACCTGCTGCGCAAGAGCCTCGACACCTTTCTCGCCAAGGATATGAAGGGCTGGGCCGATCTTTGCGCCGAAGATGTCGTCGCCGAATTCCCGTTCGCACCCGAAGGTTCGCCAGGCCGTATCGAAGGGAAGACGGCGCTCTACGACTATCTGCGTGGCTATCCCGATGCGATCGACATCGCGTCGCTGCCGACGCTCAGGGTGTACACCACCGACGATGCCAATGTCGCGATCGCGGAATGGAGCGCATCGGGCAAGGTGCTCTCGAACGGCAATCCATACGAGATGCGCTACGCCACCTTCGTGACGTTCCGCGACGGGTTGATCGTCAGCTACCGTGAATACTGGAATCCGCAGGCATTCATGACCGCCATGAGCGGTGGCAGCTTCGACCGCTGATCCCGATGGTGCCGGCGGTGGCATTCCCCGCCACTGCCGGCGCTGCGATGACCAAAGTTTCACGCACGCGTCACGCGGTCCCAACGCGGCATCCGCAATAGGAGCGGTGATTGTAAAAGGATTTATCCGATGCGCCTCCCGTTGATTCAGCCAAGCGATCTGACGTCCGAACAACGGCCGCTGTACGACGATATGCGTAAAGGCATCGCCAGCAACTTCAATGCGTTCCAGGTCGAGCGGAAAGACGGCGCATTGATGGGACCGTGGAATCCGTGGCTCCACGAACCGCGGATCGGCAAGGCGATCTGGGATCTGACGCTGGCGATGACTGCCGAAGCAAGCCTGCCCGACAACGTCCGGCAAATCGCCATTCTCGTCGTCGGGGCGCGGTTCGATGCCGCGTATGAGATCTACGCGCATATCGCCGTCGCGGAACGCGAGGGCATGGCGATCGAGCGGCTCGCGACGCTGGTCGCGGGCGTCAAGCCGACCGACTTCCTGCCCGAAGAGAGCATCGCCTACGACTTCGCCTATGCGCTGGTCCGTGGCGGGGTTCTGCCCGAGCCGCTCTATCGACTTGCGGTGGATACCTTCGGCCAGCATGGCACCAACGAACTGGTCTACCTCGTGGGGCTGTACAGCCTCGTTTCGACGACGCTAAACGGCTTCAACGTGCCGGTTCCCGAACGTGAATAGGCCCATCACGCGGAAAGCCCGCGCCCCGGCCGCTACCGCCTGCGCCACGGCGACGCCGTTCCCCAGCATCGCGCTGCTGTTGCAGGGTGGCGGCGCGCTGGGGGCGTATCAGGCCGGCGTCTACCAGGCATTGTCCGAACACCGGATCGAGCCGACCTGGGTCGCGGGCATTTCGATCGGTGCGATCAACAGCGCGATCATCGCCGGCAACGCGCCCGAACACCGAATCGACCGGCTGCGCGACTTCTGGGAAGGGGTGTCTTCCGGTCCAGGCGGTTGGCCAAACTGGGTGCCGCACCTGATCGACGATACGCACGTACGTGGATGGGTGAACCAGATCGCGGCAAGCGGAACGATGCTGAACGGCGTGTCCGGTTTCTTCGCGCCGCGTTTCCCGTCGCCGCCGTTCCAGCTCGCCGGCACGACGGGCGCGACCAGCTAGTACGACACCAGCGCGCTGCGGCCGACGCTGGAGCGGCTGATCGACTTCGACCGGATCAACGCGCGCGAAATGCGGTTCAGCGTCGGCGCGGTGAATGTCCGGACCGGCAATTTCGCCTATTTCGACAATGCCACCGACACGATCCGTGCAGACCATATCATGGCGTCGGGCGCGCTGCCGCCGGGCTTTCCGGCGGTAGAGATCGACGGCGAGCAATATTGGGACGGCGGTCTGGTGTCGAACACGCCGCTCGATTGGGTATTGTCCGCACCCGCCGGTCTCGACACGCTGATCTTTCAGGTCGATCTGTGGAGCGCGGGGGGTGTCGTTCCGCGCGACCTCGCCTCGGTGGCGGTGCGGATGAAGGAGATCCAGTTCTCCAGCCGCACGCGCGCCGCGACCGACACGTTCCGCGAACTCCAGACCTATCGCGCGGCGTTCAACACGCTGTTCAACAGCCTGCCGGACGCATTGAAGCACAGTCCGGAGGCACAGCTGCTGGCCGGTGCGTCGGACCCGGCCGCGTACAGCATCGTCCAGCTCGTCTATCGCTCGCCGACCTACGAAGGGGATTCGAAGGATTACGAATTCTCGCGTCAGACGATGGAGGACCACTGGCGGACCGGGTACGAAAATGCGCTGACGACGCTCGCGCACCCCGAGATACTCGTGCCGCCGGCCGAACCGCCCGGCGTTGCCGTCCACGATTTCCTGACCCCCAGGGCCGGGGCGCAAGCCTTGCCCGCAACGGTGAAAGACCCAGCATGACTCTTCAGGACAAGGTCGCCGTCATTACCGGAGCAGCGAGCGGTATCGGCAAGGATATCGCCAAACACTTCCTCGATGCCGGTGCGAAGGTCGCGATCGCGGATCTCGACATCGATGCGGCGAATGCGACCGCGCTGGCGTTCGATCCGGACGGCACCCGCGCGATGGGGGTGGCGATGAACGTCACCGACGAAGCACAGGTCGATGCGGGAATCGAAGCGGTCGCCGCCCGGTTCGGCGGGATCGACATACTGGTGTCCAACGCCGGCATCCAGATCGTCGCGCCGATCGACCAGTTCGCGTTCGCCGACTGGAAGAAGCTGCTGGCGATCCACCTTGACGGTGCGTTCCTGACCACGCGCGCCTGCCTGCGCCATATGTACGCACAGGGGCGCGGCGGCAGCATCATCTATATGGGATCGGTGCACTCGAAGGAGGCGTCGAAACTGAAAGGGCCGTACGTCACCGCCAAGCACGGGCTGGTCGGGCTGGCCAAGGTCGTCGCCAAGGAAGGGGCCGAACACGGCGTTCGCGCCAACGTCATCTGCCCCGGTTTCGTTCGCACGCCGCTGGTCGAGAAACAGATACCGGAACAGGCCAAGGCACTGGGTATCACCGAGGACGCGGTGATTCACGACGTGATGCTGAAAGAGACGGTCGACGGCGAATTCACCACAGTCGACGACGTCGCGCAGACCGCCGTGTTCCTTGCGGGGTTTCCGACCAATGCGCTGACCGGGCAGTCGATCGTCGTCAGCCACGGCTGGTTCATGCAGTGATGCTTCGGAGGGTCGTGACGCCGTGACGCCATATCTGCCTCTCCTCAGCGTCACGATCGGCGCGGTTCTCGCGACCACCGGCGGGTTCATATCCGGGCGGTTGGCAGCGAGGGTCGAGCAACGTCGCCGCGCGCGGTTCGCGGCGACGATCGGGCATGAGGTTCTCACCTCGCTACGGCACGTCGTTGCTACCCTCAACGAGGTCCATGATCGGGGCGATCCGTTCGGGCGCCTGACGATGCGTCTCATCCGGTCCGCGCGCCGCGAGATTGAACTGTACGAACGCAACCGCGAGGCGATGTTTGATATCGGCGATACTGACCTACGCTTCCGCCTGCACGACCTGATGATCCGGCTCGCTATCCCGCTGGATTTCCTTATCGACGAAAGTCAGGTTATCGACACCGACCCGATCAGACGTGCGACCGTAATGGCCGAATCGTTCGAAATATTTCGTCAGCATTGCGGCGAAATATCGCCAATGATCGATATGCTACGGATCGAAGCGAAATAGAGATATAACGGCGCGGTGCCCCTGATGAGCCGCACCGGCAATTGCGGATGGTCCACGCACGCAAAGGCACAGCAGGCGCTGTCCGAACATATCGACGGTTATGACCATCGAAACCGTATGCACACCCTTGGGCGAGGATCAGTTTGAACGACCTGCGTCACGCCGGGCAATGTCGCGCCACACGATCTGAACAGGTCCGCCTCTAACGCCGATCGCTCTCCAGCATGCGTTTCAACCCGATCGGCGCGGCCCCCTGCAGCGATAGCTTGCGTAGGGGATCCGATGGATCTGCCCGCAGCGCGACCAGTCGGATATCGGCGGCAACCGCGCTGTGGAAAACGCAACTGATGAAGACGCTGTCCGTCCACACTGCGTTTAGAACACGCTGCATATCCTTGGACAATTGAGCAATCAGATGCTGGGACGCATCGACGATCAGGATCAGTCCCAGACCGGGCCAGCGCGATCCGACCAGTTCGGTCGACTCGCGGTTGAGGGGCATATCGCGCACCGCATGGCGCTCTTCATAGGCTATGCCTGCCACCGTCACGCCACGGGCGCGCACGGCGTCCACCTCCTCCCGCAACAGGTCGTAGATTTGCGGGAAGAAGTCGAACAGGACGATCTCGGTCGCCTGCTCCAGCATCGTGCGGGCGCGTTCGAGCACCTGTGCCACGGTGCCGATGGAATAGACGCGCTCGTCGCTTTTCGGCTCGTGCAGCGCCTCCAGTCCGGTCAGCGCAGTATCGTGACGCAACTCGAACTGTCGGCGCAGCATGTTCAGCAACTGGCGCGGCGGAAACGGACTGTAGACCTTCTTGTCACCGCCTTCATCGCTGAAGATGACCGCTCCCTTCTGACTGAGCGTACCCAATGTCTGATAGGTATTGGCGGCGGCCTTTCCGGTGCGCTGCGCCAGTCGATAGCCCGACGCTGGGCCGTGGCGCAGCAAATCGCAATATAATCGGGCCTCCATCTCGGTGAATCCAAGCGAGGCCAATGTCGTCTCTATCGCGCCGTCGTCCGCCATATCTAACTGACATACCCTGTTGCAGTGAACCATGCGTTAGAGCGGGTTGCATTTAAAGGAAAGCATTGCCGTTTCCCGGACCATTTGGCCATGCGACAATGGTTATCAAAGCGGCGGAAAACTGATAGTAGCCACGACTATGCAGGCCGTTGCCGCAGCGGGACGCTGCGTTGCCCCGACCGCCCCATCCCGCAATCTTCCCGACCGACGCCGCGCAGCGTCATCGCGCCGAACAATCGCCGCATCGGCATCCTCATGCCGCGCGGTGACGAGGCCCATTCCTAGCGTCGTTTCGATCGATGCCCGCTGCGCCACGGGTTTCTCGTCATGGGAATCCGTCGCTTCGGAAATCGATCGAGAAACGACATTCTGACGCCAGATCAGACCGGTACGTCCCTGCGAATACCTTTTGAAGTTCGGATGCCGGAAAGCCGCTTTCGCGCCGCTTGTCTGCGGCTGGCGATGTTGCGCTGCGGTGCCTGGCAATCACCGGCAGGTTGCGGGATTATGAATAAATGAACAAAATTTTCGATCTCCACGGGCCGATGCAAGCGCATCATACTTGCTTCTGCGCTGTCACTTTGCAGGTTTGATTATAACAAGCGGTGAAGAATTCACGCAACGTGTTAGGAAGTATGGATATTCTCGACAAAATGGCAAAATCCGGCGTGTGACCTGCGACAGGCATCTCAAGTATCTATATTTGCTGACGTCTTTTTTAGCCTGCCGTAGTTTTGAGCAGATGGTGTTCAATTTTCGGGCATTGCGCATTGCGGGATCGATATGTCCGATCATTGACACATAAGTAAGATTCGTACTTAATCGTCATCAAGGGTCCTGGGGGAAGGTTTTTACACTGACGATGCATTTAATGCGTCGTCGGATGACGGCACCTCGACAGTTCTGCCGCGTACAAGCCCTTTATCGGAAGCGGAATCTGCTTCCATGAAAACTTGCGACCCGATGAAACGCGTCATTATTGGCATCGATTACATGGCGAACCATTGTTGCGTTTTACGCCTGATCGCGGGCCGCTGGTCCGGCCGATAATATTCAAAATTCTACACTGAGCGGGGGTTTAAAACCGATGGCGAACAGATTTTCAACGTATGAAAAGCTTCCGGATTTCGAGAGTCTGGTAGTGGACACCGCATTGCAGGCAACCGCCGCCAATGCCGCGACCAATACCCCCCCTCTGGTCCGTGATGGTCCGGTCGGACAGTCCTATGATCTCTACACCGGCAAGACGGTGACGACGGCGTTCGACATCTTCAACCCCGGTGCGGCGCTCGGCGCGGAATTCGGCCGGCAATGGCATCTGAACCGGCTCGGCGACATCGCTTCGGTGTGGCAGGACTATACCGGCCGCGGCGTCAGCGTCGGCATCTATGATTCGGGCGTCGAAAAGGACCATTGGGACCTTGCGGCCAATTACGACGCGTCGAAGGAACTGGTCATCGACGGCGTCGCCATCAACGGCGGCCTCGGTGCATCGATGGAAGGGCACGGCACGTCGGTGGCGGGGCTGATCGCGGGGGCCGCCAACGGCCGCGGCGGTGTCGGCGTCGCGTTCGACGCCAAGGTCACCGGCGTCAACATCTTCGATTCCGAGTCGCCCGTCTACGTCAACGGCAGCAATTACGGCGCCTTCATGGAGGCGATGAACCAGGCCAACCGGTTCGATGTCGTCAACCACAGCTGGGGCGACAGCAGCGCCGCCATCAAAACCAGCATGTCGCGTTCGACCGAAGGCACATTCTATTACGATCTGGCGAAGTCCTTTGCCTATATCGCGGAAACCGGCCGGGGCGGTCTGGGTACGATCTCGGTCGGGGCTGCGGGCAATGACGGCCGCGACCACCAGTCGCAGGGATCGAAGACCGATCGTCACATCACCGCGGTGTCCGCCTATCGCGAGGCCGACGGCTCATCATCCTTCTACACCTCCTACGGCGCCCATATCCTCGTCGCCGGTCCGTCGAGCGACTTTACCGACCTCGGCGGCAGCGGGCAGGTGACGACCGATATTCGCGGTGAGGCCGGTTACAACATGGGGATCGATCCGGGCGCGGCCGCCGACTATACCGACGGGTTCGGTGGCACGTCGGGCGCGACGCCGATCGTGACGGGCGTCGTGTCGCTGATGCTCGATGCCAATGCCGGGCTCGGCTGGCGCGATGTGAAGGACATCCTTGCCGCCTCGGCCAAGATGGCGGTGGCCTACGACACCGGACCGACCGGCTACAGGGTGTCCGCCGGCGGGGGAACCGCGCTGTACGGCCTGAACGAAACGTCGACCCAGCTCAACGGGCAGTCGGCCGGCTGGAACGGCGGCGCGATGCACTTCAACAACAGCTATGGCTATGGCGCGGTCGATGCCTATGGCGCGGCCCGCATGGCGGAAGTGTGGTCGTTGTTCGGCCCGGCCAAGACCTCGGCGAACGAGGTGACGGCAACCACCGGCGTGCTGCCCGTCGGGATGAGCGCCAGTACGGATCTCGAGCTTTTCACGAACGGCCTGATCGCGTTCAACAGCGACATCATCGGCGATCCGCAGCGTTTCACGTTCGAATTCGGCGCGAACATCGACGTGGAGCATATCGACCTCACCATCACGGGATCGACGCTGGTCAAATATCTGTGGGCTGGCCAGGAGTTTGCGAAGTTCACCGGTATGCCGCAGGAGGCACAGTTCAAGCTGATCGCGCCGGATGGCACGGTCGGTTTCACCGCCCAGATGGGCCAGTTAGTTGATCAGTCGGGACCGGCTCAGGAGTTCGTCTATGGCTTCTCCGGTTTCCGGGGGGTCGAAACCAAGGGGACGTGGACACTGGAGTTCCAGTCGCTCGATATGGACCTGAAGGGTATTTGGGGTGCTGGTAGCGAAGGCTTTTCCGACAACACGCTGACCGTCGACAGCCTGAAGATGGACGTGTTCGGATCGGCACCGTCGGCCGACGACGTGTACACCTACACCAACGAATTCTTCACGATGAAGGCGATCGAGGGTGAGGGCGCGAAGCGCGCATTGTTGTCGGACACCGATGGCGGCGTCGACTGGATCAACGCGGCGGCGGTGACGGCCAGCGTCAATGTCTCACTCGTCGCCGGCGTCACCAACACGATCGGCGGGAAGGATGCCTTCACGATCGCATCGCGCAGCAAGATCGAGAATGTCGTCACCGGCGACGGCAACGACAACGTGACGGGCAACAGCCTTGCCAACGAACTCCATGGCATGCGCGGCAATGACATGCTGTTCGGCGCGGCGGGTGCCGACAAGCTGGACGGCGGGGCCGGTCGCGACTGGCTCGACGGCGGTACCGGTGCGGATATCCTCACCGGCGGCGCAGGCGCGGATATCTTCTTCTTCGACAACGCCCGTACCTCCGGGGTGGACCGCATCACCGACTTCGCTTCGGACGACCTGTTGTACACGACCCGCGCGATCCGCGACACCAACCGCGACGGCTATATCGGTCTGGGAACGAACAAGCTCCTCAATCTCGATACGGGCAACAGCGGGGATCGGGTCGCCATCGACGGCTTGGACGCGACGAAGGGGCTCGTCTATATGGGCATGCAGGACGGCTATTATGTGTATGCCATGAACGACGGCACCCACATGCCGGCCGCGTACGCCTGATACCACGCAGCACCGGTGCAGGCGCGTTGCCTGCACCGGTGTCGACCGAGTCATGTATCTCGATTTTTATCTGGGCAGGAGTGATCGCGATGACGATACCGGCAGCGCCGCCGCCATGGCCCGGAAGGCTGGGCGGGCTTGGTCTCGGCGGCGATATTGGTACCATGCTGGCGGAACGCGGCATGGCGGAGTTGAAGGTCGGTACAAAGCTTTCGGACGATGTCCGTCAGGCGGCCGTCGGCAATTCTCGATTGCGTATCCTGCGGCCGGGTAACATGGCGACAATGGACTTCGTGCAGGACCGCATCAACCTGATCGTGGACGGCGATGGAACCATCATCGAAATTCGGTGCGGATAAGCTGTCGTCGATGAACAGGTGTTGCCCCGCCTCGAACCATGCGACAAGGACGGGAAATTCCGGGTCCACCGGTCGCCAGGCCTGACCATTCGGTGAATTGCGCACCGGGTGACGTGCTCCCATTCTTTCACCCGGTGACGACCCGGGACCAGCCGATGGTGTCGCACGAGCACGGGTAACGCAACGGGCGGGGCTGATCGCTTGGGGTTAGTCCTTCTCGACAGGCTGGAACCCGCGTTCGGAGCCAACGGATGGGGGCGGGACGACGGCCAAAGGCCTTAATCCAGCGCCATCGCCTGCGCGGCCAGCGCTTCGGCCTCAACCAGCAGCGCATCGTCGGCCGACCCCTGCGTCACCCGTTCGCGGCCGATCAGCACCAGCACCGGGACCGCCAGCGGGCTGACCCGTTCCAGCGTGATGTGTCGCATCCGGGATTGGGCGGTTTCGAGCAAGACGGCCAATCGTCCGACATCGGTCATTCTTGCCCGCGCATCTTCCCACGCCGCCTGCAACAACAGATGGCCGGGTTCGTATTTGCGCAGCACGTCGTAGATCAGGTCGGTCGAGAAGGTGACCTGCTTGCCAGTCTTGCGCTTGCCGGGATGCTGGCGTTCGACAAGGCCGCCGATGACCGCCACCTCGCGGAACGCACGCTTGAGCAGCGCCGATCCCTGTACCCAGTCGACGAACTCATGTTCGAGAATGTCGGGCGAAAACAACGCTCCCGGATCGGTAATCGGCTCGAGCGCGTAGCAGGCGAGTGCATAGTCGTTCGACACGAACCCGATCGGGTTCAGCCCCAGTGCCTCCATCCGCCGCGTGATCAACATGCCGAGCGACTGGTGCGCGTTCCACCCCTCGAAACTATAAGCGACCATATAATGCCGCCCGTCATGTGGGAAGGTTTCGACCAGCAGTTCGCCCGCGCGCGGCAGCACCGATCGCCGCGCCTGTATTTCGAGCCATTCGCGGACATCGTCGGGAAAGCGGTGCCACTCGCCGGGATCGGCGAGGAACCCGCGCACCCGGTCGGCGAGGTTGGTCGACAACGCCATGCGCGTGCCGCCATATTTCGGGATGCGGGCGGGCTTGCTGGTCGCGCGGACGACCAGATCGGTCAGCTCGATCTTCTCGACCTCGAGGCTCAAGCCGGAGAAGAAGAAGGTGTCGCCCGGCGACAGGGTCGAGGCGAAATATTCCTCGACCGTGCCCAGCCGCCGCCCGTTCTTGAACCGCACGTCGAGCGTCGGGGCGTCGACGATGATGCCGGCGTTCAAGCGGTGTTGCGCGATAAAACCCGGTTTGGTGACGGTCCAGCGGCCATCGCTCCCCAAGCGCAGGCGCTTGAATTTATCATATGCCTTCAGCGCGTAGCCGCCCTCGGCGATATAGTGCAGGACGCGGTCGAACGTGTCGCGGTCGAGCGCCGAATAGGGCAGGGCCCCACGCACTTCGTCGAGCATGTCGGCAGTGTCGAACGGTTCGGCGCAGGCGCAGCCCATCAGATGCTGCGCCAGTACGTCGAGCGTGCCGGGGCGAAACACGTCGCGGTCGAGCTCGCCGGCATCGACCGCGTCGAGGGCCGCCTGCGCCTCCAGAAATTCGAAGCGGTTGCCGGGGACCAGCAGCGCCTTCGACGATTCGTCCAGCCGGTGGTTGGCGCGGCCGATCCGCTGGAGCAGGCGCGACGACCCCTTGGGCGCGCCCATCTGGATCACGCAATCGACATTGCCCCAGTCGACACCGAGGTCGAGGCTGGCGGTGGCGACCAGCGCGCGCAATCGGCCGTCGGCCATCGCCTGTTCGACCTTGCGCCGCGCTTCGCGGTCGAGGCTGCCGTGATGAACGCCGATCGGCAACTGATCGTCATTCGCCTTCCAGAGGTCCTGAAAGATCAGTTCGGCGAGGCTGCGGGTGTTGCAGAAGACGATGGTCGTGCGGTGGGCGCGGATTTCGCGCATCACCTGTTCGGCGGCGTAGCGCCCCGAATGGCCCGACCATGGAATGCGTTCCTGCGGCAGCAGGATGCGGATATCGGGTTCGGCCCCCGCCTCGCCCTGCACCAGCGCCACCGTATCGATATCGCCATCGGGGCCGAGCCACGCGCGATAGCCGTCGGGATCGGCGACCGTCGCCGACAGCGCGACGCGGCGCAGCGTGGGCGCGAATTTCTGTAACCGGGTCAGGCACAGCGACAACAGGTCGCCGCGCTTGTCGGTGGCAAAGGCATGGACTTCGTCGATCACGATCGTCGACAGCGACGCGAACAACTTGTCGCTGTCGGGGTAGGACAGCAGCAGGCTGAGCGATTCCGGCGTCGTCAGCAGGATATGCGGCGGTTTGGCGCGCTGGCGTGCCTTGCGGTCGGAGGGAGTGTCGCCGGTGCGCGTCTCGACCCGGATCGGCAGCCCCATGTCGGCGATCGGGGTCAGCAGGTTGCGCTGCACGTCGACCGCAAGCGCCTTGAGCGGCGAGATGTAGAGGGTATGGAGCCCGTCGCGCGGGGTATCGATCAGGTCGACCAGCGTCGGCAGGAAGCCCGCCAGCGTCTTGCCCGCCCCGGTCGCGGCGACCAGCAGGGCATGGCATCCGCCGCGCGCCTGTTCGAGCATTTCTAGCTGATGGCGGCGGGGGGTCCAGCCGCGTGCGGCGAACCAGTCGGACAGGGGAGCAGGAAGGTTTCGCACGAACCACGATGTAGGATCGCGGTCGCACGACTGCAAAGCGGGCGGGGCGCTTCCGTACCCCGCCCGTTGCCGAACTTACTTCTTGTCCGTGCCGGCGGCACCTTCGATGGCCGATCCGGCCGATTTCAGGTCCTTGCCGGCGCCGTTCACCGTGTTGCACGCGCCGAGCGTGACGGTGGCGGCAAGGGCGACGATGAGACCGATCTTGCGGGTCATGGCATTTCTCCTTCGTGATAAAACCGGGTTGTGGCGGGCCGAGATACGCCGACCCGCCACCTACACTCAGCGCAACTTACGACGTGCCGCCGTGGTTGCACCGAAACTTGCCGCTGCCGCACCGATCAGCAGCGCGAGCACGAGGACGAACGAGGTACCGGCTGCCGCACCGGCTGCCTTGTCGGTTGCCGACTTGGCGGTCGCGACCGCTTCGTCCTTGGTCTGGACGAACTGCTGCTTGGCGCGCGTGACCTGCGCCTGCGCCTCGGGGCGGCTGATCTTGCGCTGTGCCGCGACGATATCGACGATGCGGCTTTCGGCACGCTGGCCATCGGCACCGCCACGGGCGAGTGCGGGCAGCTGCCTCGCGATTTCGGTCTGCGCCTGTTCGGGGGTCATCTGCGCCGGATCATTGGGCGCGTCCGAGAGATAGGCGGCGGCCTCGCTCCGCACATCCTGCGCGACGTCCTTGACGTCATTGGCATCGACACCCGCGACCGACGCGGCGACGGGCGCTGTCGAAGCGACCGTACCCACCGCGCTGCCCGCCGTACCGGCGACCGCGCCGACGGTGCGGAATGCGCCGCCGATGATGCCGCCGACCGCCGAGGTCAGCAGATACAGCGTCAGGATCAGTGTGACGCCCCACACGACCAGCCCATGGACCAGCGCGTCGAACCGTTCGGTCACGCCCGACACGCGTGCCGCCGCATAGCCGCCCGCGCCCAGTGCGACGACGGTGGTGATCAGCCAGTACAGGCCCGCACCGATGCCGAAGCCGGCCGCGCCGGGGGTGGTGCCCTCCACCGGATCGACCATCGTCAGGCCGATGCCGGCACCGAGGATGCCGAGCACCAGCTGCACCGCGACCGCGATCACGACCCCGGCAAATACCGCGCCCCACGAGATGCGGGTCGGCGTCTTGTCGACATACGCGGGGTCGGCCGGCCGATAGCCGGTGTTCAGATTGGTCGCCATAGTTACTCCTGTTGGTTACGGAACGTCGCGGTCAGCGCCGCGACGATGGTTTTTCCCCGGCAGCTTCGCCCGCAGCCTTTTCGGCGAAGCCGTGATCGCGGGCGTCGTCGTCGCCAATCAGCTTGCCGATCGCTTCGTGGACCGATCCCTTGACGGCGCGGACCGACGGCTTGTCGTCGGCACCCTTGGGGTCCGGGGGAGTCTTGTCGTTCATTCGGCTGCCTCCCGATCGCCGGTTTCCAGCCGCGTGCCGTCGTCGAAGCCGCGGGTGCGTGCCCATGCCACCGCCGCGATCCGGCGGTTGACGCCGATTTTCGCGTAGATGCGGGCGACATGGTTGCGAACGGTGTTGGACGATACGTCCAGCGTGCGCGCGATCGTCTTGTCGTCCTGACCCCGACAGATCAGCGCCAGCACGTCGCGTTCGCGTGGCGTCAGGTCGTTCAGACCGGGGCCGGTCTTGTTGCCCGGCGGCGTGCGCAGCCGGGCCAGCTTGTCCATCACCGACCGGCTGAACCAGCTGGTATCCTTCATCACCGCCTCGATCGCCTCGACCAGCTCGACTTCGGTCGCCTTGCGCTGGGTGATGTCCTGCATCGCCCACAACACACAGGCACCGTCGCCCAGCCGGATCGCTTCGGTCGACACGATACAGTCGAGGATCGCGCCGTCCTTGGCATGGATGCGCACCTCTTCATCGCGCAGATCCTGCCCGGCATCGATCGCTGCCTCGACGCGGCGGCGGACGGCGGGACTTTCCCAGAGCCCGACGTCGCCGAGCGGCCGGCCGATGATCTCCTCGGACGAATAGCCGGTCATCTGCACGAAACTGGCATTCACCTCACACAGCAGGTGGCCGTCGCGCGCGCCGATCGCCATCGGCACCGGTGCCATCTGGAACGTCCGGGTGAAGCGTTCTTCGCTGTGGCGCAGCGCGTCTTGCGCGCGACGGCGGGGTTCGAGATCGGCGAAGGTGAACAACAGGCAGGGTTCGTCGCCCATCTCGATCGGCTGTCCGGCGACGATCACCAGCTTGGTCTCACCGTTCGGCAGGTCCAGTTCTGCCTCCATCTGCGGAATGGTGCGCCCCTCGGCCAGCCGTTCCTTGGCCAGCTCGCGCCGCTCGGCACCGCCCAGCACGTCGATGTCGTACACCGTCCGATCCATCACCTGATCGCGGTCATAGCCGGTCATGTCGAGGAACCCCTGATTGACCTTCACGAACCGCAGATCGCGCAGGCGGCAGATGACGGCGGGCGCGGGGTTCGCGTTGAACGACTGTTCGAACCGGTCCTCGGCCTCATACCGGGCGGTCACGTCCTGCACGACCAGCACCAGACAGGCCGGTTCGGCATCGTCGGCATCGTTCAGCACGAGGCTGCGCACCTGATGCGTCCAGCGCGGCTTGTCCTCGCCCGCCACCGTCACCTCAACCACCACTTCCGAAAAACGGTCGCCCGATACGACCCGGTCGATCGGGTAATCGTCGGCGGACAGGCGGTGATTGTTGCGATAGTGGAGCTGAAAGCGCGACCGGTATTCGTCGACCGTCGCCCCCAGATCGGCAATATCCTTCACGCCGTGCATCGCGAGCGCGGCGTCGTTCGCCCATAACAGGCTCTGATCGGGATCGATCAGGATCACGCCTTCGTCGAGACCGACGATGATCTGCCGCAAATGCCGCAGATCGGCCGTCTGGCGCAGCGAGGTGAACGACGCCTTCGTCACGCTGCGATCAGTCGTGCCGTCCGTGGATCAGCCAGCCCAGACCATAGCCGAGCGCGATCGCACCCAGCGCCCAGACCAGCGGCTGTTCCTGTGCAGCGCGCACGGTGGTCTCGCCACCGCGCTGTGCGGCAACGGCCACCTGCTTGCCGGTCGATTCCAGACGGTCGCGGGCATCCTTCAGCAGGCCCGGCGCACTGTCGATCGCGTCGTTCAGGATCGACTTGGCGCGGCCATAGCCGTGCTGCGCGCCACCCGCGACCTGATCGACCACGCCATCGGCCTGCCAGTCGCGGCGGCCGGCGACATCGCCTACGGCCTTTTCAACCTTGCCGGTCGCATAGCGGATACCGCCTTCGAATTCGTCGCTGTTCATCGATCGTCTCCTGTATGCATGAATGGGATCGGGGCGTCAGGGCAGGACGTTGCAACCCGCCGCGGCCTTGCCGACCGCCAGCGGGATCGCCGGGTCCTTCAGCTCGGTCGCGACGCGGATCAGGTCGCCGACGGTCAGGACGCCCGGATTGGGGTCGTTCTTGCCATAGGCGGCGGCGGCGCGACCGAGCTGCTGCAACTGTCCGAGCGAGAGGTCACCCTGCAAACGGGTGCCGACGCAATCGGCACGCTGCGTATCGAGACCATAGCGCTGCAACCCTGTAGAAATACGGGTGGCGGGTGCAGCACATGCCGATAGCGTGGCCGCACCGATCAAGATCAGCGCCAATGGTTTCATCGTCGGTTCCTCCGACCGGGGCGTAAACACGCGGCCGGTTCGGGCGCATCAACCGACCGGCCGGATTACCGTTCCTGGTATTTCTGCTGCAAAGACTAGTAGCAAACTACCACGTCGTTCGGAATGTTTCGCGACGAAATGTGACAAATTCAATGTCGAGCGAATTGCTAAACGATATTTGTACAGCGCGTTCAGGAAGTTGTCCCAAGCGTGCCGATGCGGTGTCGGCCGAGCCGGTTTCACTGACATAACGGCGACAGTAGGCCCGAGCGACAGCCAGCGTACGATATCGCACATTCACCGCTTACCACAGATCGGTGATCAACTGGTCCAGCCGCGCCTTGCAGTCGCGGGTCAGCGCGATCCAGCAGCGGCGACCATCGGCCGGATCGGGCTGACGCACGACCAGCCCCGCCTCTTCCATTAACGATACCCAGCGCAGCCAGGTGGTCGATGGTACGCGGATCATCGGTGCCACCGCCGATACCGACATCGGCCGGCCTTCCTCTTCGGCGATGTAGAGCTGGAACAGCGCGTCATAGACCGGATCGGTCACCTTCACCGGATACAGGCCGGCGATGCGGTCCTTCATCGCGATCAGGCGGCGGGCGCGGGCGGCATTTTCCGACGTGCCGTCCTCGACCATGCCGGATCGTGCCCGTCGCGCCGCAGCCGGTGGCGATGGCGCAGCGTTCCCGCAAGGATCAGGAGGAGCGTCGGATAGGCACTCATCGCGTGCAGGATCAGATAGACTTCCCGGTACGGGCGCGGGGCGTACCAGATCGCCAGATGCAGCATCAGGCCAACGATCAGAATTGCGCTTAGCCATATCGGCCAGAACCTTTCCGCCAGCATCGCCAGCGTACAAAATGCCAGAGTGAGGATAAGGTCGACCGCGAAGATGCCGGTCTCGCGGTCGGCGAACGGCCGGTCGGAAACGACCGCGAGCGTGGCGACAACCGCGACCAGGATCGCGAGCATCGCGATCCGTTCGGGTGCTCCGCCACGCCACAGCGTCCAGACCGATACGGTCCCCAGCAGCGCCAGAAAGAGCCAGACGTTCACGGCGTCGCCCGATCGGTCAGGCCGTGACCGGCAGCGGTGCGCGGATCGCATCGCCGGTCGACCCTTTGGCGGTCGGTGACCGCTGGGCGATCGCGGTGGTCGCCCGACAGGATGGCTGGTACATGACGTGTCCCTTGGTCGCTTCAGGAACGCAGGCTCGCGAAGATCGATACGAGGCCCACGGCGGCGACGACCGCCATCGCCAGCGCAGCGCACATCGCCACGACCAGCCCGACGATCATCAACGTCCGACCGCGTGCGCCGACGCGATGCGGTTCGGTCGTTCGTTCGAGATAGAGCAGCCGGGACAACCATCCCGCCGATCCACGCTCGACCCGCGCGGCGGACAGTGTCGGGGGCGGGGGCACTGGCGCAACCCGTTCGAACATACCCCCATGTTCGGAGGGGGCATCGGCGATCGGCGGTTCCCGCGAGGCAACGGGTGCCGCGCCCAGCATCCGTGCCGCTTCCTTGCGGTTGCGCGCGCCCAGCTTCCGCCGCGCATCGGCGAGATAGCCGTTGACCGTCGCGACCGAAATGCCGAGTTCGGCGGCGATCTGTCCCGTGTCATAATGCTGCGCCACCAGATCAAGGCAACGGCGTTCACGCGGTGTCAGGCGGGCGAGGGCTTCCGATTCGGTCACAACCGGACGTTTACCGCCATGCCCGGCCTTTCCAACGCCCGCGCCTCTCGGTTGCCAGAAAAATTCGGACTTCGGTACGCTACCCACCTTGCGAACAGGGCGATGCGGGTACGTGTACCGGCACGGTATGCTCGTTGCGACCGGCGCAGGCCGTGCTTCCAAACTCCGCCTCGGGGGGTGGCGTCCGGCTATCCCTGCCGGGTGGCGTCCGTCAGTTTCAGTTCGTCGAGCAAGGCGGCGAAATGCGTCAGGGCGGCATCGGTCGGGCCGGGATAGGGGCCCTCGGTCGGCTGGTCGCCGATATAGCCCATATCCGCCTTCCCCTCGGGCAGGCTGTAGAAGCCCAGGATGAAGAGGTTGCGCAGTCGGTCCATGAACGCGACCGGCTGGGCCATGGCCGGCGACGGGGTGGCGACGGTCAGCGCGTCGAGCAGCATCGTCCGCCGGGCGGGCGTCGATGCGGCGAACGTCGCACCGTGCAGCGCCCGGCTCTGCGCGTCGAGCCAGAGGAGCCCGGCGAGGATCCTGCCGCGATCCTCCTGCTGTCGCGGATAGGGGGCGCTGATCCATTCGTCGATGAACGCTCCGACGCCAAGGGTGCCGGCACCGGGCGATGCCTTGTCGGCGGGCAGGATCAGGTCGCCGAGCAGGTCGATGGTCGCGCGCTGCCCCCTGGTCAGGGTGAGCGGCCATGGCACCTTGGGATCGGTCAGGTCGGGATCGCGGCCATAGCCCTTTGCCGGCGGCAGGTCGGGGACCTGTGCGGGCCAGTCGACCACCCCGAAGGGCGGCGGGATGCCGGCCTCGCTCACCACCGGCGCGATGGCCGGCAGCCGTGCGGTGAGCGTCAGGGCGGTCGCGGTCGCGAACCATTGCAGGGTCGTGCGGCGGCTGAAGGTCATGCGAGCGCTCCCGACCGCAGGCGCGTCGCCAATCGTTCCGATGCGCGCAGCGCGAGCGCGAGGATCGTCAGGGTCGGATTCTTGTGCGGTCCCGATGCGAAGGTCGCACCGTCCATCAGCACGATATTGTCGACGTCCCATGTCTGGCCATAGCCGTCGACGACGGAGGATCGCCGGTCGCTGCCCATGCGCGCGGTGCCGAGTTCGTGGATGATCTCGCCGCCCGCCGTCATGATCTTTTCGGGTGGCAGGTCAGGGTCGAGGATCGTGCCGTTCAGCCGGCGGAACACCGAATGCGCAGCGCGACGGCCATGCGCGACCTGATTGATCTCATGCTGCGACCATTTGAACGCGAAGCGCAGCACCGGAATGCCGAAGCGGTCCTTCACCCCCGGATCGATCTCGCAATAGGAATCCTTGTTGGGGATCATCTCGCCGCGCAGCGTCAGTCCGATCGTCGCGCCAGACCGTTCGCGCACCGCCTGTTTCAACGCCGGTCCCCATGCGCGCGGCAATGCGGTGTCGGGCGGGATGCCGAACCGGCCGTTGATCTCGAAATGATAGCCACGCGCGAAATCTAGTTCGCCGCGATGCTGCTGGCCGTACAGCCAGAACGGGATGTAGATATGCTGCCCGCCAATCCCGTCCTCGTTATAGCGCGGGCGGTTTGCGAGGCCGGGAATATAGGCGCGGAACGACGCGCCGGTGGAATCGGTCAGGTTGCGGCCCAGTTCGCCCGAGGTGTTGGCAAGGGCGCGTCCGTCTTGTCCCGAATTGAGCAACAGGCGCGTCGTCTCTCCGGTGCCGGCGGCCAGCACGACCGCGCGTGCCGTGACCTGGTGCCGCATGCCGGTCTTGCGGTCGACATATTCGACGCCACCGGCGCGGTTGCCCGACGCCATCACCACCCGCGATACCATCGCATCGGTGACGACGCGCAGCCGCCCGGTCGCCTTCGCCATCGGCAGCAGCGAGGTCGTGGTCTGGAACATCGCGCCGATGGTGCAGCCGCGCGTACATGGGCTCGCGTTGAAACACGCGCTGCGCGGTGCGACCGGGTCCGGCATGTCGCGCGTCAGCACCGCGGTATGCGCGGCGCGCACGGGAATGCCGAGGCTTTCGGCCGCCGCGGTGATCAGCATTTCGGGCACGCGGGGTTTGGGCGGCGGCATCAGGCAGTCCGCCGGCGAATCCGGGTGGTTCTCCAGTCCGATCGGCCCGCCATTGACGCCGATCATCCGTTCGACCCGGTCGTAGAACGGCGCGACATCGTCATAGCCGATCGGCCAGTCGACCCCCAGCCCGTCGCGGGAAAAGGGTTTGAAGTCGTACGGACCGAAGCGCGGCACGTGCCGCCCCCAGTGATTGGTGCGTCCGCCCAGCATCCGGGGACGATACCAGCGGAAGTCGGTGCCTTCGCGCATCGTGTACGGCTCGCCATCGACCTGCCAGCCGCCATCGACCGTCGCGTCAAAATAGCCGAACGGCTTGTCGGGGGTGCCCGTGCCGCGCAGCGGTGCCGCGCTTTCGGGGGCGAACATGTTCACCTCCTTCTGCGGATCATAGTCGCGCCCGGCCTCGAGGATCAGGCAGCGGAGGCCCGATTTGGTCAGGCTGTACGCCGCCATCCCGCCCGCCGCGCCCGACCCGACGATGACGACGTCGATCGCGGCGTCGGCCGCGCCGGTCACTTGGCCGCCCCGGTGGCCGATGGCCCGATCGGGCGCAGCTTGATGTTGCGGAACGCGACCGGTTCGCCATGGTCCTGCAGGCCGATGACCCCGCTGGGAAAGGTGCCGAACTGCGGCATCCCGGCAAATTTCGATCCCGCCACCCGGCGACGCCAGCCTTCGTCGCCATAGGAAACGTCGGCGGTCGGCGTCCCGTTCAGCCATTGCCGGATCCGGCCGCGCTCCACCAGCAGGCGGGCATGGTTCCAGCTGCCCGCCGGTCGCGCCGCGCCGGCGGGGGGCACCGTCATGTCGTACAGCGCGCCGGCGCGGTGCGTCGGGATCTTGCCGTCGGAATGGCCGGCATCGTCGAGCACCTGCATCTCCAGCCCGGTCTGATACAGCAGCGGCGCGCCCGGCACCTTGCGCGCGAGATAGAGGATGCCGCTATTGCCGCCGCGCGCCACCTTCCAGTCGAGCGTCAGTTCGAATGCGCCATAGCGATCGGCGGTCACCAGATCGGTTCCGCTCATCTGTCCGTCGGCCTTGATCAGCGCCAGCGTACCGTCGCGGACCGTCCACGTCGCGGGCGGCGTCCCGCCGTCGAACGACCGCCATCCCGACAGGTCGCGCCCGTTGAACAGCAGTCGCCAGCCCTGCGCGCGTTCCTGCGCACTCAGGACATTGTCGCGAACCGGTCCGGCGGCGAGCGGCGATGCGAGCATCACCATGGCCAAGCCGATGCCGAGTGCCGTGCGCATGGGGGTTCTCCTGTCGATCGGCGTGCTTCGTCGCCGCCGTTGCCAACGGCTTACCGACTGTGCGTTCGTTTTCAAGGCGCGTCCGCCCGCGCGACCGAAGCCGTTCCCGATCGTTATGCGGCGCACAGGAGATTGTCCGATGCACCGCCCCCTTCCGATCCCAGCTTGCCCCCGCCGCCGGCAAGACACCGAATGCGCGGGTACGGGCGGCATGGCATGGTGAGCGTCGCACTGCCCCCGGCACTTGCGGAATGGCGGGAGGCACCGCGCGTCCGGGCGCGCAACGCGTCCGGCGTCGCGGACGGCGGACTCTATGTGCTGTGCTGGCTGCAACAGGCACTGCGCGCGGACGACAATCCGGTGATCGACGCGGCGATCCGCCTCGGCAATGCGCTGTCGCTGCCGGTGCTGGTCTATCACGGCGTGCGCGAGGATTACCCTTACGCCTCCGACCGGCTGCACCATTTCATCCTCGGGGCCGGTCGCGATCTGGCGGCGGGGTGCCGCGCGCGGGGGCTGACCTGCGTCCATCATATCGACCGGGCGGGCCACCGCGAGAAGGGGCTGGTCCACCGCCTCGCCGCCGATGCCGCCGCGCTGGTGGTGGAGGATCAGCCGACCTTCGTCGCGCGCTGGCAGGTGGATCGCGTCGCCGACCGCGCGGCGGTCGCGGTCTATGCGGTGAATGCCGCCTGTCTGGTGCCGCCCGCCGTCGTCGGCGACGGGATCGGCGGCCGGTCGGGCTTCCTGCGTCGCCACGAACCCGCGCGCGGGGACTGGATCGATGCCGATGTCGAAAAGCCGATGGTCGCGCCCTATGCCGGAGATTTGCCGTTCACGCCCGACCGGCTCGACACGATCGACCTCGACGCCGTCGTCGCCGGTCTGGCGATCGACCACAGCCTGCCGGTCAGCGCCGCCTTTCCCGCCGGGCGCGCGGCGGCGGAGGAACGGTTGGCGCGGCTGGTCCGCGACGTGCTGCCGGGCTATGCCAGCGCGCGCAACGACGCGACCCGGCGCGACGGGGCCAGCGGCCTGTCCCCCTATCTCCATTTCGGCGTGCTCGGCCCGCGTGAGGTGATGCGCGCGGTGGGGGACGCCGATGCAGGTGCCAAGCACCGCACGAAATTCGCCGACGAGCTGCTCGGGTGGCGCGAATGGTTCCAGTATCAGGCATGCGCGTCGGCCGCGCCCGAACGCTATGACCGGGTCGCTCAATGGGCGCGAACGACGCTGGCCGATCATGCCGGCGATCCGCGCCCCGATCTGGAAAGCCTGTCGGCAATGGCGCGGGGCGAGACGCGCGACGAAAGCTGGAATGCCTGTCAGCGCCAGTTTCTGCGCTTCGGCTGGATGCACAATAATCTGCGGATGTACTGGGCGAAACGGATCATCGCGATGACACCCGACCCTGAAACGGCATGGGCGACGGCGTGCTATCTGAACGACCGGCTCAGCCTCGATGGGCGCGATCCGGCGACCTACGGCAATATCGCGGCAATGTTCGGCGGTTCGCCCGGCGACCGCGAACGGCCGGTCTATGGGCGGGTCGCCACACGGGGCGACGGATCGACGCGCCACCGCGACGGCGGCGATGCGTGGCTGGCCCGGGCGGCATCGCGGCCGGTGCCGGCGATCGATGTCCCGGCCGACGTGCCGCGCGACCGCTATCTGATGTCCTGACCGATCGCATCGGGAATCGCATCCTTTACGGCGTGTTAGGCGATCGAGCTTTCGTGTGTTCCGATGGACAAACCGGGTACAGATGATTAACGCGCGTCGATGGCGGCGGCGTTGTTTCTTCTGTGTGCGGTGGTGATGGCCTTTGTCGGGGGGGCCGGGAACTGGACGTTGATCGCGACCGTCACCCTCGCGATGGCGTCGGGCAGCACCTTGCCCGATCTCGATACCCCGTTGCGACTGCGCCATCGTAGCGCGCTGCTCCACAGTATCCTGCCGCCGGGTATCGCGCTACTCGACCCGCGGACCTGGCCGGTGGCGGCGGGGCTGGCGTTCGGGATCGGGCTGCATCTCGCCGCCGACCTGTTTCCACGGACGATGCGCGGCTTTGCGACCATCAAGCTGCCGTTATGGGGATCGATCGGCGTGATCCCGTCCTATGGATGGATCGTCGTCAACATCGCGGCGAACGTCGTCGCCGGGATCGTGGTGCTCGACCGTATCGCCACGCGACAGGCCACGGCGGGCGCGCTGGCCGCCGCCGGGGTGATCGGCCTGGTCTATCTGATCCGGACCGAGGGGGGGTGGCAGGCGCTGGCGGCGCTGACCGTCCTCGGCTGGCTGATGCTGCGCTGACCGGCGGGCATTGCCCGGCGGGGCGGGGGGTGCGACACAGGTGGTTCTCCCTGTATCGACGGAGCTGTCATGCGCCTGTTTCCCGTTACCGCCGCCGCTACTTTCCTGATGCTGTCGACGACCGCCCTTGCCGCGCCGCTGCCCGCGACCAACCCGTTCGCGCGCGCCAGCACGCTGCCGTTCGAAGCGCCGCCGTTCGACCGGATCAAGAGCGCCGATTACGGCCCCGCGATCCGCGCCGGCATGGCCGAACAGCGTGCCGAGATCACCGCGATCACCCGTGCCCGCAGCGCACCGACCTTCGACAACACGATCGCCGCGATGGAGCGGTCGGGCCGTCTGCTCGAACGGGCCAGCCTCGCCTTTTACGGGGTGGTCGGTGCCAATACCGATGACACGTTGCAGGCGACGCAGGCCGAACTGGCCCCCGCCTATGCCGCGCATCAGGATGCGATCAACCTCGACCCTGCCTTGTTCGCCCGGGTCAAGACGCTGTACGATCAGCGCCAGTCGCTGCGGCTGAACGCCGAACAGTTGCAGGTGCTGACCCTGACCTATCAAGGGATGGTCCGCGCCGGTGCCTTGCTGTTGCCGGCGGACAAGAAGACGCTGAGCGCCTATAACGCGCAATTGTCGACACTGGAGACGGCGTTCCAGCAAAAGCTGCTGGCGGCGGCAAAGGCCGGCGCGCTGGTGATCGACGACCGGGCAAAGCTGGACGGCTTGTCGGAGGGTGAGATCGCGGCGGCCGCCGATGCGGCGAAGGCGCGCGGGCTGGCCGGCAAATATGTGCTGACGTTGCAGAACACGACCCAGCAGCCCGAGCTGGCGACGTTGAAGAACCGCGCGACGCGCGAGGCGCTGTTCAACGCCAGCTGGACCCGCGCGGCAAAGGGCGATGCGAACGACACCCGCGCGACGATCGTGAAGATCGCGGCGCTGCGCGCGCAAAAGGCGAAGCTGCTCGGCTTCGCCACCTGGGCCGATTACGTGTTGCAGGACCAGATGGCGCAGAATCCGAAGACCGCGCTCGGTTTCATGCAGCAACTGGGAACGCCGGTCGCCGCCGAACAACGGCGCGAGGCGGCGGAACTACAGGCGCGGATCGCCGCGACCGGCGGCGATTTCCAGCTGAAGCCATGGGACTGGGACTATTATTCCGAACAGGTCCGCAAGGCGCGCTACGACCTGAACCAGGACGAGCTGAAGCCCTATTTCGAAATCGACAAGGTGCTGACCGACGGCGTCTTCTATGCCGCCAACCAGCTATACGGGCTGACGTTCAAGCGGCGGACCGACATTCCGGTCTATCATCCCGACATCAGCGTCTACGAGGTGCTGGAGGCGAACGGCACCCCGGTCGGGCTGATGTATTTCGACCTGTGGAAGCGCGACAACAAGAATGGCGGCGCGTGGATGTCGAACTTCGTCAACCAGTCGAAGCTGATCGGGACGAAGCCGGTCATCTATAATGTCAGCAATTTCACCAAGCCCGCCGCCGGTCAGCCCGCGCTGATCAGTTTCGACGACGTGACGACCATGTTCCACGAATTCGGTCACGCACTGCACGGCCTGTTCGCGAACCAGACCTATCCCAGCATTTCGGGCACCAACACCGCGCGCGATTTCGTCGAATTCCCGTCGCAGTTCAACGAACACTGGGCGCTGAACCCCAAGATCCTGCCGCATTACGCCGTCCATTACCGGACCGGACAGGTCATTTCGCAGACCCTGATCGACAAGATCAAGCGCGCCGGCACGTTCAATTCGGGCTATTCGTTCGGCGAGGCGCTGGCCGCCGCCGAAATGGACATGAGCTGGCACTCGCTGACCGCCGCACAGGGGGCGCAGGACGCCGATGCGTTCGAGACGAAGGCGCTGGCCGCCACCGGGCTGGACGTCGCCGACGTGCCGCCGCGCTATCGATCGACCTATTTCCTGCACATCTGGGGCAATGGCTATGCCGCCGGCTATTATGCGTACAGCTGGACCAAGATGCTGAGCGCGAACGCGTTCGACTGGTTCGAGCGCAACGGCGGCATGACCCGCGCCAATGGCCAGCGGTTCCGCGAGATGATCCTGTCGAAGGGCCATACCGAGGATTACGCGACTATGTTCCGCAACTTCAACGGGGCCGATCCGCAGGTCGGGCCGCTGCTACGCGACCTCGGGCTGAATGCCGACGGATCGCGCATCGCCGCCGCCGGCACACCGGCCGCCGCGAAGTAACCACGCGCCCGATCCGGTGCTGCTGCGCCGGATCGGGGTTGCGTTCCTGGCGCGACCCTGCGGGTCGAACCGCCCGCAGGCTGGATAGGCTCGCCCGTCAGCCGCTGTTGCGCAGTGCCGTGGCGATGGCGTTGATCGACAGCAGGATGCCCTCGCCGATCCGGGCATCGGCCTCGCCCGCGCGGTGCCGCTTCAGAAGTTCGATCTGGAGCAGGTTCAGCGGCTCGATATAGGGTGTGCGCAGCCGGATCGACGCTTCGAGGGCGGGGCTTTTTTCCAGCAGCCGTGTCTGGCGGGTGACCGACAGCAACCCGTCATGCGTCGCCTGCCAGCCTTCGCGAATCCGGCCGAAGATCGCTTCGCTCAGCGCCTTGTCCTCGACCAGCCCGGCATAGCGCGCCGCGACGTCCATGTCGGACTTAGCGAGCACCATTTCCATATTGGCCAGCGTCGCCGCGAACAGCGGCCATGCTGTCGCCATTTCGCGCAGCAACCCCTTGTCCTCGAACGATTGCAGCGCCGCACCGACCCCATACCAGCCCGGTAGCATGATCCGCGCCTGTGCCCAGCTGAACACCCACGGTATCGCGCGCAGATCCTCGATCGCGTCGGATTTCTTGCGGCTCGCCGGGCGCGACCCGATCTTCAGGCCGGCGATCTCGGCAATCGGCGTCGCCTGTCGGAAGAAGGTGGTGAAACCGTCGGTGCCATAGACGAGGCCGCGATAGGCCTTGAACGCCGTATCCGACAGCGTGTCCATGGCAGCGGCGAAGCGTGCCGCATCGGCTGGGTTCAGCGAATCGGGTTCGAGGCTGGCGAGCAACGTCGCCGACGTCATCGCTTCGAGGTTCGTGACCGCACTGTCGCGGGTGCCGTATTTGGCGGCGATCACCTCGCCCTGCTCGGTGATGCGGATGCGGCCCTGCACCGTATCGTGCGGCTGCGCCCGGATCGCGGCGAACGACGACCCGCCGCCGCGCCCCACCGCGCCCCCGCGCCCGTGGAACAACTGCATCCCGATCCCCGCCTCCTCGAACACCGGCGCCAGCGCCGTCGAGCCCTTCGACAATTGCCAGGTCGAGGTGAGGTAGCCGCCATCCTTGTTCGAATCGGAATAGCCGATCATCACCTCCTGATGGCCGCGCGCCTGCGCGATCGCCGCGACCTCGGGCAGCGCCAGCCAGCGGGTCATGATCGCCGGTGCCGCCTCCAGATCGGCGACCGTCTCGAACAGCGGGATCGCCATGATATGCGCCTGCGGGGTTTCGCCAGGCACGTACAGGCCGCTTTCCTTCAGCAGCAGATGTACTTCGAGCAGGTCCGATACCGACTGCGCCATCGACACGATGTAATGGCGGATGCATTCGCGGCCGTAGCGGGCATGGGCGTCGGCGGCGGCGCGCAGGATCGCCAGTTCGGAAGCGGTCTGCTCCGAATATTCGGCATAGGGGCTGGTCAGCGGGCGCGGGCTTTCGAGTTCGCGGCGCAACAGTTCGACCCGCGCATCCTCGTCCAGCGCCTTATAGTCCGCCTCGACCCCGGCGACCTTCAGCAGTTCGGCGACGACGCTCTCATGGATCACGCTGTTCTGGCGCATGTCGAGCGTGGCGAGATGGAAACCGAACGTCTCGACCGCGCGGATCAGCCGCCCGAGCGCACCGCCGGTCGACAGCGGACCGTTATTCTGTTGCACCAACCCCCGCGCGAGCGACGCCAGGTCGGCACGGAACGCCGCCGGATCGGCATAGGGTTCGCCGGTCAAATTGCCGGGGCGCGGCGCGACCTTTCCGGTCAGCTTCTGGTGGGTGGCGGCAAGGCGCGCATAGATGCCGCTGATCGCCCGGCGGAACGGTTCGTCGGCACGGGATGCGGCATTGTCACCGCTCTTGTCGGCCAGCGCCGCGATCGCCTCGTCGACCGCGACATGCTCGGTCGAGATCGACAGTTCGGCACCGAGGCTGTGGAGCTGGTCGAGATAATAGCCGAGCACCGCTTCGGCCGCCTTCGCCAGCGCCAGCTTGAGCGCTGCGGCATCGACGAAGGGATTGCCGTCGCGGTCGCCGCCGATCCAGCTGCCGGGTTTCAGGAACGATGGTGGGCGCTGGCCCAGCACCCGTTCCCACCGGGCATACAGCGCGGGCAGGGTGGGCAGGAACACGTCGCGCAGATAACTGAGCGCGGTTTCGACCTCGTCGGCGACGTACAGCCGCTCGCGACGCAGGACGCGAGTCTGCCACAGCAGCGCGATCTGGCGCAGGATCGCTTCGTCGACCCGGTCGCCCTCGGGCGTTTCCTCGGCCCCCTGATCCTTCAGCAGCATCAGGTCGGCGATGCGGTTCTTGTGGTCGATCATCGACTTGCGCCGCACCTCGGTCGGGTGCGCGGTCAGTACCGGCGCGATCAGCGCATGGTCGAGCAGTGCCAGCACCGCATCGCGCCCGATCCCTTCGGCCTGCAGCTTCTCGATCGCGGTCGCGACATCGGCCCCCGGTTCGGCGGCGATGCCCTGCCGATCCTCGGCCAGATTGGCGAGCATCGAGAACATCATGAACCCGCGCACGAACGCGATCGTGTCGTCGAGGCTGAGGCTGTCGAGCCCCAAGTCGATCGTATCTGCACCTGCCACGCCGCGATGCCGGTCGACCGACGTCGATCGGATATGCTCGATCCGTTTGAACAGCGCCTCCCCGCCATAGGTGCGGATGACGTCACCGAGCAGCCGGCCGAGAAAGCGGATGTCGGGATTGTTCGTGATCGGGGGCAGAGTCGTCATGGGCACACTTGCTGCAATGCGGCAGGATGCGGGTCAAGCGACGATGACGCGCATGGTATAAAGAATGGCCATCGGGTAAGGCGGCGGCGCTGCACCCGATGCGCGGCGGACCCTCCGAAGGAACCAGCGATGACGATGCCCATGACCCTGTGGTGGCAGATGTGGACCGACGCTGCCCAGACCAGCCTGCGCCTGTGGGAAACGATGGCCGCCTCTGCCGTGGTGATCGACCGCCGGATGCCGATGATCGATGCCGGCCTGCGCAATCCATGGACCGCCGATCATGTCGAACTGACCGGCATGGTCACCGAAAAGACGCAGGCCTTTTCGAAGGCGGGCGATTCGCTGGCAAAGGACATGGCGGCGATGCAGGGGCTGTGGATGCAGGTGATGCAGGACGCGTGGTCGCTCGGGACCGCTGGCCGCATGCCGTCCGCGCGCAGGATCGCGGCAGGACAGGACCGGGCGATGCGGCTGACCGCGGGCGTGATCGGTGCCGGCGGCCGAGCATTGACCCCGATTCATGCCAAGGCGACGGCGAATGCGAAGCGGTTGGGGACGCCGAAGCGCTGACGGCTTCGCCTCCTGATCAGTGAGGGGAAGCCTGTCGGAGAAGGGTCCGCCGCGGGCATTGAACCGTTTAGCCCGCGTAACGTTTACAGCGGTCGAACCGCACGGAAGACGAGCCGCCCCATTCCGACCCGATCCGCCCCAGCGTCAGTCGCGCCAGTCGAGCACCGGCCAGCCCCGTTTGCGCGCCAGCGCCTTCAGCGGGGCATGGGCGTTGACCGGGAACGGTTCGTCGGCCCAGTCGAATACCGGCGCGTCGGAGACGTGGTCGCTGTAGAACCGGACCGCTACATCGCCGCGCGCAATCCCCTGTTCGGCGGTCCATGCCTCGATCGCGCGCAGCTTGGCCGCGCCGTAGCAATTCTCGCCGTCGATTCGCGCCAGCACGTTCCCGCCTTGCTCCTGCGCGCAGTTGGTGGCGATGACCGCGTCGAAGCCGAGCAGGTCCGCGATCTCCTGTGCATAGAAACGATAGGATGCGGTGGCGAGCACCAGCATCCGACCATCGGCACGGTCGGCTTCGATTCGCGCCCGCGCGCCGTCGAGCAGGCCGGTGGCGACCGTCGCCCGTGCAAAGGCGCGCGCCGTATCGGTCAATCGTTCGCCCGGCACCGTGCGACCCAGCACCAGCCGGTGGGTCATCTCCTTCAATCGGTCGCGCCCGTACAGGCGCAGGACATAGCCGGTGACGGCCACTCCCGCGATCGGCAGCAGCCACAACGCACCTCGTCCGCGTTCCCTAAGCGCATGGCGCAGGAACGGCGTCCATGTCGCGACGCGGGTGATGGTCTTGTCCATGTCATAGATGGCGAGGTCGCGGTGGCGCATGCGCCAAGCGCGTACCATCTTGCCGCGACGCCGCAAATCGCCGATGGATGGCTGTGATGAGCGCTTCCGCCGATTTTTCGCACGACCGGGCCGATGGCGGTGGCGTGCTGCGTTTTACCGGCAACCTGTCGCTCGCCCATGTCGGCGACCTGCCCGAACGACTGAACGAGGTCGACGGACCGGTCAGCCGGATCGACCTGTCGCAGGTCGACCGGATCGATACGGTCGGTGCGTGGCTGGTCCACCGCTTCGCACGCGACCGCGATGTCACTATTGAGGGATTGAACACCGACAGCCAGCACCTGTTCGATCAGGTCGCGGCCGCCGACGATCCGGTCGTCCGCAAGGGCAAGGCGCTCAGCCCGCCGCTGCGAGTGCTGGAGGAGATCGGCGAAGCGGTATCGGGCAGTGCGCGGCAGATGCTGGGCCTGCTCGGCTTCATGGGCGCGACCGTCATCGCGTTCCTCAACATCCTGCGTCATCCGCGCCGTTTCCGCTTCAATGCGACGGTACAGCGGTTCGAGGTCGTCGGCGTCTCGGCGCTCGGCATCATCGGGTTGATGAGCTTCCTGATCGGCATGGTCATCGCGCAGCAGGGCGCGGTGCAGCTGCGACAGTTCGGCGCGGAGGTGTTCACGATCAACCTGATCGGTCGCCTGACGTTCCGCGAACTGGGTGTGTTGATGACCGCGATCATGGTCGCGGGTCGCTCGGGCTCGGCGTTCGCGGCGCAGCTCGGTACGATGAAGCTGACCGAAGAGATCGACGCGATGCGCACCATCGGCGTGTCGCCGATGGAGGCACTGGTTCTGCCGCGCGTCATCGCCGCGATCGTGATGATGCTGTTGCTCGGCTTCTATGCGTCGATCATCGCGATCATCGGCGGCGGACTGCTCAGCTGGGCACAGCTCGGCATCCCGCCGATCACCTTCGTCACCCGAATCCGCGAAGTCGTGCCGATCACCGACCTGTATATCGGCCTGATCAAGGCGCCGGTATTCGGCGCGATCATCGGCATGGCCGGTTGTTTCCACGGCATGCAGGTCGAAAGCGATGCCGAACAGGTCGGCAGCCGTACGACGGCGGCGGTGGTGCAGGCGATCTTCTTGGTGATCGTGCTCGATGCGTTTTTCGCGATCTTCTTCGCATGGATCGGGTGGATATGAGCGAGCACGAATCCCTCATCCGCGTCCGTGGTCTCAAGAACCAGTTCGGCGACCAGGTCATCCACGAGGATCTTGACCTCGACGTGCGGCGGGGTGAAATCCTCGGCGTGGTCGGCGGGTCGGGCACCGGCAAATCGGTGCTGATGCGATCGATCATCGGCCTTCAGACGCCCGCCGCCGGCACGATCGAGGTGTTCGGTGAGAACACGATCGGCCGTGAAGAGACCGAAGCGACCGAAATCCGCAAGAAATGGGGCGTGCTGTTTCAGGGCGGGGCGCTGTTCTCGACGCTGACCGTCGCCGAAAACGTGCAGGTGCCGCTGAAGGAATTCTACCCGAAGTTGAAACCGGCGCTGCTCGACGAGATCGCCGGGTACAAGGTCGTGATGACCGGCCTGCCCGCCAATGCCGGGCCGAAATACCCGTCGGAACTGTCGGGCGGCATGAAGAAGCGGGCTGGCCTCGCCCGTGCCCTCGCGCTCGACCCGCAATTGCTGTTCCTCGACGAACCGACCGCCGGCCTCGATCCGATCGGCGCGGCGGCGTTCGACGACCTCACCGCGTCGCTGCAAAAGACGCTGGGGCTGACCGTCTTTCTCATCACCCACGACCTCGACACGCTGCATGCCATCTGCGACCGCGTGGCCGTGCTGGCGGACAAGAAGGTCATTGCCGTCGGGACGATCGACGAACTGCTCGCGCTGGACCATCCGTGGATCCAGGAATATTTCAACGGACCCCGTGGCCGCGCCGCGACCGATGCGCAGGATCGCATCGCCGCCCGCAACCACGACCGCGACGCCGGCGCAGAGCCGGCCTCGCTGCAAGCCCAGAGGCGCTGATGGAAACCCGGTCGAACCATGTCCTTGTCGGCGCGGTGGTGCTGATCCTGCTGGTCATGCTGGCGCTGTTCACGGTGTGGCTCGCCCGTATCGGCGGCGGCAGTGAAAAGGAATATGACGTCTTCTTCAAACAGGCCGTCGACGGCCTTGCCAAGGGGTCGCCGGTATCGTTTTCGGGTGTCCCCTCGGGGCAGGTCGAGGATATCGCCCTGTGGCCGAAAGACCCGCAATTCGTCCGCGTCCGCATCAAGGTGAAGGACGAGACCCCGGTCCTGCTCGGCACGACCGCGACGATCGTCGGCAGCTTCACCGGCGTGTCGACGATCACGCTGGACGGCGCGGTCAAGGGCGCGCCGCCGATCACCTGTCCTGCAGCGAACGCCGAACAGTCGTGCCCGATGGGCGTGCCGGTCATTCCGCCCAAGGCCGGCGGCGTCGCGGCCCTGCTCAGCTCCGCGCCGCAACTGCTCGAACGCGTCACCACCCTGACCGAGCGGCTGGCTGACGTCCTGTCCGACCGCAACCAGAATTCGATCGCCGCGATCCTCGACAGCACCAACCGGCTGACCGATGCGCTGGCCGATCGTGGCCCGGAAATCGCCGCGACGTTGGCGGAAACGAGGATCGCGATCCAGCGCGCGGGCGTTGCCTCGCAACAGATTGGTGACCTGGCGGCGACGACCAACGGCGTGCTGGCCAACGACATCCAGCCGACGATCCAGCAGCTCAATCGCACCATCGCCAGCGCGCAGAAGAGCGCCGACACGCTGAACGACGCGATCGGCGATGCGAAGCCGGGGCTGCAGGCGTTCAGCAAGCAGACCATCCCGCAGGTCAACCAGCTGGTCGGCGATCTGCGCGCGATGACCGGCGCGCTCGCCTCGGTCGCGGAAAAGGTCGATCAGGGTGGCGCGACCGCGCTGGTCGGCCGCTCGAAGCTGCCCGACTACGACCCCAAGAAGTGACGCGGAAGACAAGGATGCGCCCCATGAAGAAGCTGTCGGTCCTGCTGCTCCTGCCGCTTGCCGGGTGCATCCGCTTCGGTGCCGAACCGCCGCCCGCGCTGCTAACGCTGGCTCCCGTTGCGCCGATCGCCGCCGGTGCGACGCAGAGTTCGGCGCAGGCGCGCTCGATCACCGTACAGGTACCGGTCGTGCCGCAGGAACTGGCGGTGACGCGCGTGCCGGTGCAGTCGAGCGCGACCAGCATCGCCTATGTCAAGGAAGCGCAATGGGTCGAACCGCCCGCGCGCCTGTTCGCACGGCTGCTGTCGGATACACTGACGTCGCGTGCGAACATGGTTGTGCTGAGCACGCGGCAGGGCTTTGCCGATCCAGGTGCGCAATTGAACGGCGAACTGCGCGAATTCGGCATCGATGCCGGGCGCAGCGAAGCGGTTGTCGTCTACGATGCGACCCTGCAGCGCGCCGGGTCGACCACGTTCGAAAAGCGCCGCTTCGAGGCGCGCGCGCCGGTCGCGACGATCGACGCGAACAGCGTCGGTCCGGCGATTAATCAGGCCGCGAACACCGTTGCGACCGCCGTCGCCGACTGGGTCCGGGGCTGATCGCGGCCCGGCATGGCACTGCATAGCTGGCTGCTCTTCGTCGCGGCGGTGGTCGTGCTGTGCGGCACGCCCGGACCGAACATGCTCCATGTTCTGACGCGCAGCGTGACGCTCGGCTGGCGCGGTAGCCTGCCGGCGATGGCAGGCTGCCTGACCGCGCTGGTCGGCGTGTTGATGGCGTCGGCGGCGGGACTGGCGGCGCTGCTGACGGCGGTACCGGGACTATTCGACATGCTCCGCTATGCCGGTGCCGCCTATCTGGCATGGCTCGGTTTCCGCGCGATCACGGCGCGGTCGGCACCGCTGGACGTCGCACCCGACACCATACCGTCCGGCCATTTGTTCCGCGGTGGTTTTCTGGTCGGGATCAGCAACCCCAAGCTGTTGCTGTTCGCAACCGCCTTCCTTCCGCAGTTCGTCGATCCTGAGGGTCCGCAGCCGGTGCAGTTCGCCATTCTGGTCGCGACGTTCGCGGTGGTCGAATGCCTGTGGTACGCCGCCTATGCGGTGGGCGGTCGCTCCCTCGCGCGCCATCTGACCCGTCCGCGCGTCCGCCGCTGGTTCGACCGCGCGACCGGCGGCATTTTCATCGGCTTCGGCGCGGCGCTGCTCGTTTCGCGCGTCTGATCGCTATCTTGCGGGCGTCGGCCGGACTGGCGGCATGGCGTTACAGATGTCCGCCCCGCCCGCCGGTACTTCGAAAAAGGGCGGCTCGCGATTTTCGCGCCCTTTTACCCATGCGGCATAGCGGATATTGTCGACAGCGCGATACTGGAAATGGGGCCGCTCCCCTGCCGGAATCTCGCTGGCCAGCCGCACCGACCGGATCGGCGTCGCCGTTTGATCGGGCGCGTAAAATCCCATCGTGCCGGTGCCGCGCGGCAGCGACGACAGAACCTCCATCCCCTCGACCACGCGCCCGACCAGTGCGATATTGCGGTCGAGATGGCGCGGGCCATGGCCGATTACCGCATAGAGTTCGGCACCGCTTCCGGTGCTCGGCGCCATATCGCGTCCGACGCCGACCATCGTATAACAGTGCGTCAGCCACGCCCCCTTGCCATCGCTCGCCACCGGCCAGCCATCGGCGCTATGCCCACTCTTCGCGGCATAAGGATCGCGCCGCGTCATCTGCGTGACCGCATCATAGCGGCCGGTCACATATTCGGCCGGCGGATTGGCGACGACGCCGGCCGGCAAAGGCTTCTTCTCGGTGACGTCGCCCCACTGCGCGACATAATTGTCCTGCACGCGGTACACCGAGCTGCCGTCCCACCAATGCGCCCGCGCCAGCTTGCGCAGATTGTCGACATGGACCGGCGCATAGCGCGGCGCCAGCCGGATCACGACCGGCTTGTCCCCGGCCAGCGTCATTACGAGCAGTTCGTCGTCGGGGATCGTCCGCCAGTCGCTGTCGACCGGATCGGCCGGGGTCGGCGGGGCGGCGGGAGCGGCGGCGGCCTGAAGCAGCGCGGCGATCAGCGAGACGAAATGCATCGCGCCATTCTGCCCGCCGCGCGCCGTCCCCGCAACTCCCGCTTGCACGAAACCCCGCCGCGCCCTAGGGAACCCACCTTCCGGCAATGCGGAGCGGTGGCCGAGTGGTCGAAGGCGCTCGCCTGGAAAGTGAGTATACGGCAAAACCGTATCGAGGGTTCGAATCCCTCCCGCTCCGCCACCAAGTCGTTGTTTTTAATTAAAATTATTCCGGAACCTAGGTTCCGAATTGTACGAATTTGGCCTCTCTCGGTACCTAATTCACGAGATTCAAGGGTCTTTTCTCCAGCGGTACGCTTTACAAGTAAATTTCTCGTGATTTCGGTGACTTGCTAGAACCGATATCGATCGTTCGAAATGTAATGGGCTCCGCCAAGACTTCGTAAGTGACTGACTATATTGGATAACGCAGCCGGAAGGCGCGCCTTTCCGCACCATTCCCGTTCAGTTCGGTAGTGCGGAGAGCCGTCCGATACCCATCGATACGGGGTTTGGGGGAGGTTTTCTCTGCGGCAGTCGCATGCCGTACCCGCATCTGTTTCAGCCTTATGCCTGATACGATCGCCAAGGTGGTCGATGTGCGCACCTCGCCGATGTTGGAGCGGATCGCCGCCATTAACGACTTCGTCGCAGCGGGCTACGAGGTTCATGTCAACTTCTCGCCCGTGATCGTCCACGAGAACTGGGAGGCGGAGTGGAAGGCCTTGTTCGCCGAGCTGGACGGGGCGCTCTTGTCGGCGGCTAGGGCGCAGTTCAAGTGCGAGGTCATCTTCCTTACCCACAATGAGGGGCTGCACGATCTCAACCTCCAATGGCACCCCCGGGCCGAGGAAAGGCTGTGGCGGCCCGACATTCAGGAGGCCAAGTGGAGCCAGTCCGGTATGCGGAACCTGCGATACAAGGCGGGCTGGAAGCGACAATGGCTCGACCGTTTTTTGGGATGGCTCAAGGAAGCCATGCCATATTGCGAGGTCCGCTACGCCTTCTGATCCGATAGCAACGGCTGCTGCAAGGTTCTTCAAAGCCGTGGAACCCTGCGGACGCTGCCCGTAGCCGTCCGCCATTTAAGCCGCTGGAAAAGAAGCAGAATGTCGGCTAAGGTGTTGGATGCGGGCTGCCACTGACGGTTGACAGAAGCAATCCATGAGTACGAGCCTCGTTGCAAAATTTGATACGCGCCGGGAAGCGGAAATGACGGTTGAACGACTAGTTCAGCAATTTAGCATCGAGCGTACCGACGTGTTCGTTTCTGCCGAAGGGGAGCAGAACACGGCAGGCGTTAAAAAGGCAGGGTCCGACACGGAAGCGGGAGAGCCAAGTACGGAGAGCCGCAATGATTCCGAACTGACGGGTCGAGTTACCGTGGCGGTCGACATCCAGGATGACGACCTGGTTGCAGAGGTCCGCTCCGCATTCGCCGAATTCCACGCTGATGAAATAAAGCAAAAGTGACAGGCGGCGCTCACCTAAAACGGTGAGCGCCCTCGTTCATCACCCCGAACCGGGGTGTTCCGTGGCATTGGGTTTTCCGTCAGTGCCGGTGGTGCCAGCTGCTTCTGCAGCAGCTATGCCTGAGGTATCAATAATTTTGATTTTCTTACCATCGATAGTCGTTTCGCGGGGATACTCTGCGGAAAGGTCCTGATCCGGTCCGGTCGGCCCGGGTTTTGGGCCGGTTGCACCTTTGCCCGCTGTATCGTCGCTGCCTTCAGTAGTGGCGTTTGGTGTAGCCGGCTGCTCCTTCACCGCTAATAAGGAAAGCATGTTGTTCACCGCTGCCCTCCTGATCGCGGCCGTTCCTGGCCAATCCGCTTCCAATTCGGGATCCGACGACCGGTGTGCGAAGGCCCTGCGGGTTGCGGCAAAGGAAAGCCGGGCTGCCTCCGATGCCTTCGCAGCAGATTCACGGTACGCCGAGACCCACAACGGCAGCTTTTCACCAAGCATGATGAGCGATTTTATCAGCTGGTACGACAAA
>NZ_LMLN01000003.1:98477-165838 GCF_001421915.1 Sphingomonas sp. Leaf62 | reverse complement strand
ATGGACTTCGAGCGGCAAGCGCAGGTAGCTTAACCTCGTGTCTACCAGACCGGCAGCAGCTCATTTTGACGGTTTTGCGATGGTTTCCAGTATGTTGGAAACCGCTGGAGCGGGCGAAGGGATTCGAACCCTCGACCCCAACCTTGGCAAGGTTGTGCTCTACCCCTGAGCTACGCCCGCTCTGGCGTTCCGAACCGGGTGACCGGCTGGGGTGAGGCGGGCTATTAGATGGGGGTTTCAGATCGCGCAACCCCTAAATCACTCTTTTCTGAATCATCGGGCGTGCCCACATAGGGTGCACGCTTTCAGGATAAGGAATCGCCGCTTGGCCACGCTAGGATTGACCGCGCCGGAAAAGGAAGCCGTGGAGGCGTTCCGTCGCGATGTCGTCGAACCGTCGATGACGCAGCTGGTCGTCATCGATTTCTGGGCGGAATGGTGCGGGCCGTGCAAGGCGCTGACCCCGATCCTCGAAAAGGTGGCCGCCGCCTATGCCGACAAGGGCGTGGTGCTGGCCAAGATCGACACCGACAAGAATCAGTTCATCGCCTCGCAATTCCAGATCCGATCGATCCCGACCGTCTATGCGATGTTCCAGGGGCAGCTGGTCGCCGACCTGACCTCGGCGCGGACCGAAAGCCAGTTGAAGCAGATGCTCGATCAGCTGCTGCGCCAGTTGCCGATCGAGGCGGGCGAGCCGGGCGGTCCCGATATCGAGCCTTTGATCGCGATGGGCGAGGACGCACTGGCCGAGGGCGATGCGGCGCGCGCGCTGTCGATCTTCGACCAGATCGCCGACATCGCCCCTGACAACGTCGTGGTCGCCGCCGGTCGCGTCCGCGCGCTGATGGCGCTGGGCGATCACGATGCGACGCAGGCCGCGCTCGACGCTTTGCCCGAGGAGGCGGCGAAGCTGCCCGCGATCGAACAGGTCCGTGCCGCGCTGGCGCTCGCCCGCGATGCGCAGCCGGTCGACGATCTGGCGGGGCTGAAGGCCGAGGTCGAGGCGAACCCCGACGATCACGACGCGCGCTTCCGGCTGGCCGGCGGACAGATGGCGGCGGGCGATCGCGACGGAGCCGCCGAATCGCTGCTGAAGATCGTCGCCGCCGACCGCGCGTGGAACGACGATGCCGCGCGGCAGCAACTGCTGAAGATCTTCGATGCGGTCGGCCTCGAAGACCCGTGGGTGTCGCGGCAGCGTCGCAAGCTGTCGGCGATCCTGTTCGGATGAGCGCGCGCGTCTCCGTCTTCCCGCTGGCGGGGGCGCTGCTGTTTCCGAACATGCACCTGCCGCTGCATATCTTCGAGCCGCGCTATCGGGCGATGGTGTCCGACGCGCTGGCGCGGGACCGCCGCATCGGCATGATCCAGCCGCGCCCGGCCGGCAGCGATACCGACAAGCCGCCGCTGTTCGATATCGGCTGTGTCGGCCAGATCGTCGATGTCGAGGCGCAGGCCGATGGCCGCTACGACATCGTGCTGCGCGGTGTGTCGCGGTTCCGCGTGCTGCGCGAGCTCGACGTGACCACGCCGTTCCGGCAGGTCGAGGCGGAACTCCTGCCGGTCGTGGGCGACACCACGCTGGCGCTGGCCGAGCGCGCGTCGCTGGAGATCGAGGCGCGGCGGTTCGCCGACCAGCTGGGCTATGCGGTGGATTGGGAATCGGTCGGGCGGCTGGACGACGAAAGCCTCGTCAACGGCATCGCCCAGATCGCGCCGTTCGACGTCGCCGCCAAACAGGCACTGCTCGAGGTCGATGCACTTTCCGATCGGGCGGAACTGATCGTACAGCTCATGCAATTCTTCGGCAGGCATGGCGATGACGAAGAGGCGACGCTGCAATGACCGCACGAACCGCGCCCGAGGGGGCGACGATCGATCCCTGGCTGTTGTCGATTCTCGTCTGTCCGGTCACCCGGACGCCGCTCGACCATGACGCGGCGGCGCAGGAACTGATCTCGACCGCCGCTGGTCTCGCCTATCCGATCCGCGGCGGGGTGCCGGTCCTGTTGGTCGAAGCGGCGCGGACGTTGTGAGCCGCGATCTCACGGGGAAGTGGAGTGGGATCTTCAACTATCCCCACACCAACCCGCCGACCGCGTTCGAGGCCGACATCGCCGATCTGGGCGGATCGATCGTCGGCACGATCCACGAACCCGATCTCTATTCGCAGCCGCCCGGCGCGCTGATCGCCGCCGCGATCGACGGGCATGTCGAGGGCGCGCGGATCACCTTCAGCAAATTCTACGACGACAGCGCCGGCTATGCCGACATGGTCGTCTATTCGGGGGTGTTGAGCGAGGATGGCTGCGAGATCAGCGGACGCTGGGACATTCCCGGCGTCTGGTCGGGCAGCTTCCTGATGATCCGCCCGGCGAGCGAACCGGCCGTCGCCGATGCCGAGGCGGTGGCCGAGCGGGACGGGCCGATCCGGGGATAGCATGGCGTTGTACCATCGATTGCTGGGACGGGCGGCGCGGCTGGTCTGGCGCGTTACCCGGCCGCGTACGATCGGGGTGCGTGCGGTGCTGCTCGATGCGGGCGAACGGTTGGCACTGGTGCGGCACACCTATACCGATGGCTGGTATCTGCCGGGCGGGGGCGTGAAGAAGGGTGAGGCGATCACGCACGCGCTCCACCGCGAACTGGCCGAGGAAGTCGCGATCGAAGGCGCGACGGTCGAACGGGTGCTCGGCGTCTATCACAGCCGGCGCGAGGGCAAGGACGATCACGTCATCGTCTATGTCGTGCGCGCCGGGGCGGATACGCTGCACAGGGGCGATGCGCTGGAGGTGGCGGAGGCGGGGTGGTTCGACCCCGACGCGCTGCCGGCGGGGACGACGCCCGCGACGTTGCGACGGATCGCGGAGTGGCGGGAAGGGGTGACGGGCGAGGGGCGTTGGTAGCGGGCCTTGTCGTTCGTCACTGCTGGCTGGATCAAGATTTGCGCGAAAGGACCACGCCAATCCCGCCTGGCCGTGCCCCCGCGCAGGCGGGGGCCCAAGGTCTCAAGCGCAGACCGGTGTTCTGCTTGGCTCTGGACCCCCGCCTGCGCGGGGTACGGCGAGTGTTTGGCTAAGCTTGCGGCTTTCGCAGCGGTATCGATCAAGTCCGGGGTGACGTGCGGCTTAGGGACAGCGCCCCTTACGCCGTCACTCCTTGCAACAATTTCGGCAGCTTGCCCGTCTCGCCGCGCGCCTCGGCCATGAACGCGGCTTTGAGCGGCGGGATCGAATCGACCGCCGACAAGCCGAAGCGTCGCACCGCGCTTGCCGCCTTGCCGGGAATGCCGAACAGCCGGGTCAAGCCATCGGTGGCCAGCGCCACCGCGAAGGTGTCGAGCCCGCGCCACCGCTGATAGCGTTCGAGCAGATAGGGATCGCCGAGGTCGAGGCCGGTCCGCTTGCCCTCGACCAGCACCTCGGTCAGCGCGGCCACATCACGCAGCCCGAGGTTCAGCCCCTGTCCGGCGATCGGGTGGATGCCGTGCGCGGCGTCCCCGACCAGCACCAGCCGTTCGGCGGTGATCCGCGCCGCGTGGTGAAAGCCGAGCGGATAGCTCGACCGCGCGGACAGGTTCGACAATTCCCCAAGGAAACCGCCCATCTTCTTCGATGCTTCGGCAAGGAAGGCGCGGTCGGACAGCTTCAGCATCGCCGGACGGTCCTTCGCATCGACCGTCCATACGATCGCCGAGCGATGGCCGTGGTCGTCGTCCTTCAGCGGCAGGATCGCGAACGGACCCGCCGGGTAGAAAATCTCATAGGCGATGTTCGCGTGGCTCTCCGCATGGCCCAGCGTGGTGATGATCGCGGCATGGTCGTAGCTCCAGCGCGCGACGCGGATGCCCGACGCCTCGCGCGTCGGTGAATTGCGGCCCTCGGCGGCGATCAGCAGCGGCGCGGTCAGCGTGTCGCCGTTCGCGGTCGTCACCGTCACGCCATGCGCCTCGCGCCGGACGTCGATCGCATGGTCCTTGTAGCGCAGATCGACCAGCGGCGATGCGACTGCCGCGTCGTAGATCGCCTGCCGCAGCCGCTTGTTTTCGTACATCACGCCGACCGGATCGTCGGCGGCGTCGGGGATGAAATCGAGCTTGCCCGGCGCCAGCCCGTCGGTCGCGCGAATCGCCGCGATCGGGCAGCCTTCGTCGCCCAGCCCCTCGGCGATGCCGATCGCCTCGAACATGCGGTGCGTCGCGCTGGCGATCGCCGAGGCGCGCCCGTCGAACCCGGGGGCCAGCGTCACCGCCGGGTCGGCGGGATCGAGAATGATCGAGGTGAGGCCATGGACGCCCAGCGACACGCCCAGCGTGCTGCCGACCAGCCCGCCGCCAAGGATGATGACGTCCGCCTGTGCCATGAAACCCGTCCCATCCGTAACCTGTGTTGCCAGCGATTTAAGGTGTGGCGCGGTTCACCGCAACGCCGCCTTGACGGCAATGGTCGCGGCGGCGCACATCGGGCCGGTATCGAACAAGGGTGGAACGAATGGCGACGAACGCGCAGCCGATGTTGTGGCGCGACGCGATGAAGGCGGGCGTGAGGCGCAGCGGCGCGATGATCGGGGCGACGTTGCTGTTCGCGGCGATGCTGCTGATCGCGGTCGCGCTGGCCAGCTATTCGTCGGCCGATCCGTCGTTCAGCACGGCGGCGGGCGGTCCGATCGCCAACAAGCTGGGATCGCCCGGCGCGCATCTGGCCGACCTGTTGCTGACGCTGTTCGGGGTGCCGGTGGCGATGCTGTTACCGCTGGGGCTGATCGTCAGTGTCCGGCTGTGGCGTGACGTGCCGGTGGGGCCGTGGCCGCGGATGGTGCGCGACTGCCTGATCGGGGTGCTGGCGATGGGCGCGACGCTGGCGTTCGTGTCGGGCGAGGCGATCCTGTCGCTGCCCGCCGGCTATGGCGGGGTGATCGGCTGGAGCGTCGCGTCGGCGGTGCAGGGGCTGATCCACCTGATCGGCCAGCCGGAGATCGAAATCTGGATCGTTCGCGTCGTGGCGCTGGCGACCGGGCTGTTCGGCATCTGGCGCTGGGCCAAGGGGCTGACGATCGAGATTCCCGACGGCACGTTCCGCATGCCCAAATTCGAACGGCGCGCGCGGAGCGTCGATGCCGGGACGGGCGAGATCGCCTATGACGACGATGCGTCGTTCGACGTCGCGCCCAGCGCGTACGTCGCCGAACCCGATGAGGACGAAGCACCCGCCCGGCCGCAGCCGCGCCGCATCGCCGAACCCGACCATCGCGCGCCGCCGGTCATCGCCGATCGCGCCGCATCGCCTGCGCTCGCCAGCGCGCCGCGCCCGGCGAGCAGCGAGGGGCGCGACAATTTCGCGCTGCCGTCGATCGACCTGCTCGCCCCCCCGCCCGAATCGAGCGGCCCGGCGATCGACAAGGCGGCGCTGGAGCGCAATTCGCGCCTGCTCGAAAGCGTGCTCGACGACTTCAACGTGAAGGGGCAGGTGGTGAAGGTCGCCCCCGGCCCGGTCGTCACCATGTACGAACTGGAGCCCGAACCCGGCATCCGCGCCAGCCGCGTGATCCAGCTGGCCGACGATATCGCCCGCAACATGTCGGCGATCTCCGCCCGCGTCGCGACGATTCCGGGCCGGACCGTGATCGGCATCGAACTGCCCAACCAGCGGCGCGAGACGGTGTCCTTGCGCGAACTGATCGCCAGTCAGGCGTTCGCCGACCAGAATGCGCAGCTCCCCATCGTGCTCGGCAAGAATATCGCCGGCGATCCGGTCGTCGCCGACCTCGCGCCGATGCCGCATCTGCTGGTCGCGGGGACCACCGGTTCGGGCAAGTCGGTCGGGCTGAACTGCATGATCCTGTCGTTGCTCTACCGGCTGACCCCGGACCAGTGCCGGATGATCATGATCGATCCGAAGATGCTCGAACTCAGCATGTATCGCGGCATCCCGCACCTGTTGGCCGATGTCGTCACCGATCCGCCCAAGGCGGTGCGCGCGCTGAAATGGGCGGTCGAGCAGATGGAGGACCGCTATCGCATGATGGCGTCGATCAACGTCCGCTCCCTCGCCAGCTTCAACGAAAAGGTCCGCGCGGCGATTGCCAAGGGGCAGAAGCTCGGCCGCAAGGTGCAGACCGGCTACGACGCCGAAAACGGCACGCCGATCTATGAGGAAGAGACGCTCGACCTGTCGCCGCTGCCGCAGATCGTGGTGATCGTCGACGAGCTTGCCGACCTGATGATGACGGCGGGCAAGGAAGTCGAGTTCCTGATCCAGCGTCTGGCGCAAAAGGCGCGCGCGGCGGGCATCCACCTGATCATGGCGACGCAGCGCCCCTCGGTCGACGTCATCACCGGCGTCATCAAGGCGAATTTGCCGACGCGGATCAGCTTCCACGTCACGTCGAAGATCGATTCGCGCACGATCCTCGGCGAACAGGGGGCCGAACAGCTGCTGGGGCGCGGCGACATGCTCTACATGCCCGGCGGCAAGGCGCTGGCGCGTGTCCACGGGCCGTTCGTCAGCGATGACGAGGTGCAGGCGGTGTCCGATTTCTGGCGTTCGCAGGGGGCACCCGACTATATCGACGCGGTGGTCAACGAGCCGGAGGGCGATGCCGGCTTCAGCCTCGACGGTGCCCCCACCGGCGACGATTCGCCGGAGGAACAGACCTTCCGCCAGGCATGTCAGCTGGTGGCGGAAAGCCAGAAGGCATCGACCAGCTGGCTCCAGCGCCAGTTGCGCGTCGGCTATAATTCGGCGGCCCGGCTGATCGAGCGGATGGAAAAGGAAGGGCTGGTATCGCGGCCCGACCATGTTGGCCGGCGTGAGGTGTTGATGGATTCGGACGGACGGCCGACGGGGTAAGGGGCCTTTCCGATCCCCCTCCTTTTCTTCCCCCGTTTGCTTCGAGCGCAGGTTCGAGCCTGTCGAGAACCGTAGTCGAGAAGGGGTTGCCCCGAACGAACCGTTCTCGACAGACGCTTCTCGACAAGCTCGAAGCTGCTCGAACCGAACGGGCAGGGGGAGCTTGGGTATCTCGCCGTTCGTCCTGAGTAGCCATTGAGCTTGTCGAAATGGCGTATCGAAGGACCGCCTCTAGAGTGCTTCGATACGGGTCTTCGACAAGCTCAGCCCCTACTCAGCACGAACGGCATCTCTTGCGGGCGGGCAGGGAACACCTCAACGCCCCCATCGCTTGACCTCCCGAACGCCAACGCACGGAATTCCCATGACCAACCTCCCCCTGAACGACGGCCGCAGCATCCCCCTGAACGACGGCCGCAGCATCCCCGCGATCGGTTTCGGCACCTACAAGGTCCCGGCGGAAGACTCCGCCCGCCTGTCGCGCGAGGCGATCGACGCCGGCTATCGCCTGATCGACACCGCCGCCTTCTACGCCAACGAAGCGGGCGTCGGCGAAGCCACCGCCGACCGCGACATCTTCGTCACGACCAAATTGTGGCGCGACGCGATGGGCTACGACGGTGCGCTGCGGGCGTTCGATGCCAGTGCGGCGAAGCTGCCGCGCATCGACCTGTTCCTGATCCACTGGCCGATGCCGTCCGAGGATCGCTATGTCGGCACGTGGAAGGCGCTGGTACGGCTGCGCGAGGAGGGGCGGGTGGCGTCGATCGGCGTGTCGAACTTCTCGCCCGACCATCTCGACCGGATCGTCGAGGCGACCGGGGTCGTGCCGGCGCTGAACCAGATCGAACTGCATCCCAACTTCCAGCAGCGCGTGGCGCGTGCGGCGCATGAACGGCTCGGTATCGTGACGCAGAGTTGGTCTCCGCTGGGGCAGGGAACGCTGCTGACCGATCCGGCGATCGTGGCGATCGCGCAGGAGGTCGGCGCGACCCCGGCGCAGGTGATCCTCGCATGGCATCTGCAAGCCGGGCTGGCCGTAATCCCGAAGGCGTCGTCGCGGGCGCGGATCGAGGAGAATCTGGCGGCGCAGTCGGTGACGCTGACAGCCGAGCAGGTGGCGAAGATCGACGCCATGGACCGCGAGGATGGTCGGCTAGGTCCCAACCCCGACACCCTCTAAGTCCTCCCCGGCACGAGCGTCAGGTCGGATCGTCCCCCGGACGATCCTTGACCATGCGGGGCATGGTCAACCTGACGCTGGGGACCATCCGAAGGATGGTGGAGGGGGGTGTCGGCATACGCAACGGCAGCGTTCGCCGCGCTCCCCCTCCACCAGCTTCGCCCGCGGCTTGCTTGCGCAAGCCGACTTCGCGGCTGCGACCTGCCCCCGGCAGGTCGCCGGTCGCCGCTACGTCCCCCTCCCCGCGAGCGGGGAGGGTTGCTAGAGGGAACCATGCTCCCGATCCACGCCGTCCTGCCCCAACTCCTCCGGACGCTGCGCGACCGTAGCTCCGCCGTCCTCGTCGCCCCGCCGGGCGCGGGCAAGACCACCGCCGTTGCCCCCGCTCTCCTCGCCGAACCGTGGGTCACCGGCGAAATCCTGCTGCTTTCCCCCCGCCGCATCGCCGCGCGCGCCGCGGCCGAGCGCATGGCCGCTACCGCGAACGAACCGGTCGGCCAGACTTTCGGCTATGCCACGCGCATGGACAGCAAGCGGTCGGCGGCGACCCGCGTGACGGTGATGACCGAGGGTATTTTCGTCGCGCGTATCCAGGCCGATCCCGAACTGGCCGGCGTGTCGGCGGTGTTGTTCGACGAGGTGCATGAGCGCAGTCTCGACAGCGACTTCGGTCTGGCCCTCGCGCTGGATGCGCAAGCGGCGCTCAGGCCCGACCTGCGCATTCTCGCCATGTCGGCGACGCTCGACGGCGAACGCTTTGCCGCGCTGATGGACGATGCGCCGGTGATCGAGAGCGAGGGCCGTTCCTACCCGCTCGACCTGCGCCATATCGGCCGCCATGCCGAGGCGCGGATCGAGGATTCGGTCGCCGCCGCGATCCGCCGCGCGCTGGTGGAGGCGGAGGGCGGTGTCCTCGCCTTCCTGCCCGGCGTCGCCGAGATCGAGCGGACCGCCGAACGCATCGTCGTGCCCGACGGCGCGGTGCTGCACCGGCTGCACGGCACGTTGCTCCCTGCCGAACAGCGCGCCGCCATCGCCCCCGATCCGCAAGGGCGTCGCAAGATCGTGCTGGCGACCAGCATCGCCGAAACCTCGCTGACCTTGGACGGCATCCGCATCGTCGTCGATTCCGGTCTTGCGCGGCGTCCGCGGTACGACCGGGCGGCGGGGATGACGCGGCTGACGACCGAGCGCGCCAGCCAGGCCGCCGTCACCCAGCGTGCCGGCCGTGCCGCGCGGCAGGGGCCGGGGGTCGCCTATCGCCTGTGGGAAGCCGCCGCCACCGCCGGGCTGCCGCGTTTCGATCCGGCCGAGATACTGGAGGCCGACCTGTCGGCGCTGGTCCTCGAATGCGGCAAATGGGGGGTGGGCGACCCGACGACGTTGCGGTGGCTCGACCCGCCGTCCGCCGCCGCGGTCGAGGAGGCGCGCGCCCGGCTTGCGACGCTCGGCGCGATCGATCCGGACGGCCGTCCGACGCCGCACGGTCTGGCCATCGCCGCGCTGCCGCTGTCGCCGCGTCTGGCGCATATGCTGATCCGGGCGGGCGAGCAGGGCTTTGCCGGGGCGGCGGCGGAGGTCGCGGTGTTACTGGGCGAACGGGGGCTGGGCGGCAGCGATACCGATCTCGACCAGCGCCGCCGCCGCTGGCGCAGCGAGCGCGGACAGCGCGCCGATGCCGGGCGGCGGCTGGCCGACCGCTGGCGGGGGCTGGTGAAGAGGCGCGACGATCCCCCCGCCGACGCGCTCGCCCGCAGCGTCGCGCTGGCCTTTCCCGACCGCATCGCCAAACGCCGCGATGCGTCGGGCGAACGCTGGGCCTCGGTCGGCGGACGCGGGTTCAGGCTGGAGGCGGCGGCGCTCGGATCGGCCGAATGGCTGGCAGTTGCCGAGACGCAGGGACAGGCGGCGGGCGCGCGCATCCTGTCGGCGGTCGCGATCGAGCAGGCGACGGTCGAGCAATTGTTCGGCGACCGGATCGAAACGCGGCGCAGCGTCACCTTCGACCCCGCCACGCGCGGAGTGATCGCGCTGCGCGAGCGGCGGCTGGGCGCAATCCGCCTGTCGTCCGGTCCCGATGCGGCGGCGTCGGCGGACGAGATGGTCGCCGCGCTGGTGCAGGCGGTGCGCCGCGACCTGTCGCTGCTGCCATGGGAGGGCGCGGAGATACTGCGTCGCCGGTCGGCCTATGTTGCGGCGATGCTGGGGCAGGACGATCCGCTGGGCGATGCGGCGCTGACCGCGGCGATCGACGAGTGGTTGCCGCCGCTGCTGGCCGGCAAGCGGCGGCTGGAGGCGGTGACCGGGCTGCACGACGCGCTGGAACAGGTGGCGGGCTGGGACTGGATGCAGCAGGTCCGGCGTCTTGCCCCCGCGCGCTTCGAAAGCCCGGCGGGGTCGAGCCATGCGATCGACTATGCCGCCGAAGGGGGGCCGCGCGTGGAACTGCGAGTGCAGGCGCTGTTCGGGCTTGCCGTCCATCCGACGGTGGCGGGCCAGCCGCTGACGCTCAGCCTGACCTCCCCCGCCGGACGCCCGATCCAGACGACGCGCGACCTGCCGGGGTTCTGGGCCGGGTCGTGGCGGGACGTGTCGAAGGAGATGCGTGGCCGCTATCCGCGGCATCCGTGGCCGGACGACCCGACCGCCGCGTCGGCGACGCTGCGGACGAAGAAGGCGGATGCGCGGCGGTAGCTTCCTACCCGTTTGGTTCGAGCAGCTTCGAGCTTGTCGAGAAGCGACCGTCGAGAACGACCTGTTCGGGGCAACCCCTTCTCGACTTCGGTTCTCGACAGGCTCGAACCTGCGCTCGAAGCAAACGGGACTGTTGTAATGGGGAGTGAAGGATGGATGACGGCAGGCGCTACCCCTCGCCATGCCCCTTTGCGAGATATTCCTCCGACCGCATTTCCTCGAGCCGGCTGATCGTCCGATCGAATTCGAACCGTCCGTCGCCACGCGGATACAGGTCGCCCGGCTGCGCGTCGGCCGCCGCCAGCAGCTTTACCCGATATTCGTACAGCGCGTCGATCAACGTCACGAACCGTGCCGCCTCGTTGCGGTTGTCGGGTCCCAGCACCGGGATACCGACCAGAATGACGGTGTGGAACGTCCGCGCAATTTCCAGATAATCGGGCGCGCCGCGCGCCTCGCGGCACAGGCGCGAGAAGCTGAACACCGCGACGCCCTTCAACGCCTTGGGTACGTGCAGCGTTCGCCCGCCGATATCGAGGTCGCACGACGGCACATGGTCGCGATCCTCAACCGGATAATCGGTCAGGCGAAAGAATGCCGCCGACAGCGCCGTGGTCGCGGCCGGGCCGTTGGGAACCAGCCACGTGTCGACTGCGCCCAGCCGATCGCGGCGATAATCGGTCGGGCCGTTCAGCGGCAGCACGTCGAGGTTCGATTCGAGCAGCGCGATGAACGGCAGGAAGCTGTCGCGCTGCAACCCGTCCTTGTAGAGGTCGACAGGCGGACGGTTCGATGTCGCGACGATCGTCACGCCGTGGGTCATCATTTCGGTGAACAGCCGCGACAGCACCATCGCGTCGGCGGTGTTGTTGATGACCATTTCGTCGAAGGCGAGCAGTTTCAGGTCCTTCGCCAGCGCCTCGGCGACCGGCGGCACCGGATTGCCCGCTTCCTTGGCGCGCTCGGTCGCCAGGCGGGCATGGACCTCGATCATGAACGCGTGGAAATGGACGCGGCGCTTGGCCGGGTCGTTCACGCAGTCGTAGAACAGGTCCATCAGCATCGACTTGCCACGCCCGACGCCACCCCACAGGTACACGCCGCGCGGGGCAGGGGCGTCGCGGCCGGTCAGCCGGGCGAGCAGCCCGCGTTTCGGGGGTGAATCGAGTTCGTCGGCGAGGCGCGACAGGCGCTGCGCGGCGGCGCGCTGTTCGGGATCGGGGCGGAGTTCACCGGCGGTGACGAGGCTGTCGTAACGAGTCAGGACGGTCATTCACCGGCCCCTATCACGCCAACCCCGTTTGCCTCGAGCTTGTCGAGAACCGAAGTCGAGAAGGCGGTGGCCGCATCAACATCGTTCTCGACGGACGCTTGTCGACAATCTCGAAGCTGCTCGAACCGAACGGGGAGGAAACAGGAAGGCACGAGCGATCAGATGATCCGCTCGACTTCCATCTTCTTGATCTCGGCGATCGCCTTCGCCGGGTTCAGCCCCTTCGGACAGACGTTCGCGCAGTTCATGATCGTGTGGCAACGATACAGGCGGAACGGATCTTCCAGCTCGTCGAGACGCTCACCGGTCATTTCGTCGCGGCTGTCAGCCAGCCAGCGATAGGCCTGCAACAGGATCGCGGGGCCGAGGAACTTGTCGCTGTTCCACCAATAGCTGGGGCACGAGGTCGAGCAGCAGGCGCACAGGATGCATTCGTACAGCCCGTCGAGCTTGTTGCGGTCCTCGGGCGACTGGAGCCGTTCCTTGCCGGCGGGTTCCGGGGTCACGGTCTGCAGCCACGGCTTGATCGAGGCATATTGCGCGTAAAAGTGCGTGAAGTCCGGCACCAGATCCTTGATGACGTCCATGTGCGGCAGCGGCGTGATGCGGATATCGCCCTTGATATCCTCGATCGCGGTGGTGCAGGCAAGGCCGTTGCGGCCGTCGATGTTCATCGAACACGATCCGCAAATGCCTTCACGGCACGACCGGCGGAAGGTCAGCGAGGGGTCCTGTTCCGACTTCATCTTGATGAGCGCGTCGAGCACCATCGGCCCACATTCGTCGAGATCGATCTCGAAATCGTCGTAGCGAGGATTCTGACCCGAATCGGGGTCGTAGCGATAGACCTTGAATTTCTTGATCCGGCCCAAGGTCGACGACGTGTGGGTCGTGCCCTTCTGGATGCGACTGTTCTTGGGCAAACGGAATTCGGCCATGGTGCTCGCTCGGTTCGGCTTGTGGGGCGGCAAGACCGCCCGGTCTGCGCGTCAGATACATGACAGGTAGGGATGCCGCAAATGCGAACAAGGGAAAAACCACGGTTATTCCTCCCCGGTACGGGGAGGGGNGGGGGGGGGGGGGGGGGGTGGCCGCCTACGCTGCCGTGGCGTTGCGAGGCGCTCCCCCTCCACCAGCCTGCGGCTGGTCCCCCTCCCCGCGAGCGGGGAGGCATTTTTCAGACCGCCGGCAATCCTTCGAGCAGCTTGTCCAGCGTTGCCGGATAGTCGCGCACCCGGATGCCGGTCGCGTTGTAGATCGCGTTGGTCACCGCCGCGCCCGCGCCACCGATCCCCAGTTCGCCGATCCCCTTGGCATGCAACGGATTGGCATGGTGATCGCGATCGTCGAGGAAGGCGATGTCCATGTGCGGAATGTCGGCATGGACCGGCACATGATATTCGGCGAGGTCATGGTTGACGATGCGCCCGTCGCGATCGTCATGGACCAGTTCCTCGGTCAGCGCGGTGCCGATGCCGAACACGATGCCGCCGATGCACTGCGACCGTGCGGTCTGGGCATTGAGGATGCGCCCCGCTTCGAACGTCGAATGCCAGCGCGTCACCCGCACCTCGCCGGTGACGGCATGCACCTTCACCTCGCAGAAATGCGCGCCATAGCCCGCTTGCGTCGTTTCCTGTTCCTGTTTGCCCGGCTCGATCGACCCCTTGGCCGTGATGCCGTCGCCGACCAGTTCGCCGATCGCGACCCGGCGGTTGCCGGCGATGGCATGGCCGTCCTTCAGCGTCAGATCGTCGGGTTCGACGCCCATCGCCTCGGCCAGCTTCTTGCGCAGCGCCTGCGCCGCGAGATAGACTGACGACCCGCTGCTGCCCGCGCCCCATGAACCGCCCGATCCGGCACCCGGCGGCGAATTGGTATCGCCCAGATGCACCGCCACCCGTTCGACCGGCAGGCCAAGGATCTCGCCCGCGATCTGGGCGAGGATGGTGTAGGTGCCGGTGCCGATATCGGTCATGTCGGTTTCGATCATCGCCCGCCCGTCGGGGCCGATCGACACCTGCGCTTCGCTGGGTTGCAGCATGTTGGTGCGCGTCGTGGCCGCCATGCCCTGCCCGATCAGCCAGTCGCCCTCGCGCTTGCCACCGGGCGTCCGGTTGCGCTGATCCCAGCCGAACGCCTTTGCGCCCGCGTCGAGACAGCGGGTCAACGTCCGCGTTGAAAAGGGGATGTCCTTCTGCGGGTCCCTGGCCGGATCGTTGCGGCGGCGCAGTTCGACCGGATCGATACCGATCTGTTCGGCCAGTTCGTCCATCGCATTTTCCTGCGCGAGCAGCCCGACCGCCTCTCCTGGCGCCCGCATCGATCCCGACAGGGTCCGGTTCAGTTCGACCACATCATGTTTGATGATCCGGTTCTCACCGCCATACAGGAATTGCGTCGCCTGTCCGGCCGGTTCGAAATAGCCCTCGCCCGGCAGGTTCGAACACAGCGTTTCGTGCCCGATCCCGGTCAGCTTGCCATCGGCATCGGCGGCAAGGCGGAAGCGCTGCTGCGTGTTCGACCGCCGCACGGTCGCGTCGAACACCTGCTGGCGGGTCATCACCGTCTTGACCGGCCGCCCGACCGCCTTCGCCGCCAGCGCGGTCGCGACGGTGTCGGGCGAGATGCCGAGCTTCGACCCGAAACCGCCACCGATATAGCGCGCGACGATCCGCACCTTCGACTGGCGTTCGCCCAGCGACTTGGCAAGCTGCTGCTTGTCGGACGACGGCATCTGCAACGATCCGTAGAGCGTCAGCCCGTCATCGTCCCACACCGCGATCGAGGCATGTGGCTCCATCGCCGCCGAATTCTGCGACGGGGTGCGCCACACATCGTCGACCGTGAAGGCGGCGTCGGCCATCGCCTGATCCAGATCGCCCTGGCTGTGATAGGGCGGCATCGATCCGGGGGGCGGTTTGATCGCGTCGTCGACATGATCGTCGAAGGTGAAGACGCCGTCGGCAGGGTCATTGCGGATCGTCACCAGCTGCGCGGCGTCGCGCGCGACCTCATAGCTTTCGGCGACGACGATCGCGACCGGTTCGCCGAAATAGGCGACGTCCTTGACCCCTTGCGTCGGGGCTCCGGTCTCACCGCCCTGCTGGGCGTTGCGGATGAAGGTCTTCAGGTCGACGACGACGTCGATCACACCGGGCAGCGCCTTCGCCCCCTCGGCATCGATCGAGGTGATCTTGCCCGCCGGAAAGGTTGCGCGGACGAGGAAGCCGTAGGCAAGGTTCGGAAAATCGTACTCGGCCGAATAGGTGGCCTGTCCGGCGACCTTCAGCGGACCGTCGATCCGTTCGATCCCCTTGCCGATGATGCCCTGTACGCTCGAATCGAGCAGGCTGTTCTCGACCGGTTTGTCCATGCGGAGTGCGTTGGTGGTCATGCGGTCAACTCCCGCAGCGTCGCGATCAGCGTGCGCCGGGTCAGAGGAATCTTGAAGTCGTTGCTGCCGAAGCCCTTGGCGTCTTGCAGCAATAGTTCGGCGGCCCGCCCGAACAGCGCATCGGACGGGGCCTGCCCGACCAGCACGTTCTCGACGGCTTCGTTGCGCCACGGCATCGGGCCGAGTCCCCCGAACGCAAGGCGGGCCGAGGCGATCTTGCCGTCCTCGACCGCGATAATCCCGGCGACCGAAACCAGCGCGAAAGCATAGGACGCGCGGTCGCGGACCTTGCGATAGGTCTGCTTGCCCGCCGGTGCCGGCGGCAATTCGACATGGGTGATGAGTTCACCGGGACGCAGCACATGCTCGATATCGGGCGTGTCGCCCGGCAGGCGATAGAAATCGCCGATCGGAATGCGTCGCCGCTCGCCATCGCTGCCCAGTGTCACGATCGTCGCGTCGAGCGCACGCATCGCCACTGCCATGTCGCTCGGATGGGTCGCGATGCACTTCTCGCTGGTGCCGAGCACGGCAAGGATGCGGTTGAAGCCCTCCTGCGCGTCGCAGCCCGACCCCGGCACCCGCTTGTTGCAGCGGGCCGCCGTCTCATAGAAATAATAGCAGCGCGTCCGTTGCAGCAGGTTGCCGCCGGTCGACGCCTTGTTGCGCAACTGCCCCGACGCCCCGGCCAGCAAGGCGCGGCTGAGCACTTCGTACCGCTCGCGGATGATCGGGTCGGCCGCAAGGTCCGAATTCGGCACCAGCGCCCCGATCCGTATGCCGCCGCCGTCGATCTCCTCGATATCGTTCAGCGGCAGGCGGCTGATATCGACCAGCCGTGCAGGCGTTTCGACCTGCAACTTCATCAGGTCGAGCAGGTTGGTCCCGCCGGCGATGAACTTCGTTTCGCGCCCCGCACCCTCGCGGACGGCAGCTTCGGCGCTGCCGGCCTTCGCATAATCGAACAGTTTCATTCCGCCGCCTCCGCCTGCGCAGGTTGTTTGGCGTCGGCGACTTCGCGGATCGCGTCGACGATGTTGGGATAGGCCGAGCAGCGGCACAGATTGCCGCTCATCCGTTCGCGGATCTCGTCATCGGTGAAATCGGAATCGTCGAGGTCGGCGCTGACATGGCTTGGCCAGCCCTTTTCGACCTCGTCGAGCATGCCGACCGCCGAACAAATCTGTCCGGGCGTGCAGTATCCGCACTGGAATCCGTCATGCTTGACGAACGCGGCCTGCAGCGGGTGCAGCTTTTCGGGCGTGCCCAGCCCCTCGATCGTCACGATCTCGTCATCCTGATGCATCACGGCGAGCGTGAGGCAGGAATTGATGCGGCGGCCGTTCACCAGCACGGTGCACGCCCCGCATTGGCCATGGTCGCAGCCCTTTTTGCTGCCGGTGAGCGAAAGATGTTCGCGCAGCAGGTCGAGCAGGGTGGTGCGAATGTCCACCTCCGCCTGATGCGGCTGGCCGTTGATGGTGAAATGCATGGGTCGGCGCTCCGTTGGTCACATCGGCTAACGTTCGCCGTCGAAACGGTTTCCTGTTGCGAAAGGATCGCAGATGTTGAGTACGGTTTTGCTGGCGATGCTGGGGATGGGCATGATGACCGAGGAACGACCGATCGACGCCACGCCGATCGTCATCGCGCATCGCGGTGCCAGCGGATCGCGCCCCGAACATACCCTCGCCGCGTATGAGCTGGCGATCGAACAGGGTGCGGACTTCATCGAACCCGATCTGGTGCTGACGAAGGACGATGTGTTCGTCGCCCGGCATGAAAACGAGATTTCGGGCACCACCGACGTCGCCGCGCACCCCGAATTCGCCGCCCGCCGCGCGACGAAGACGATCGACGGCCAGCAGGTCACCGGCTGGTTCACCGAGGATTTCACGCTGGCCGAACTGCGCACGCTGCGGGCGAAGGAACGCCTGCCGCAACTGCGCCCCGGCAATACCCGCTATGACGGGCAGCAACCGATCCCGACGCTGGCCGAGGTGATCGCGCTGGCCAAGCGCTCCACCGCGCAGACGGGTCGGACGATCGGCATCTATCCCGAAACCAAGCACCCGACCTATTTCGCGTCGATCGGCCATCCGATGGAGGTGCATCTGGTCCGCGACCTGCACGCCGCTGGCTGGGACAGTGCGAAGGCACCGGTGTTCATCCAGTCGTTCGAGGTGAACAATCTCAAGGCGCTGAAGAAACTGACCGGCATCCGCCTGATCCAGTTGATGGATGCGACCGGCGGGCCGGCCGATCAGCCACAAGACAGCTATGCGACGATGGCGACTCCGGCCGGGCTGAAGGATGTCGCGACCTATGCCTTCGGGATTGGGCCGAACAAGTCGATGGTCGCGGCGGGAAAGCCGCTGGTGCATGACGCGCATGTCGCCGGGCTGCGTGTCCACCCGTGGACCTATCGTGCCGAGAATGTCTTCCTGCCCGAATCCTATCGCGTGGCCGGCGGACCCGAGGTGCATGGCCGGGTGGGGCAGGAGATCGCCGATGCCATCGCCGCCGGTGTCGATGGTTTCTTCACCGATTTCCCGCTAATCGGGGCGCAGATACGCGACAAACCATATTGAGGGACGGTGCATGCGATTGGGGTGGGTGATGCTGGCGCTGGCGCCGCTGACCGGGGGCTGTGTCAGCACGGTGTGGAACGTCGCGACCGCGCCGGTCCGCGCGGGTGCGCAGGTGATCGACTGGACGACGACCAGCCAGTCGGAGGCCGACCGCAATTACGGCCGCAAGATGCGCAAGAAGGAAGCCCGCGAGGGTCGCGAGATGCGCCAGGAAGAGGCGCGGCGTCGTCGCGAGCGGGACGACGATTGAGTCGCTTTAACTCCCTTCCCTGACATGGGAGGGGCCGGGGGTGGGTTGGCCCGCGAGGGAACGATAGCGCGCCACAACGAGCCTACCCACCCCCAACCCCCGCCCTTGTCAGGGAGGGAAGTACGATCTCACCGATTCCCCGCCAGCGCCTCCGCCACCGCGCGCAGCACCACCAGGCGGGTCTGCACGCCATAATGGCTGCTCACGACCTCGACCGCGCGGCAGCCGGGTTCGCCGGGCACATGGCAGCCCATGCCGTTGACCAGCCCGTCGCTGGCGCTCCAGATCGCGGTGGCGGGAACGGGCAGGGGGCGGCGGACCTCTTCGGCCAGCGCCAGCACGGCGGGGTCGTCGACCGATTCGCCGCTGATCCATTCATAGAGCCGCCAGACATGGGTCGAGCGCGCCGGCCCGGCATAGGGGCTGGCGACGGTCACCACCTGTTCGACCAGATCGGGCCGGCGATGCGCCGCCAGCCGCGCCATGATCCCGCCCAGACTGACCCCGACCAGTGCCACCGGCCGTCCGCTCGCCTGCGCGACGGCATCGATGCGCGCGAACAGGTCGCCCGCGTCCGGCCCGATGCTGCGCTGTCCGAAATTGCGCCCCAGTTCCCAGCCATGCGCGTGGTGGCCGAGCGCGCGCAGATAGCGGCGCAGAATCGTGTTCGACCGGTCGCTGTTGAACAATCCGGGCAACAGCATCACCGGCTCGCCGCCCGCCCGTGGTGCGCCCGCCAGCGCCCGCCGCCATCCGAACGGCACCCCCACCAGCGCGATCGCGGCGCGCGGCGTCTCGATCACGAAACGGCCGATCGGGGGCGGGGCGAGCATGGTCACAGCCATGCCGTGACCGTCACCGGAAACGGCGTCCACGCCCCCATCGGCACCCCCGCCGCCCGCAGCACCGCGCCGGTCCACGCATTGCAGGTATGTACCGCGCTGTACCGCCCGCGCGCCGCGTAAAAGGCATCGGACGGGCCATAGCCGTGTACGGATGGCCCTTGCGCGAAACTCGCACGGATCGCCGCGACCAGCCGCCGATACTGGTCGGGCGACAGCGTGACCGGATAAACCCCCGGCTCGCCCTTCGGTTCGGGCAGATGCCCGACATGCAGCACCACCGCGTCGCTGCCGGTCGCGGCGGCAAGGATGGTGACCGGGCTGACATCGGCCCAGGTCGGCGTGCCGAGGTAGAAGGCGCGCTCGCCCCAGCCGATCGACAGCCAGCCATGGCCGGCATAGCGCGGGTCGGCCAGATCGCCGGCACGTACCACATCGTCGAACGACTGGCCGGCGGCATGTTTGGGCAGGACGATGCCGGTATGGATGCCGTTATCCTCGACATAGATGCGGATGCCCTGTCGCGGCGGAAGCTCGCCCGATCCGCCCGGGATCGCGCCGCCGATCAGCCCGGCGATGCAGTACCCCAGCACGAACAACAGCATGCCGCCCAGCAAACCCGACAGTCGAAGGGACCATTTCCGTAGCATCGTTCCCCATGCTACTATGGTCGGATGGCCAGCGATACCCATGTACTCGACCGCCCGCCCGAGGGTGCCAATGCCGACTGGACGATCCCGCAGGGCTGGGACGCCTATAGCGCGCAGGACCATGCCACGTGGGACACGCTGTACGCGCGGCAGATGAAGCTGCTGCCCGGTCGCGCGTCGGACGCGTTCCTGCGCGGGCTGGACGCGCTGAAACTGTCCGAATCCGGGATTCCCGATTTCGAGGAGCTGTCGGACCGGCTGGAGGCGCTGACCGGGTGGCGGGTGGTCGCGGTGCCGGGGCTGGTGCCCGACGACGTGTTCTTCACCCACATGGCCAATCGCCGCTTCGTCGCCGGCAACTTCATCCGCCGGCCCGATCAGCTCGACTATCTTCAGGAACCCGACGTCTTTCACGACGTGTTCGGCCATGTGCCGATGCTCGCCGATCCGGTGTTCGCCGACTATCTGGCGGCCTATGGTCGCGGAGGCCTGCGCGCGCTCGAACTCGGGTCGCTGAAGCAACTCGCGCGGCTCTACTGGTACACCGTCGAATTCGGGCTGGTGCAGGAGGCGGGTGCCTTACGCATCTACGGCGCGGGCATCGTGTCGAGCGCATCGGAAACCCGCTTCTCGCTCGACGATCCCAGCCCCAACCGGATCCTGCTCTATCTGCCGCGCGTCATGCGCACCGATTACCGGATCGACGATTTCCAGCAGACCTATTTCGTCATCCCGAGCTTCGACGAACTGCTGCGCCTGACCGTCGAGACCGACTTCGCGCCGGTGTATGACTCGATCGCCGGGCAGCAGGAGATCGCGGTCGACGAAGTACTGCCCGAGGATGTGGTGCTGACCCGCGGCACGCAGGAGTATGCGAGGTCGAAACCCTAAGTTCCTCCCCGTGCCGGGGGGAATTCAGAGATCCAAAGCCCAGCCGTCGCGCCCCTTCGGATCGATCGGCTCGGTCGGCACGAACCGTTCCGCCCCTGCCGTCAGCCGTAGTACGCTCCAGTCGCCCCGCCGGTCGACCTCCGCCAGCGTAACGCCGCAGACCGCATAGGCCGCGACCACGTCCGCCCGCTGCGTCTCCAGCAGCCCGGCCAGCACGATCGTCGCCCCCGGCGCGGCGATCGCCGCCACCTCCGGCGCCATCGACATCAACGGCCCGGCGAGGATGTTCGCGATCAGCAGGTCATAGGGTGCCGCCGTGGTGATCGCATCCGACAATGCGCCGTCGGCGACCACCAGTTCGACCCGATCAACCTCGTTCAGCCGCGCATTGTCGGCGGTCACGTCGATCGCCACCGGATCGATATCGGTCGCGATCACCCGCGCCGCCGGCCACAATTCGCGCGCCGCGAACGCCAGCAACCCGGTGCCGGTCCCCAGATCGATCGCGTTCGCGAACGTCTCGTCCGCCAACCGGTCGAGCATCGCCAGGCAGCCGCTGGTCGTCTCATGATGCCCGGTGCCGAAGGCGCGTCCCGCATCGATCAGGAACGCGCGCTTGTCCGGCGGCACATCCCCGCCTTGCGCGGCGGTGTGGACATAGAAGCGCCCGACCGACAGCGGGTCCAGCCCCGCCTGGCTCATCGTCACCCAATCCTCGTCGCCCAGCGCCTCGATCCGCGGCACCTGCCCGGCGGCACTGGGGGCCAGCGCGGTGATCGCGGCGATGGCGGCGGCATCGGGCTCCACCTCGAAATAGGCGTCGAGCCGCCACGTCTCGGTATCGTCCTCGACCGTCTCGGTCGTCATCAGCACCGGGGCGGGGTCGATCCCGAAATCCTCCGCCGCGTCGATCGCCTCGGCTTCGGCGCGGGTGCACGGCAGGGTCAGTTTCCAGCTCATCGTACATAGCTCGCGCCGTTGACGTCCAGCACCGCGCCGGTCATCGATTCAGGCGCCTCGGTCGCGCAGAATGCCGCCATCACCGCGACCTCGTCGGGCATCGCCACCCGGCCGAGCGGAATATCGGCCAGCAGCTTGTCGCCGCCGCGGCTCGCCACATAGTCCTCGGCCATGCCGGTCATGGTGAAACCGGGACAGATGGCGAAGGCGAGGATGCCCTGCGCGGCATAGGCGCGGGCGATGGTCTTGGTCATCGCCACCATGCCGGCCTTGGCAGCGGCATAATGCCAGTGCGCGGGCGAATCCCCCCGGTGTGCGGCGCGGCTGGCGATGTTGACGATCCGGCCGGGGATGCCCTGATCCTGCCAGTGGCGCACCGCCAGCCGGCTGAGTTCGGCGGCGGCGGTCAGGTTGATGCGCAGCGTCCGCTCCCATCCTGCGACCCAATCGTCGTCGGACTGGTCGATCGGGTTCGGTTCGAACACGCCGGCATTGTTGATGAGGATATCGACCCGCCCGTCCAGCCGGTCGAGTGCGCGCCGCCACAGGTCGCCGGGCGCGGCGGGATCGGCGAAGTCGGCGGCAAGGTCGCCGCCGGTCGACTGGACCGCAAGAGTGTGGGCGTCGCGCAGGCGGTCGGCGATCGCCGCACCGATCCCGCGCGATCCGCCGGTCAGGAGAATATGAGCCATGCCCCGCCGTGTAGGCGGGGGCGGGGCAGGGGGCAACGGGCGGTCGTCCGCACCGTTGCGGTCGTCGGCCTTACGCCGCGACCTTGGCGATGAAATCGACCGCGCTGGCCTTCAGCGATCCCAGTTCGCCGTCGAGCGAGTTGAACCCTTCGCCGACCCGGTCGATTTCCGACGCGACGGTTTCGGTGTCCTCGCGGATCGTGGCGATCGTCGACGACATCGAATCGGCGGCCAGCGCGGTTTCGTCGACGGCGGCGGTAATCGCGGTCACCGTCTGCGCCTGCACCTCCATCGCGCTGCGGATGCGATTGGCGCTTTCCTGCACCTCGCTCACCGTGGCGCGGATCGACGCATTGGTTTCGACGGTCGACCGGGTCGCCGCCTGGATCGCCGCGATCTTGGCGGCGATGTCGTCGGTCGCGCGGGCGGTCTGGCTGGCGAGGCTCTTCACCTCCTGTGCGACCACCGCGAACCCGCGTCCGGCGTCGCCCGCGCGTGCCGCCTCTATCGTCGCGTTCAGCGCCAGCAAATTGGTCTGACCGGCAATGTCGCGGATCAGGCCGAGGATCGATTCGATCGACTTGGCATGGTCGGACAGCGTTTCCGACATGCCGACGGCGGTGCCCGCCTGTCCGGAGGCGCGCGTCGCGATCTCGGCGGCGGCCTCGACCTCGGTACGCGCATCCTCGATCGCGCGGATCAGCCCGGCGGCGGTAGCGGCCGCCTCACGCATCGCGACCGCCGACTGTTCGGCGGCGGCGGCGACTTCGGACGCCTTGCCCAGCATCCCGCGGGCGCTGGCGGAGGTGCGGACGGCGTGGCCGCGCAGCGCGTCGCTCTCGCGGCTGGCGCGTTCGACCGTCGATCCGATATTGTCGCGGAACTCATGCGCCAGCCGGTCGCGCGATTCCTGCAGGTCGTAATTTGCATAGGCATTGTAGAGCGACACGAACACTTCGCATTCGATCGAGCGTAGCCGGAACAGCAGCTCGGCGGCATCGCGGAACGCGGTCTCATCGGCGATGCCACGTCGCAGCACGTCGAGCAGCGCCCGCGCACCCGCATCGCCCATCGACAGGATCGAGGTCAGCGGCACGTCGTTCGAAAAAGCGCGGGCGACGGTGCGCTCGCACGATTCGACCCACGCGATGCCGGTCAGGTTGGTGAAACGGTTGCGCAGATAGGCGACGCCCAGTTCCAGCATCCGTTCGTAATCGTTCAACATGCTGTTGCGCCCGCCGACCTTTTGCGACTGGTCGAAATGCGCGGCGGCGACGAGTCGCGCCTCGGGCTCGATCACGCTCCACAGCGCGCGCGCGGCGTCGACATCGGCCGGGGAGATGTTGAACAGGCGAAGGCGTTCCCGCAAATCGATCGTACGGCTGACGCTCTCTGCTGCCGGAAGTGTCTTCGTCGCCACGTTGCGAATCCCCTGTTCCCCTGCGCAGCCCGGCCTGTCGGAACCGATGCGCCGATTCGTAAATAGCCGGTCAGGCGTTAACAGTCCGTTGACCAACCCCTTGCGCAAAGCCCGTTTCGCGGATGCACACTTGCATCGGCGGGCGCGGTGCGTAGATAGACCACAATCGCTGGAAGACCGCATCTGCCGCGCGGTCGCACTGCCTGAGGAATGCCCGACTTGGCCATGGTCCGCCCGAAAGCCCGCCCGACATCGCCGCATCTACAGATCTGGCGCTGGGGTCCCAACATGCTGGTGTCTATCCTGCACCGCGCGACCGGCGTCGCGATGGGAACGGTCGGCCTTGCGCTGTTCGTGTGGTGGCTGGCGGCGCTGGCGGGCGGCCAGGACAGCTATGCGCAGTTCCTGTCGTGGTTCACCGGGCCGTTCGCGGTGGTCGGCTATGTCGTAGGCATCGGCCTCAGCTTTGCGTTGTTCCAGCATATCGGCAACGGCGTGCGTCATTTCTTCATGGATATCGGCGCCAATTTCGAATTGAACGGCAATCGCAGGACGGCGATCGCGACGATCGTCTTCGCCGTCTGCGCCACGGCGGCGCTGTGGGCGTGGCTGCTGGTGGGGAAGCAGTAATGGGTAATGGAACCAGCATCGGTCGCGTTCGCGGCCTCGGATCGGCAAAGGCCGGCGCACATCATTTCTGGCACCAGCGGCTGACCGCGGTCTCCAACCTCGTGCTGATGGTATGGCTGGTGCTGTCGATCGCCATCCTGCCGGGCTATGACTATGACACGGTCTACGCCTGGGTGTCGTCGGCATGGGGTGCGGTGCCGCTGCTCCTGCTCGCCACGTCGGTCTTCTACCATGCCAAGATGGGCCTGCAGACCGTGATCGAGGATTACCAGCATGACGAAACGCGTGTCGTCGCGCTGGTCGTGCTGAACCTCGTCTATGGCGCCGGCTGGCTGCTCGCCGCCTTCTCGATCCTCCGTATCGCTTTCACCGGGACGCCCGAATAATGGCCACCGACGCTTACAAGATCATCGACCACACCTATGACGCGATCGTCGTGGGTGCGGGCGGCTCGGGCCTGCGCGCCACGATGGGTATCGCCGAAGCCGGTCTCAAGACCGCCTGCATCACCAAGGTGTTCCCGACCCGGTCGCACACCGTCGCGGCACAGGGCGGTATCGCCGCCAGCCTCGGCAACAACTCCCCCGACCACTGGTCGTGGCACATGTACGATACCGTCAAGGGTTCCGACTGGCTCGGCGACCAGGACGCGATCGAATATATGGTCCGCGAAGCCCCGGCGGCGGTGATCGAACTGGAACATGCCGGCGTGCCGTTCAGCCGCAACGAGGACGGGACGATCTACCAGCGTCCCTTCGGCGGCCATATGCAGAATATGGGCGAAGGCCCCCCGGTACAGCGCACCTGCGCCGCCGCCGACCGTACCGGCCACGCCATGCTCCATGCGCTGTACCAGCAGTCGCTGAAGTATGACGCCGACTTTTTCATCGAATATTTCGCGCTCGACCTCATCATGGAGGACGGCGTGTGCCGCGGCGTCATCGCGCTGTGCATGGAAGACGGGTCGATCCACCGTTTCCGCGCTCATTCGGTGGTGCTGGCGACCGGTGGCTATGGCCGCTGCTATTTCTCCGCCACCTCGGCGCACAGCTGCACCGGCGACGGCGGCGGCATGGTGCTGCGCGCCGGCCTGCCGCTGCAGGACATGGAATTCGTGCAGTTTCACCCGACCGGCATCTATGGCGCGGGCGTCCTCATCACCGAGGGTGCGCGCGGCGAGGGCGGCTATCTGACCAACAAGGACGGTGAGCGGTTCATGGAACGCTACGCCCCCTCGGCCAAGGACCTCGCCTCGCGCGACGTCGTCAGCCGGTCGATGGCGATGGAAATGCGCGAAGGGCGCGGCGTCGGCAAGGACGGCGACCATATCTTCCTGCATCTCGACCATATCGATCCCAAGGTGCTGGCCGAACGCCTGCCGGGCATCACCGAAACGGGCAAGATCTTTGCCGGCGTCGACCTGACGCGCCAGCCGCTGCCGGTCACCCCGACGGTCCATTACAATATGGGCGGAATCCCCTGTAATTATCACGGCGAAGTCGTGACGATCAAGGACGGTGACCCCGATGCGATCGTACCCGGCCTGTTCGCGGTCGGCGAAGCGGCCTGCGTGTCGGTGCATGGCGCCAACCGCCTCGGGTCGAACTCGCTGATCGATCTGGTCGTGTTCGGCCGTGCGACCGGCCTGCGCCTCAAGGAAACCTTGAAGCCCAACACCCCGCACAAGCCGCTGCCCAAGGACTCGGCCGACCTCGCGCTCGCGCGGCTGGACAAGTTCCGCAACGCCAGCGGCAGCAAGCCGACCGCGCAGATCCGCCTCGAAATGCAGAAGACGATGCAGAAACACTGCGCCGTGTTCCGCGACGACGCGCTGCTGAACGAAGGCGTCACGATGATGGAGAACATCTACCGGTCGTTCGCCGACGTGAACGTCACCGACCGTTCGCTGATCTGGAACACCGATCTGGTCGAGACGCTCGAACTCGACAATCTGCTGGCGCAGGCGATGGTCACGATGCGGTCGGCGCAGAACCGCAAGGAAAGCCGTGGCGCGCACGTGAACGAGGATTTCCCCGATCGCGACGATGCCAACTGGATGAAGCACACCATCGCGTCGTTCGACGGCTGGGGCGGCAATGGCGGCATGACCGCGATCGATTATCGCCCGGTCCACGACTATACGCTGACCGACGAGATCGACTATATCAAGCCGAAGAAGCGGGTATATTGATCCCGCTTTTCTGAAAGGTACGAAGAGGGCGATCGGTGCGAACCGGTCGCCCTTTTCATTTGCGCGGCTGCAACGACGAGAAGGCCGAGGGGTCGCCGCGAGGTGCGCGCGCGGTGCGCCAGTCGACCGGTCACAACCTGCTCCACGATCGTCGCCCCGCATTTGATCCGGGGCGACGTTTCCAGCTCCGACACTGAAAATAGCGGGACTTCGGATCAGCTTAGGGGTGACGAGGAAGATTATAGTCCGTGCGTGCGACCTCTCCCGCGCCAACTCCCGGACTTGCTTCTTCCGGACCGCCTGAAATCAATTCGCGGAAATCCGGAACATTACCCCGCGCTTTCGGTTTCGCCGCCGACTAATACAGGAACACCCGTCATGCCCGATACCAACGTCAACGATTATCCTTTGCTTGCCCGCCCGCACGTCCATCTCGCCGGTCCCGTCGACCATGCGATGTACGAGAGTTTTCGCAACCAGATGCAGAATGCCCCCGCCGACGGCCCGCTCGTCGTGTCGATCTCGACGCTCGGCGGCGATCCCGAAGTCGCGCGCGCGATGGGCGACGATATCCGCCTGCTGCGCGACTATACCGGCCGCGAGGCGCTGTTCCTCGGCAAGGTCGCCGTCTATTCCGCCGGCTCCACCTTCATGTCAGCCTTCCCGGTCGACAAACGCTTCCTGACCAAGGGCACCCGTCTGATGCTGCACGAACGGCAGATGACCAGCACCCTCGAACTGTCCGGCCCGCTGAAGATGCTGGTCGCGACGCTGAAGGCCAAGCTGCACGAGATCGAAACCTCGGTCGAGATCGAGGAAGAGGGTTTCCGCGACATCGTCGCCGGGTCGCAGGTGTCGTTCGACGAACTGGTCCAGAAGGCCCCGGCCAACTGGTATATCGGCGCGGAGGAAGCGAAGGCGCGCGGGCTGGTCCTCGACGTGATCTGATCCGGGGTCTCCCCTCCCTGAAAGGAAGGGGCGGGGGGGTGGGTTGGCCTGCGAGGAAACGATACCCCGCAACAATCGGCCGACCCACTCCCAACCCCTTCCCTTTCAGAAAGGGGAGCCAGAACCTATCTTGCTGACACTCGCCGACGAAAACGCCCAACATCGGAACGACATGGCCGACAACGACTCCGTCCTCACCGCCGCCCGCGACTGGGCCGGAGCGCCGCTGGCATTGGCCACCGTCACCTCGACCTGGGGGTCCGCGCCCCGCCCGCGCGGCAGCCACATGCTGGTGCATGAGGACGGCCGGTTCGAAGGATCGGTGTCGGGCGGCTGTGTCGAAAGCGATATCCTCGCCACCGCCGCCGAGGTGGTCGCCGGCGCGCCCTTCGCGCTTAAACGCTATGGCGTGGCCGATGCCGCCGCGTGGGAAGTCGGCCTGCCGTGCGGCGGCGAGATCGAGGTGATGGTCCAGCGCGTCGACGCGGAAAACTTCGATCCCGCCCTGTTCGACGCGATCGAAGCGGCAAACGCCGAGGGACAGGCGGTCACCCTGACGACCGACCTGACCAGTGGCCGGACGCAGGTCGGGGAGGGTGACGGTTTCGTCAACCGCTACGACCCGCCGCGCCGCCTGTTGATCGTCGGTGCCGTGCAGATCGCGCAGGGGCTGGCCGGGATGGCGCGCGAACTCGGCATCGCCACCACCGTCATCGACCCGCGCGCCCGGTTCCTGACCGAAGAACGCTTTCCCGGCGTCACGCTCGACGATCGCTGGCCCGACGAGGCGTTGGCCGCGCTCAAGCCCGATGCCGCCACCGCCGTCGTGACGCTCAGCCACGACATCAAGATCGACGACCCCGCGCTGATCGAGGCGCTACGGTCCCCCGCCGCCTATGTCGGTGCGCTGGGGTCGCGGCGCAGCCATGCCGCCCGGCTCGAACGCCTTGCCACCGTCGGCTTCGCGCCGGCCGATCTCGACCGGATCGACGGCCCGGTCGGACTGGATATCGGCGCGATCGGTCCGTCCGAAATCGCGCTGTCGATCGCCGCGGCGATGGTCAGGAGTTTCCATGCACGCTGAAGACACCGCGCTAATCCTACTCGCCGCCGGTCGCTCGCGCCGGTTCGGCGACGCCGACAAGCTGGCGCAACCGTTTCTGCACAAGCCGGTCGCCTTCCACGTCGTGACGGCGCTGGAGGCGATCTCGTTCCTCGCGCGCATCGCGGTGATCGACGGGACGAAACTCGATTTCGCCTCGCGCGGGTTCGACGTCATCGTCAACGACGATCCCGGCGCCGGCATGTCGCGATCGGTGCAACTGGGGCTGCGCGCTGCACGGGCGGCGGGGGCGAAGGCCGTCGTGATCGCGCTGGCCGACATGCCGCGCATCACCGCCGCCCATGTCTATCGCCTGCTCGACACCGCACAGGGCGACGATGCGGTCGTCGCATCGAGCGATGGCACCAAACCCTGTCCGCCCGCCGTGTTCGGGCAGGGGCGCTTCGATTTCCTCGAATCGCTGGAGGGCGACGCCGGCGCGCGTGATCTGGTCCGCGCCGGTCGCCATGTCATCACCACACCCGCCGAACTGATCGACATCGACACACCCGAAGATCTCGACCGCCTGCGCGCCATCGCCGAGTCTCCCGAGCAGCATGACGCGATCACGTTGCCGCAGCTCCAGCCATGGCATCGACCGCGCTTGGAATGATTTTCCTACAGGGCGGTGAAGCGATAGGCCCGGCCGGATCGGGTTCACGCGAAGGCGCGAAGACGCAAAGAGAAGAAGGTTAGTTTTCGCGCGGAGACGCGGAGACGCAGAGAGGTCGAACATGCCGCGACAGCGGATCGCTACTCTTATCGGGCAGGGGAAGGGCTCCGCCGGGAATGCTGCAGCCGCCAGCTCCCAACCCTCCGCGTAACCGCGCGAAAACGATCTTCTCCGCGTCTCCGCGCCTTCGCGTGAACCAAATTCCGAACCCGAACCAAATACGCGGCAAGTGTGACCTTTGTGACCTTTGGCGTCAGGCCATCGCCGCCTGCGCCCCCTTCAGGTCCTCGACGAACCGCGCAAACTCTTCCTCCGCCTGCACTTTATCCGGTAACCGCAGCAGATAGCTCGGATGCACCGTGATCCACGCCGAGCTGCCGTCGGCCAACGTCAGCACCCGCCCGCGCTCACGCGATATCGTCACCGTCTTGCCGGTCAGCGACCGTGCCGCCGTCGCGCCCAGCGCCACCGTCATGCGCGGACGCAGGATGCCGCGCTCCTGTTCGATCCACCACCGGCAGGCATCGATCTCGCCCACGCCCGGCTTGGCATGGATGCGCCGCTTGCCGCGCGGTTCGAACTTGAAATGCTTGACGGCGTTGGTGACATAGACGCGCGACCGGTCGATCTCCGCCTCGGCCATCGCCCGGTCGAATACCTGCCCCGCCGGCCCGACGAACGGTCGCCCGGCCAAATCCTCCTGATCGCCCGGCTGTTCGCCGACCACCATCATCGCGGCATCGACCGGCCCTTCGCCGAACACCGTCTGCGTGGCGGGCTGCCATAGCGGGCAGCGCTGGCATCCCGCCGCCTCATCGCGAAGGGCAGCCCATGCCGCCACACTGTTGCCGCCGGGTGCTGCTCGTGCCGTCTCGATCATCGCCGCCTCGCGTGCCTGTGCCCCCGCGATCAACGCCGGGACCAGCGCGGTTTCGGGCATGTTCTTCCAATATTTGCGCGGCATCTCCTTCATCATCGCGCCCTTCTTCAGCCGCGCGGGATTGAAGATCGATGCGTAATAGGTCTTCCAGACTTCCTCGACCGGATCGCCGGTCGGCGCATCCGCCTTGGTCGCGCCCGGCCCCTGCGTCAGTGTCTCGCCGTCCCAATGCACCGAAAGGTCGGGCGTCAGGATCGACCAGCGCATCGCCGCGAAGCGGTCGACGAAGAATCGCGCATTGTGGCGGACGATATGATGTTCCGGCTCGAACCACGCGACGAAACGAGTGTCCTCGGCCTCCACCATCTCGCGAAACCGCAGGAACGCGCGCATCTTGTGGATGTCGCGCCGGACCGCCTTGGCCATTTCCTCCAGCCGCTGCATCGCCGGATCGGCCTTGTCGTCGATCAGCCGCGGTTCGGCGATCAGGCGGGTGAGCATCGCATAGAGCAGCGCGAACCGTGCCGGGTCGGCGTGCATCGCCACCGTCCGCGCCAGATCGATGAAGGCGCGGGGGACGCGGGGGGCGGGGGCGTTGCTGTCGACGATCGCCTCGTCGCCGAACAGGTCGGTGGGCAGGTCGCCGACCTGCCACACCACCTCGGATGGTGCAACGCGCTGGGCGGCGAGCGACCTGGCGGCGTCGCGCCACCCGTCGAAATCATCCGCCGCCGCCAGCGCCGCAACCCGCATCAGTCGCGGTCGTCGCCTGCTTCGGACGATTCGGCGATCTCAAGTTCCTTGGGCTTGCGCGTTTCGAACACCGTCGCGATCCGCGCTTCCTCTTCGTCGCTCAATTCCTTGGCGGCGGCGGGAAACATCTCTTCCTCTTCTTCGTCGATATGATGTTCGTAACGATGCCGCATTTCGGCGAAGCGCTGGTTCCATTCGTTGCCGGCGGGATCGAGCTTGGAGATCTCGCCAAGATAATCGTCGATTTCCTTATGCTCGGACACCGAATGTCGCGCCTCGTCGCGCAGCTCGGGATTGGCGAGCATCGTCGCGTACAGCGCCTCTTCCTCGGCAGCGGCATGGGCCGATACCTCGACGCGGAACTCCTCGAACAAGACAGCGCGCTCGTCGCCGCTCGCGGCATCGATCCGCTGGAGCAGGTCGCGGTGCCGGTCGTGATCGGCCTTCAGATCGGCATAGATGCGGGCGTCGGCCATGGGAATTTCCTTCGGGTGGTTCGACCAGACCAACGGCGGCCATCGGCGGAGGTTTCTCTTGCGAGCGGTTTTCAGCGTCAGGCGAACAGCTCCAGCTGGTCGGTCTTCCTGGGTGCCACCACCGGGCGCAATTCGGCGCGATCGGCCAGCACCACCGGTCGCCAGTCATCGGCGATGATGAACGGGCGAAGCTTGGCGACCGAAACCGTCAGCCGCGCGACATCGGCCAACCCTAACCGCCGCCACCGCCGCGCGGTCAGGATCGCGCCCACCGCCTTCACCCCCAGTCCCGGCACGCGCAGCAGCATTTCGCGCGGTGCCCGGTTCACATCGACCGGAAAGCGGTCGCGGAACTTCAAGGCCCATGCCAGCTTGGGATCGATATCGAGCGGCAGCATCCCCGTCGCATCATCGGCGGCGGCACGCACTTCGTCGGGGCGATAGTCGTAGAAGCGCATCAGCCAGTCCGACTGGTACAGCCTATGTTCGCGCATCAATGGCGGGCGTTGCAGCGGCAGGACGGCCGATGCCTCCGGGATCGGGCTGAACGCCGAATAATAGACGCGGCGCAGTGCGAACCGGTCGTACAGCGTCGCCGCCTTGCCGACGATGTCGCGGTCGGTCGCGGCATCCGCCCCGACGATCATCTGCGTCGATTGTCCCGCCGGCGCGAATTTCGGCGCGGATTTATAGCGTTTGCGCGCGTCGCGACCGTCCGCGATCGCATGGGCGACGTCCTTCATCGCCCCCTCGATCTGCGGTGCGGACTTTTCGGGGGCAAGCCGTTTCAATCCCCCGACCGTCGGCAGCTCGACATTGATCGAAACCCGGTCGGCATGGACGCCCGCCAGATGGACCAGCTCGGGATCGGCGTCGGGAATGGTCTTCAGGTGGATGTAGCCGCGAAAGTCGTGGTCCTCGCGCAGCGACCTTGCGACCTCGACGATCTGCTCCATCGTATAGTTGGACGATCCGATGATCCCCGACGACAGGAACAGCCCTTCGATATAATTGCGGCGGTAGAAGCTGAGCGTCAGCGCGACGACCTCCTGCGCGGTGAAGCGCGCGCGACGGACGTTCGACGATTTGCGGTTGATGCAATAATGACAGTCGAAAATGCAGCTGTTGGTCAGCAGGATCTTCAACAGCGAGATACAGCGACCATCGGGGGCATAGGCGTGACAGATGCCCATGCCCTCGGTCGATCCGATCCCCTTGCCGTCGCGTGAATTGCGCTTGGCGGTGCCTGACGACGCGCACGACGCATCATATTTGGCGGCATCGGCCAGGATCGCCAGTTTCTGCCGGGTATCGAGTTGCGCCATCCGTTCAATATATGTTCTGGGGCGTCCGCGACCAAGGGGTAATCCGCCGGGCGCTTACGCCGATGCCGACCGCTGCGCGATGACCCGAAAAACCGCGACGATCGGACTGGGCTGACCAATCTTGCGCACTGGCAAGGTCGATCGCACTGCCCTAGGTTCGTTGGCGAAACCCGTATCCGGGTTCGCAAAGCGGGGAGGGTAGCGATTTGCTGATGACACAGACGATGCGGTGGTTCGGGCCGTCCGACCCCGTGACGCTGGCCGCCATTCGCCAGGCGGGGGCGACCGAGGTCGTCACCGCGCTGCACGACATTCCCAACGGATCCGTCTGGCCGCGCGAAGCGATCGCCGGGCGCCGGGCGATGATCGCGGATGCCGGCCTTGGCTGGAGCGTGGTGGAAAGCCTGCCGGTCCATGACGATCTGAAGAGGTGCGGCCCCGGCTGGGACCGGTACATCGACGCCTATCGCCAGAGCCTGACCAATCTGGCGGCGGAAGGCATCACCGTCGTTACCTATAATTTCATGCCGTTGCTCGACTGGACGCGCACCGATCTGGCGTGGCCGCTGCCCGATGGTGCCCGGGCGCTGCGCTTCGAATGGGAAGCGGTCGCGGCATACGACATCCATATCCTGAAGCGCCCCGGTGCCCCGCAGGACTATCGCCCGGCATTGGTCGATGCCGCCGCGCGGCGGTTTGCGGCAATGGACGATGCGGCGCGCCGCGAGCTGGAGGCGACGATCCTCGCCGGCCTGCCGGGGGCCGAGGAAAGCTTCACCTCGGCGCAATTCCGCGACGCCATCGCCGGCTATGCCGGGATCGATGCCGGCGTGCTGCGCGACAATCTGATCGCGTTCCTCACGGCGGTGTGTCCGCATGCCGACGACCTCGGCATCCGTCTGGTCGTCCACCCGGACGATCCGCCGTTCCCGATCTTCGGCCTGCCCCGCGTCGTCAGCACCGAGCGCGACGTCGCAGCGCTGTTCGATGCGGTGCCCAACCCCTCGAACGGCTTGTGCCTGTGCACCGGATCATTCGGGGTGCGCGCCGACAACGACCTGCCCGGCATGGTCCGCCGACTGGGCGAGCGCATCGGCTTTCTCCATCTGCGTTCGGTCGATCGCGAAGGCGGCGACAGCGCGTTTCACGAGGCCGAGCATCTGCGCGGCGATGCCGATATGGCCGCGGTGGTCGCGGCGGTGCATGAAGTGTCACGCAGCGAGGGGCGCAGCATCCAGATGCGGCCCGACCACGGCCACCAGATGCTCGACGATCTTGGGCGGCGCACCAATCCGGGCTATTCGCTGCTCGGGCGGATGCGGGGGCTGGCGGAGTTGCGCGGGCTGGAACGCGGCATCGCCCACGCGGCCGCCGGCTGAGCGCAGCCTATTGTAACAAGCGGACGGCTATGGGATCGGTCCTCGCGATGAAGCAGCGCAGCGACAAGCTCTACCGGCGGGTTTCGACCGCCATCGCCGCTGCGATCGACAAGGGGTGCCATCCGGTCGGTACGCGCCTGCCCGGTAAACGTGGTCTTGCCGAGGCGTTCGCGGTCAGCCGCCCGACGGTCCGCGACGTGATGGTCGCGCCGGAGCTTCGCGGACTGGTCGTCCGGCGACTCTGCGTCTGACGCCGGTGACCAGACCGCTCGCCGGTACCACCATCGCCGACGTTGCCGCCCGCGCGGGGGTATCGATCCGTACCGTGTCGCGCGTTCTCAACCGATCGCCGCTGGTCAATGCCGTCACCCGTGAAGCGGTCGAGGCAGTGATCGCCGGGCTGAATTTCCGTCCCAGCGCGCGGGCGCGCGGGTTGGCGACCGGGCGCTCCTATCTGCTCGGGCTGGTCCATAACGATCGCAATGCGCTGGTGCTCGACCCCCTGCAACGCGGCATGGTCGGCGCGGCGGCAGCGCGTGGCTATGAACTGGTCGTCCATCCGGTCGCCATCGCGGGCGATCCGGCGGCCGACGTCCTCGATTTCGTGCGCCGCTCGCGGGTCGATGGCGTGGTCGTCGTGCCGCCGGTGTCGGGACTGGCCGGGCTGGCCGATGCGCTGGCCGGCGTGCCGGCGGTGGCGTTATCCTCGGTCGCGCTGTCGGGGTATGACGCGGTGCTGGTATCCGACGAACGCGGCGCGGCGCGCATCGTCGCCGACCACTTGGTCGCGCTCGGCCATCGCCGCATCGCGCTGCTGTCCGGCCCCGCATCTGCCCATTCGGCCTGCGAACGGCGGGCGGGGTTCGTCGATGGCCTCGCCGCGCACGGCATCGCGCTGTCGGGCGAGGCGGAGGGCGATTACGGGTTCGACGCCGGGGTGACGGCGGCGCAAGCACTGCTCACCGCCCGGCCGCGCCCGACCGCGATCTTCGCCGCCAACGACGTGATGGCGGCGGCGGTGCTGAAGGTCGCGGCGGGCATGGCCGTATCGGTGCCGGGCGACCTGTCGGTGATCGGCTTCGACGGCAGCATCCTCGCGCGGATGCTGACCCCGGCGCTGACTACCGTCCATCGTCCGATCGCCGACATGGCCGGTGCCGTGACCGAACGGCTGATCGACCGGATCGAAGGCACCGCTGCCGATGCCGCGCTCACCGCCACCCTGTCGCTCAGGATCGGCGGGTCGTGCGGTCCGGTCCGCGACGGATAAGGTCGAGGAACCGCACCGCCGCGCGATACTCCGCCGCGCGGACTGCGCGGGTTTCGGCGGCCAGCGCATCCTCGCCCCATTGCTCGGCCTGCCAATCCTCGTCGACATGCGCCGCCGTCCATGCGGTATCGGCATCGATCGCCCGCTCGATCAGCGCCAGCCCGAGCAGCAGCGAGCCGGTCAGGCCAACGATCGGCGACAGCGGCGCCAGCGCCCATGGCGACAATGCGACCACCGCCTCGCGCAACCGCGCCAGCGTGCGCGGCGGCTGTTCGACCGGCATCACGCCGTCGGTGACGACGAAGGTCACGTCGAACCGCTTGCGCGCCCAGTCGAGCACCGGATTCCATGCCGCCGCCTGTCGTTCGGCCAGTGGTGCCTCGCCGCGATAGCAGAGCAGGTCGCTGCCGCCATAAACCGCCAGTCCGCCGGCAAAGCCCGCCGGATCGGCCGCGACCCGTTCGATCGCGGCGTTGGCAAGGCCGGTCAGCGGCATCGCGCGTGGATCGACCGTCTCGCCGACATCGCGCCATTCCTGCGCGATCGCCTCCGCCAGTTCCGGATAGGGCACGACCAGCGGCAATCGTCCCGGCGTCCGCACCGGCCGTCCGTCCAGCGCGATCTCGCCTTCGGGCGAAACCGCGACGGTCTTCCAGAACCGCCTCACCGGCTTCGCCATTTCGCAGCCAGCCCGCGCGGCACCACCGCCATCGCATACAGCGCCGACAGTACGATCGCGACGCCCAGCACGCGCATGCCGGTATCGGGTGCCCGCGCCAGCACGATCACCCCGAACACCGCCCCCATCGCGGTGACGATACGGATGCCGACCAGAATCAGCCAGCGATTGCGCGCGATGGGATCAGGAGTCATGGCAGGTCCAGCAGGGCGGGGAGCAGGGACGCATCGTCGCACAGCCGGTCGGCCCCGGCGGCGGTCAGTTCGTGCGGCGGGTGATAGCCCCATTCGACGCCGATCGCCCGCACGCCGGCCGTCCGTGCCATCGCCATGTCGTACCCGGTGTCGCCGATCATCGCGGTTGTCTCCCGTGCAGCGCCAACCTCGGCCATCGCCGCCTGCAGCATCGCCGGATGCGGTTTGGACGGGTGGCGATCGGCGGTCTGAAGCGTCACGAAATAGTGGTCGATCCGGTGATGCGCCAGCAGCAGTCGCAAGCCACGATCCGACTTGCCGGTCGCGACGCCCAGTTGCCAGCCGCCATCCAGCAACGTCACCAGCGTTTCGACGATGCCCGGAAACAACGGCTCGTCCTGCAATCGCCCGTCGGTGCGCATCGCCCGGAAATGCTGCTTATACCCCTCCGCCACCGCCTCGTGCAGGTCGGCCGAGCTATGGGGTACCAGCCGCGCCACCGCCTGCGGCAGGCTCAGCCCGACGATGCGGCGCACCTGCCGCGAATCGGGCGCGGCCAGTCCCGCGTCGGCAAAGGCCAGCGCCATCGCGGTACAGATGTTCGCCTGCCCATCGGCCAGCGTTCCGTCGCAGTCGAATACGGCCAACCGGGTCATGCTGCCCGCATCCATGGTGCCAGCGGATGGTTGCCCAGCGCCGCCGCCACGCGGGCGCGCACCTCGACCGGCTTGTTCTGGTTCAGCTTGGCCGTGCCCCGCCACGCGGTCGGCACCAGTTCGAACCCGGTGATCGCGGCCAGCATCGCATCGGCCTTCCCCGGATCGATCTGGTCGACCGCCCATTGCGGCGCGCTTTCGTAGGTCACGGCGAGCGCGTCGATCTGTTCGCACAACGCGGCACGATCGATCGCGCGAACCACGCCCTCGACCTCGACCGACAGATAGTTCCAGGTCGGCACCTCGTTCGGCCCGGCCTCGTACCAGCGCAGCGAGATATAGGCGTGCGGCCCCTGCACAACGAACAGCACGGTCGCTCCCTCCAGATGTGCGGTCACCGCGTTGGAACGCGCGACATGAAACCGCAGCGCGCCATCCGTGGTCATTACCACCGGCACCTGCGCCGCACGCGGTCCGTCGGGCGTGCCGACGAACAGCACGCCGAACCCTTCGTCTCGCACGAACGTCCGTGCGGCATCGTCGGCCATCCGAAAGGCCCGGTCGGGATGCATCAGTCGCGCGATCCCCGGGAGCGACGCTCACCCCGCCGTTCCTTGCGATAGGTCTTGGCATGCGCCTTCGCCTTGGCCTTCAGATCGGCCTTGGTGACGGGCGGCGGCGTATCGTCGATCATCGCATTGCCCAGGCTCAGGTCGAACCCCAGCAGGTCGATGCTCTCGGCGAAATGATCGGGCAGTTCGGCGGTGACGTCGACCTTGCCGCCATCGGGATGATCGATGCGGATGCGCCGTGCGTGCAGGTGCATCTTGCGGCTGACCCCGCCGGTCAGGAACGCGGCCTGTCCGCCATATTTGCCGTCGCCGACGATCGGATGGCCGATCGCGGCCATATGCACGCGCAACTGGTGGGTGCGCCCGGTAAAGGGTTGCAGCTCGACCCACGCCGCGCGGTTGCCGACCCGTTCGATCACGCGGTACCGCGACCGCGCCGGCTGGCCCTCGTCCTCGTCGACATGCATCTTCTCGCCGCCCGTGCCGGGCTGCTTGGCGAGCGGCAGGTCGACGATCCCGTCGGAGATATCGGGGATGCCGACGATCAACGCCCAATACACCTTCTTCGCGGTCCGCCCCGAAAAGGACTTGGCGAAGAACGCCGCCGCCCGCGCCGTCCGCGCGATCAGCAGCGCGCCCGACGTGTCCTTGTCCAGCCGGTGGACCAGCTTCGGCCGGCTTTCGCCGTCGAACTGCAACGCGTCGAGCAGCCCGTCGACATGGTCGTGGGTCTTCGTCCCGCCCTGCGTCGCCAGACCCGGCGGCTTGTTCAGGACGATCGCCTGCTTGTCGCGGTGGATTACCAGCGACTGGGCCAGTTCGATCTGTTCCGCGGATAGCGGGGGGCGTTCGGCCTTCGCCTTGGGCTGGGCGACGATCGCTGATTCGGGCGGCGGCACCCGCAGCACCTGTCCTGCGGCCAGCCGCGCGCCGGGCTGTGCCCGCCCGCCATCGATGCGCAACTGCCCGGTCCGCGCCCAGCGCGACACGATGTTGAAGCTGGTATCGGGCAGATGCCGCTTGAACCAGCGGTCCAGCCGGATGCCGTCGTCATCGGCACCGACCGTGAATTGCCGGACGTCGTTCTCGCTCATGCCGCACCCCGTGTCAGTTGCAGCCCGACGAACAGCGCGATGCCCGCGCCGATCACCGATACCAGTACATATCCCAGCGCGCTGGCCATCGCGCCGCGTTCGATCATCGTCACCATGTCGAGCGAAAACGCTGAAAAGGTCGTAAAGCCGCCCAGCACGCCCACACCGACCGCCAGCCGCACCGGCTCGCTGCCGCCGCTGCGCAGGAGCAGGCCGGTCAACAACCCCATCGCCAGCCCGCCGATCAGGTTCACGCCCAGCGTACCCCATGGATAGTCGGGGCCGAACGAAGCGGTAGCGAAGCGACCGAACAGATAGCGAAGGCCTGACCCCAGCGCCCCGCCGGCCATGACGATGAATAGATTTCCCATTATTGATCCGCGCCTAGCCGATTGCGGCGCGGGAGGAAACCGGTGCTGATGATACCAAGGTATTGGTCTGCTCACAAAACTGCGTACAAAATCGCAATGTTACCTTGGGTTGTGCCCGGTAGCGTGCAGATGGTCCGTTGCTGCCGTCCTGATCGCCGGATCATACGCTTCCGGTGCGCCCCGATTCATGGCTCATCCGCGCGCGTCGGGCGAATGGATGATGCCAGCCCCCTTGCTGCTGGCAGTTACAATCACTACTAAATGCTGCGATGCACAACGATGCCGTATCCGAGTCGGACGTTCATGCCGCGACCGACAGCGTGGCCGAGGAACAGCGCGCAACGCTGAGCGATATCATTCGCTTTGCGCTGATGCAGCGCATCTGCCTGTCGGTGCGCTATAACAACATGGACATGCTGCTCGCGCCGCACATGCTGTGGACCAAGCATGGCGACCTCCATGTCGATGCGGTCACCGTCGAACGTGCGGGCAGCGCGCCAAAGGTCTTCAAGATCGGCACGTTCAAGCTGGCCGGGCTGGGTAACGTCGCGTTGACCTCGCGCACGTTCGTTCCGCAGCCTGAATTCGATCCGGCCGACCCGAAATACGCCGAAGCACCGATCGCGTCGGTCCAACGCTGAATCATTCAATCGTCGAACCGGAACGCGCGGCGCCGCGCAATCGCTTGCACATCGCCGGTCATGGGGCCATTGCGCTACTGGTCGGGGGCGCGATCAGGCGGCCAGCCGGACGCTAGCGGGCGGGAATCAGTGACCAGCATCGGTATCTTCGGTTGGCAGGGCCGGATGGGGCGCGCGATCGCGCTGGAGATCGAACGGCTGGGCGAAACCCTTGCCGGCGGCGTCGATCAGGGGGGCGATCCGGTCGAGCTTGCCGCAGGCGCCGATGTGCTGGTCGATTTCTCCGCGCCGGTCGCGCTGGAGGGTAATCTGGCCGCTGCTCGCGCTGCTGCGACGCCGATCGTCATCGGCACCACCGGCCTTACCGAACGGCATCATGCGATGATCGACGATGCTGCGCGCGACATCGCGGTGCTGCAGACCGGCAATACCTCGTTCGGCATCGCGCTGCTGTCGCGGCTCGTGCGCGACGCCGCCAGCCGCCTCGGTCCCGACTGGGACATCGAAATCGTCGAGAGCCATCACCGGCTGAAGGTCGATGCCCCGTCGGGTACCGCGCTGATGCTGGGCGATGCCGCGGCGGAAGGGCTGGGGACGACGCTGGCCGATAGCGGCGTCATCGGTCGTGCCGGACTGGTCGGTGCACGGGCGGGCGGCACGATCGGTTTCGCCGCGCTGCGCGGCGGCACCATCGTCGGCGATCATCAGGTGGTCTTCGCGGGTGAGGGCGAACGGATCGAACTCGGCCACCGCGCCGACGACCGTGCGCTGTTCGCGCGCGGTGCGGTCCGCGCCGCGCTGTGGCTGGCAAGCGCGCCTCCCGGCCGCTACACGATGGATGCGGTGCTCGGCGTTTGAAGAAGGCGGATATTTTCGAATTCTTCCGCCGTCTGGCGGAGGACAATCCGCACCCTGAAACCGAGCTCGAATCGGTCAACGACTATACGTTGCTGGTCGCGGTCGTGCTGTCGGCGCAGGCGACCGACGCCGGCGTGAACAAGGCGACACGGGCGCTGTTCGCGCAGGTCGACACGCCCGACAAGATGGTCGCGCTCGGCCTCGACGGCCTGAAACATCACATCCGCACCATCGGCCTGTTCAATACCAAGGCCAAGAACGTCATCGCCCTGAGCGAAGCGCTGATCGCCGACCATGCCGGACAGGTTCCCGAAGACCGCGATGCGCTGGAAAAACTGCCCGGCGTGGGCCGGAAAACGGCGAACGTGGTGATGAACGTCGCCTTCGGGCACGAGACGTTCGCGGTCGATACCCATATTTTTCGCGTCGGCAACCGCACCGGCCTTGCGCGCGGCAAGACGCCGAACGCGGTCGAAGCGGTGCTGGAACGGGTGGTCCCCGCGCCGTTCCGGCTGCACGCGCATCACTGGCTGATCCTGCACGGCCGTTATATCTGCAAGGCACGCCGCCCCGAATGCTGGCGCTGCCCGGTCGCCGACCTCTGCGCCTTCCGCCCGAAAACCCCGCCGCCGGTGCAAAAGGCGACGACCGCCTGAAAACGGCTGGCCATGCCGGCAAAGCTTTGCTAGTCGCAGCCTCCACGGCCAAGCACCCGTAGCTCAGCTGGATAGAGCGCTGCCCTCCGAAGGCAGAGGCCAGGGGTTCGAATCCCTTCGGGTGCGCCATTTCCCAAAGACTTGGTAGGAATCGCGGCAGACGGCAGTACTGCCGATCATGCCGTTTCAGCCCAGCCCAAGCCCTTTGACGAACGGATCGCTGCTGCTGGCACGCCCCGCCCGGTCGTGCCGCCCGGCGATGCGGCGGCGCCAGCCGGGGGCGGCGCTGCTCGACAGCGTCACGTCATACCAGCCGAGCGCGCCGTCCAGCGACCAGCGATGCCGCCCGGCGGGCAGCGCCTCCTCCGACGCACCGCCGCCCGGCGTCAGACGACGGGCACGCAGCCCAGGCGCAGTGCCGACGCGCAGCGCCAGCCCGGCATCGGACAGGCTCCATGCGACGGCCAGCGCCGGATCGCCGCGGTGCCCGACGAACTGGCGGTGAAATCCGTTCGGCCCCAGCACCCACAGGTCATAGCCGCCATCGGCGGTATAGGGCCAATGCCCGTCGATCCGGTCGCCGGCTCCGACGCTGTAGCGGCGCGGCGGCTGGTCGAGCGCATGGCGGTCATAGACATGGAAGACCGCGCCCGCGCCATCGGCGGCAAAGCGCAGATTGAGGCCGGTCGCATCGCCGCGCTCGGTCACGTCCAGTCGATAGGGTAGGGTGCGCGACCGGCAGATGCCGCTTTCCTGCCACGGCGCGCTGGCCGCCGGCGCATCGGGGGTGACCTGTCCCTTGATCGCCGCCGCCCGCCGCGCATCGCCGGCGGGATCGGGCAGCACCGGCGTTGCCGCGTCGGTCGCCGTAAAGTCGAACGCGGAGGTCAGGTCACCGCAGATCGCGCGCCGCCATGGCGAAATATTGGGTTCGTGGATGCCGAAGCGCGTCTCCAGAAAGCGGATCACCGACGTGTGGTCGAACGTCTGCGAATTGACCCAGCCGCCCCGGCTCCATGGCGAAACGACATAGAGCGGCACGCGCGGCCCGAGGCCGTAAGGGCGACCGCGATAGGCGGGCAGGTCGATCGCGGCATCGCCGCTGCTCGGCACGTCGTGATATTCGCCGGTCAGGTCGATGCTCGATCCGCCGAACACCGTGCCGTCCGCGCCGCGCGCGGGCGGGGCGGGCGGCGGCATATGGTCGAAGAACCCGTCATTTTCGTCGAACATCACCAGCAACACGGTGCGCGCCCACACCTTCGGATCGGCGGTCAGCGCGTCGAGCACGCGGGCGGTATAGTCCGCGCCCTGTGCCGGGCTGGACGGGCCGGGATGTTCGGAACCGGCGGCGGTGGCGATCACGTACGACACCTGCGGCAATCGTCCCGCCAGAACATCGGCCTTCAGCAGGTCCGGCCCGCGCGTGGTCAGCGCGCGGTCCTTCAGCACCGCATCGCCGTGCCCGCCATGGGCGTCGCGGAACGCCGCGAAGCCGGCGAGCGGGTTGTCGGTGAAATTGTCGTCCATGTCCTGATAGATGCGCCAGTCGACGCCGGCCGCCTGCAACCGCTCGACCGTCGTCGTCCAGCGATAGGGATCGGTCGCGCCGCCCTGTTCGACGAAATTGTCGTGCGAATTGCCGATCGCCGGGCCGCCATGCCGGCCGGCGGGGTCGTTGGTGCCGCTCCACAGGAACAGGCGGTTGGTGTTGGTCCCGGTCTGGACCGCGCAGTGATAGGCGTCGCAGATGGTGAACGCCTCGGCCAGCGCGAACTGGAACGGGATGTCGCTGCGGCGGTAGTGCCCCATGGCGCGCGGGTGCTTGGCCTCGGGCCAATGCGCCATGCGCCCCTCCTCCCACGCGCGCTGGGCATCGGGCCAGCTATGCGGCGTGCCCTCCATCCGCATCAGATCGAACTGGCGGGCGGTGTCGAGGTGGAAGGGGGAGACGATGCGGGGACCGTCGGTGCCGGTCCGGTCGGTCTGTTGCCAGACGGTGTCGGCGGGCGTGGGAATGGGGAAGCGGTCGGCAAAGCCCCGCACGCCGCGCAACGTCCCGAAATAATGGTCGAAGCCGCGATTTTCCTGGGCGAGGATCACGACGTGCTCGACATCGGCGATGGTGCCGCTGCGCCGGTCGGGGCCGATCGCCGCCGCGCGCGCGATCGACGCGGGCAACGCCGCTGCCCCGGCAAGGGCGGCACCGGTGGACAGGAGCGTGCGGCGCGACAGGTCGACCATGGGGTCCTCGTTATTGCATTGTCGTCCCCGCGCAGGCGGGGGCCCATCTACGCCGACGTAGCGGATCAATGCGCAACGTCAGCGGCAATGGATCCCCGCTGCGCGGGGATGACGGGGTAACGTCAGAAATCGAACGTCAACGCCGCCGTCACGGTCCGCGGCGTGCCGAGGAACGCCGACCCGCCATCGGCCCCGGCCAGATACCGGCGATCGGCGAGGTTGGTCGCCTGTACCGTCAGCGCCATGCCCTTCATGACCGCGTTCACTTCGCCCAGATCGACGCCGGCATAGGCGTCGACGGTGGTGAAGCCGGGTGCGGTGGCCGTCCCGTCGCTGCCGATGAAGCGATCGCCGACGAACTTGGCCGCCCCACCGATCTTGAACACGCCGCGCGCATAATCGGCCGCCGCGACCCACATGTTGCGCGGGGAATTGATGACCTGCCGCCCCGGCGTCACGCCGATATCGGCGTCCTGCGCGGCATTGCCGGTGCCGATATAGGTCGCGTGATTATAGGTATAGTTGCCCGACAGCGTCAGCCCCTGCGTCACGCGATAGGCGAGCGCCGCCTCGATCCCCCGGCTCTTGATGCCGCCGACGTTCAGATAGACGCTGTCCTGCTCCTCCAGATAATCGATGCCGGTGACGAGGTTGGCCGAGATCGACTGGATGCGGTTGTCGAACTTGATGTCGTAGGCGGTCAGCGATGCCTTGACGCGCGGCGTCGAATAGCGCGCGCCGATTTCGATGTTGTTGGCGGTTTCGGGCTTGATCCGGTCGATTACCTCGCGCGGTTCGCCTAGCGGCCCGTTGCCGATCGCGGCAAAATTCTGCGAATAGCCGGCGAACGCTTCCAACCCGTCGATCGGCGCGTGATAGACGATGCCGGTCGAGATCAGCGGGCGGCTGTTCGAATTGAGTTCGGTGACGGTACGATCGTTGAGCAATTCGGCGCGACGCTGGTCGAGGAAGAACTGCTTTACGCCGAACCGCGCGGTCAGCGGCCCGAAGGTCACCGCGTCCTCGACATAATACATGATCTCGTCGAGGCCATAATCGGTGCTGAACTGCTGGTAGTACGGCTTGCCGTCGAACGCCGGGCCGATGAGCGCATTGGTGATCTTGTGCCAGTCGCGCAGCTGGTTGGCGCGGCCGCGTTCCCACCACAGGCCGCCCCGCAGCGTGTTCTGAACCCCGCCGAAGTCATGCGTCCATGCCGCATCGGCGGTCAGCCCGCCGCGATCATTCTCATAATGGGTGTGGCGATAGGACATGACCGGGGTCGATCCCGCCGCATAGCAGCTCGGCGCATACACCGCCGGGATCGCCGCCGTGCCGGTGCAGCCGGTCAGGAACGTCGCCTTCGCGCCGGTCGGGGTGACGAAATAATAGCGACCCAGATTGCCGCCGCCGATCACGGTCGGCAGGCTGCCCGTGAATTCGCTCTCGGGATTGCCGAGGCCGTCGTTGCGGACATCGACCAGATAGGGGGGCGCGAAATCGCCGCGCCCGCGCATCCGGTGGTAATAGGCGGTGCCCGACAGCTTGACGTCGCCCAGATCGGTCTCGCCGCGCAGATAGCCGAAGAAATTGCGGCGCAACGCGCGCGAGGTCGAGCGATAGCCCTGATCGATATAGGGGATGCCGGTCCAGTTGTCGGTATAGGCATCGTGGTTCGGATCGTTGGCGAACATCTCCGGGCTGACCGATCCGAATTCGGCTTCGTCGGCATCGTCATAGCTTACCCAGCCGGTCAGCTTGACCCGGTCGATGTTGCTGACGATCTTCGCATCGACATGGTCGCGGCGGGTTTCGCCGGAGCCGCCGATCCAGTCCTTCACGCGGCTGGTCGAGGCGCTGACGAAGGCACGGGTGTCGCCGGCGAACTGACCGGTATCGACGCGGCCATAGAGCTTGCGTGCGCCGAAATCACCGCCCGCGAGGGTGAAGCGATAGCGGGTGTCGCGCGCCGGATCGGTCGTGACATAGTCGAGCGTCGCGCCCAGCGCCTCGTTCGATCGCGACGAGATGTCGGCGGTGCCCTGCGACACGATCACCGTCTTCAGGTTCAGTACGTCGAGATAGCGGTTGGCGCGCGATCCGCCGCCATAGCCCGAGCCGCCATTGGGCAGGCCGTCGATGGTCGAGCCGATCTGCTGACCGCCGCCGCCCCCCGAGCTGAAGCCACGAATGCTGATCGACGTCGCCCAGTCGGACGAACCGAAGGCGTCGCCCTCGGCCACGAACACGCCGGGCAGTTCCTTGATGACGTCGTTGACGCTGGTCAGCGCCGACTGGCGATCGAGCATCGGCTCGGTCACCTGCGTGTTGGCGAAGGTCGTGGCGCGGCCGGTCACGACGATTTCGCCGCCGCTGCGCGCTTCGTCCTGCGTGCCGCCCGACACTTCGGTCGTCGTCGCATCGGCCGGGGCCGTCTGCGCATGGGCGTGCGTCGTCCCCGCCGCGATCGCGAGGATCGCCGCACCCGTGATGAACTTCATGATGTCTCCCCTGGCGGACGTGCCGCCGTGTCCCGGCCGGTTCCCGGCCCCCGCTGCGCCTTTGGCGGATCTTGATGACGGGTGTGTGACGGATGATGAAAATGACGTTCAGATCGGCGATACTTGTGGAGCGAGTGCCAACATCAACGTGATGTCATCACGTATCGGCCGGAAATCGCCGCCGGAACCACAGTCCCGACAGGAATGCCCCGCCGCCCAATACCAGCGCGGTGGCCAGCGTCGCGCCGGTGAAGAACGCCAGCCACGGCGCGCGATCATCGGCCAGTTCACGCAGCAACAGCAACGCGACGCTGCCGGCATAGCCGAACGAATCGGCCAGATAGATCAGGAAGCCGGCATTGCCCGGCGACTGGCCCAGCGCCATCATCCGGTCGAACAGCACCGCACTGAACGGCGCATAGGCGCTGTAGATGCCGATCCCGATCCACACCGTCCACGCGACCGGCCCGATCAAGCCCAGCCGGAACAACAGGGTCGCCCCGCCCAGCGCCACCGCGCCGAACAGGATCGCGCCATGGATCGCCAGCAGCGCGCGCAGATTGCTGCGGATCTTGGCCAGCAACGCCATGCCGATCAGCACGACGACGGTCACCGGCACTTCGGTGATCGAAAAGATCGCGGCCGGCGCACCGTTGCCAAGGTCGCCCCAGATCTCGGCGGCGAAATTGTCGCGGAAATCGCGCAGGCCCGTCAGCAGCGTATAGCCGAGGATCAGCAGCGTCAGCGGCAGGGCGTGGGCGCGGATATAGGCAAGGCGCGCCGCACCATCCATCGCCACCCGCGTGCCCCGCGCCGCGCGGTCGGCGGCATCGGGCGGCGGGGTGCGGGCCAGCACGATCAGCGCGACGACCAGCACCGGCGCGAACAGCAGCCCGGTGACCGCCGGCATCCAGAAGGGCGACAGTCCGTGCTGGACCAGCAGCGCCCCCGCCGTCTTGGTCGCGCCCGAGGACAGGATGAAGCTGGCGGTCAGCATCGCCGCCAGCATCTCCGACACCCGCCGTCCCTCAAGATAGCTGAACACCAGCCCCCAGATCATGCCGAGCGGCAGCCCGTTCAGGAACAGGCAGACCGGCCCGAACCGTGGCGGCAGGATCGCGAAGCCCAGCAACGCCACCCATGCTGCCGCGACCAGCGCGAGGATCAGCCGGGCCCGCGCGCCGGTCGCATGTTCGGCGACGACCTTCACCCCCAGCATCTTCGACAGGGCATAGCCGATCGCCTGCGCGAGGATCAGCGTCGCCTTGTAATCGAGCGCCGGCCACAGCGCCGCCTGATCGGCGAAACCGACCGCCATCACCGGTTTGCGAAAGCCGTACATCGCGAAATAGACGCAGAATGCGGCCATGCCCGCCGCGAACAGGCTGAAACGGGAAGGGGCAGGCGTCGGCAAGGTCGGGCAATCGTTGCGAATATCGTCGGTCTATCGCACGGATATGTCGGTTCGATGACCTTGGCAGGCCCGGCCGTCCGCCCCATGTGTCGGGCATGGCTCTCGCGCGCTGGATCACGCCGCACCCCACCGGCATTCATATTCCGGCGATCGATATGTGGATCGACCCGTCCGAACCGGTCGCGCGCGCGCTGGTGACGCACGGCCACGCCGATCATGCGCGCGGCGGGCATCAGACGGTGTGGGCGACGCCCGAAACGCTGGCGATCATGGACGCGCGCTACGGACCGCAGAACGGCATTGGCGTCGCCTATGGCGAAAACCTGACGGTCGGCGATGTCGGCATTTCGTTCGTTCCCGCCGGCCATGTGCTGGGATCGGCGCAGATCGTGCTCGACCACCGGGGCGAGCGCGTCGTCGTCTCGGGCGATTACAAACGGCGCGCCGATCCGACCTGCATGGCCTTTCAACCGGTGCCCTGCGACGTGTTCGTGACCGAGGCGACGTTCGGCCTGCCCGTCTTCCGCCATCCCGAGACCCGTGACGAGATCGACAAGCTGCTGGCGGCACTGCGCACCGAACCCGAACGCTGCGTGCTGGTCGGGGCCTATGCACTGGGCAAGGCGCAGCGGGTGATCGCGGAGGCGCGGGCGATGGGGTTCGACGATCCGATCTACCTGCACGGCGCGCTCCAACGGCTGTGCGACCTGTATGTCGAACTGGGCGTCGATCTGGGCGAGCTGCGCCCGGCGACCGGCGCGACCAAGGCCGAGTTGCAGGGTCGGATCATCATCGCGCCGCCCTCCGCCTTGAACGATCGCTGGTCGCGGCGGCTGCCCGATCCGATCACGGCGATGGCCAGCGGCTGGATGCGCGTCCGCCAGCGCGCGCGCCAGCGCGGCGTCGAACTGCCGCTGATCCTGTCCGACCATGCCGACTGGGACGAACTGACCCGGACGCTGACCGAGATCGCGCCAAAGGAAGTCTGGGTGACGCACGGCCGCGAGGACGCGCTGGTCCATTGGTGCATGACCCGCCAGATCAAGGCCCGCGCGCTCGATCTGGTCGGCTTCGACGACGAGGATGACTGAGCGCGTCAGCGCACCGCGAACGTTCCCGTCACTTCGACCCCGTCACCTGCATGGACCCACAGGTCGAACGCCCCCGGTTCCACCCGCCACGCGCCGTCGCCGGCGATCAGCGCCAGATCGTCGCCCGCGATCCTCAGATCGACCCGCGCCTCGGCTCCGGCCGCCAGCGTCACCCGCGCGAACGCCTTCATCTGCCGCACCGGTCGCGTCCGGCTGGCGACCCGGTCATGGACATCGACGCGGACCAGCGTCGTGCCCGCGCGTTCGCCGATATTGCGGACCAGCACCGACACCGGCACCGCCGCCCCTGCCGGCACCACCGCCGGCACCCGCAGGTCCGACACCGCGAACCGCGTATAGCCCATGCCCGACCCGAACGGGTACAGCGCCCGGTCCGGCGCATCGCGCCAGCGACTGCGCCCCGCCAGCATCGGGTCGGTGTCGGGCGCGGGCCGCCCGGTACTGCGCCGGTCGTACGACCAGGGCTGCTGCCCGCTCGCGATCGGAAAGCTGACCGGCAGTCGCCCGGTCGGCTCGGCCACCCCGAACACGATGTCGGCGATCGCCGCTCCGGTCTGCTCCCCCAGAAACCACGTCGCGAGCAAGGCCGGCGCATCGCGCACCGCCCCGCTCAGTGCCAGCGCCCGGCCATGCCGCAACAGCACGACCACCGGCGTGCCCGCCGCCGCTACCGCCTCGGCCAGCGCCTGTTGCGCCGCCGGCACGGTGATCTCGGTCCGGCTGTTGCCCTCGCCCGACAGGTCGGCACCCTCGCCGATCGCCAGCAGCACCACATCCGCCGCGCGCGCCGCTGCCACCGCGCGTTCGATCCCGCCGGGCAGCGGCTCGCCGATCCCCGACCCCGCCTCGACCGTCAGCGCCGCCGGATCGCGCAGCATCGCCCGCAATCCGCTGGCGATATCGATCCCGTCCGTCGCATCCCCCGCGAACGACCATGGCCCATTGAGATTCGCCCGGTCCGCCCCGAACGGCCCGATCAGCGCGATGCGTTTTCCCGTCCGTGGCAGCGGCAACAACCCGCCGTCGTTGCGCAACAGCACGATCGACCGCGTCGCGACCTCGCGCGCGACCCGCTTGATCGCGGCGCTGCCGGTCTCGCGCCGCTCGGCTTTCACATCGATCGACCGGAACGGATCATCGAACAGCCCCAGCCGCTCCTTCAGCGTCAGGACCCGCCGCACCGCCCGATCGACCGCCGCCATCGGCACCCGGCCGCTTTCGACCAGCGCCGGCAGATGCCGGACATACAGCCCGCTCTGCATCGACATGTCGATCCCGGCCAGCATGGCCAGCCGCGCCGCATCGGCTTCGTCGGCGGCGATCCCGTGCGCGATCAGCTCGCGATCGGCATCGTAATCCGACACGCACACCCCGTCGAACCGCAGTTCGTCGCGCAGCAGATCGGTCAGGATGCGCCGGTTGGCGCTGACCGGTATGCCGCCGAAATCGGTGAACGACGCCATCGTCGCGCCCGCGCCGGCGGCAAAGGCGGCGGCGAAGGGCGGCACGAACGTCTCGCGCAGCTCCGCCTCGCTCATGTCGACCGCGGCATATTCCATGCCGCCACGCACCGCGCCATAGCCGACGAAATGCTTCGGCGTCGCCAGCAACGCGTCGGGCCGCGTCAGGTCCGGTCCCTGAAACCCCGCCACCCGCGCCGCCGCCAGTACCCTGTTGAGCAGCACGTCCTCGCCCGCACCCTCCGCCACCCGGCCCCAGCGCTGGTCGCGCGCGACGTCGACCATCGGCGCAAAGGTCCAGTGGATGCCGCCCGCCGTCGTCTCGCGCGCCACCGCCCGTGCCGCGCGCCGCGACAGGTCGGGGTCGAACGCCGCCGCCTCGCCCAGCGGGATCGGAAAGATCGTCCGGCACCCGTGCAGCACATCGGCGGCGAAGGCGAGGGGGATGCGCAGCCGGCTCGAAAGCGCCGCTTCCTGCGCCCGCCGTGCCCCGGCCACCCCATAGCCGTTGAACACCATGCCGACGTGCCCGGCCCGGATATCGGCCAGCATCGCGTCGCGCCCACGCGGATCGACCACCGGATTGAACACCGCGCCGACCGGCCGGATCTCGTCGTTGAAACAGCTGAGCTGCCCGGCCTTTTCCGCCAGCGTCATGCGCGCCAGCAGCGCGTCGACCCGTGCCGACGCCCCCTGCGCCGCAGCGGCCCGTCCCGGCAGCACCGCCGCTGCCGTCGCCAGCAACGAAACCTCCAAAAGGGTCCGGCGGCGCAAGCATGCTTGTTCTACAAAATGTTGCCTGATCGCCACAGTCCGGCTCGCAAATACTTGGGTCCGTTAACCAACATTGCAGCGCTATCGGGCCGGGTCTAGTTGTAACCGGTTCCGGCAGCCCCGGAGCCAAAGAATATACCGTGGAGAGGATCATGCTGACATTCCATCGCTTCGGCGCGCGTGCGGCGTTGCTGGCTGGCGCGACGCTGCTGCCGGTCGCTGCCTTTGCACAGACGCCGCCCGCCGATCCGGCGGCCACGCAGGGCACCGATGTCGCGACGGCCGACGACGAACAGGACGTCATCGTCGTGACCGGCACGACCACCCGCGACCGTCCGCTCATCACCGCATCGGCCGACATCACGCTCGCCGACCGTGCCGATATCGACCGGCGCGCGCCGCGTTCGACCGCCGACATGCTCGAACTGGTCCCCGGCATCTTTGTCGAGGCGACGGCAGGCCAGGTGTCGAACAACTATTCGGTCCGCGGCCTTCAGGGCGGTGGCCAGCGGTTCGTGCAGTTGCAGGAGGACGGCATGCCGATCCTCTATGGCGGCGGCGGTGCCGACTTCTTCTTCGATCAGGATCTGACCATCGACCGCCTCGAAGCGGTCAAGGGCGGCTCGTCGGGCGTGCTGACCGTCAACGGCGCGGGCGCGACGATCAACTTCATCTCGCGCCGGCCGAACTTCAACGAAGCCGAGGGGGCGGCGCGCGTCACCGCCTATAATTACGGCATGAAGCGCGGCGACTTCTATTATTCGCAGCCGCTCAGCGACAAACTCGCCTTCAACATCGGCGGCTATGTCCAGTCGAGCCCCGGCGTGCGCGACAATCCGTTCGACTATGCCGGCTGGCGTATCAAGGGCATGCTCGAATATCGCTTCGACGGCGGCGGCTATGTCCGGCTGTCGGCAAAGGGCGGCGATGTCGAGAACGCCTATTACGCGACGATGCCCTACCGGCTCGACGATGGCGAGGTGAAGGGGATACCCGGCCTCGATACCCAGTTCGGCAATGTCGGCGGCGACGCGTTCGCCAACATCGCCGTGCCGGTATCGACGCTGGCGCACCCCAGCGGCTTCCGCGAATTCCGCTACCGCGACGGGATCAAGGCCAAGACCGCGCAGGTCCGCTTCGATGTCGAAAAGCCGCTGACCGACACGATCGACCTGTTTGCCCACGCCCGCTATCTGAAATATTCCTACGACTTCAACGGCCTGTTCCCCGGTTCGGGGACCGGTAACGGCGGTCTGACCAGCGCGCAGAACTATCTGACGCCGGGTGGCAATTCGCCGATCGACGGGCTGCTGACGCTGGGTGCCGCCGCCTTCCCCAACACGGTGCGCTTCGGCATCAAGAATCTGCGCACCGGCGTGGTGCTCGGCTCGAACCAGACGGCGGACCTGAATGCGCTGAACGGCAACGGCTTCCTGCAACGCACCGTGCTCAACCACGATTATATCGACGGGCGCGATTTCGGCGCGAATGTCGGCGGCCGTTGGGAATTCGAGAACGATAATTTCAAGAACTCGCTGACCGCCGGCGTCATGTATTACAACGTCAAGCGGTCGCAGGATCAGTCGGCGACCGCCAGCGTCGTCAACGGCGTGCAGACCAACAGCGACATCTATGACATCGTCGCGCTCGACGCCGGCAACCGCGTCATCGGCACGCTGTCGGACAACGGCCTCGTTTCCTATGGCGACTGGGGCGCCGGCATCCGCGAGCGTCTGGACTCGACCGTCTCGCTCTACGCCAACGACGAAGTCGCGATCGGCGATCTGCGCATCGACGGCGGCGTCCGCTGGGAAAGCGACGACGCGACCGCGCGCGACGGTGGCGAACTGGCCGGCAGCCAGCCGGTACCGGCGGGGGTCGGCGGCGTGGTCCGCACCGTCGGGTCGGCCTATAACGGCGTGCTTGCGGTGCGCGAACGCACGCAGCGCAAGGCGTCATGGACGGTCGGTGCCAACTATCTGCTCACGCCGAACTTCTCGATCTATGCCCGCTACGCCAACGGTTTCCAGACGAACAACGTCGATCCGATCACCACGATCGAGCTGTACGAAGCGGGCGTCCGGTATCAGATGGGCCGGTTCTTCTCCGGTTCGGCTACCGTCTTCCGCACCAATTTCGACAATCAGAACTATAATTTCGCCAACCCCACCAACCCCTCCCAACAGCAGAATCTGAACGCCGACCTGAAGACAAAGGGCGTCGAGATCGATTTCGTCGTGCGTCCGACGACATGGTTCTCGGTCGATTTCCAGGGGGTGTTTCAGGACCCGCAGCTGCTCAACCTGCAACTCGACGGGGTCGATCAGGGCGCGTCGTTCGAGGGCAATCGCCCCGAACGCACGCCGGCGCAGCTGTTCACGATCCTGCCGACGCTCACGCTGCCCAATGGCGCGGGCGAGGTGTATGCCCGCTACAAGTTCGTCGGCAAGATCTTCGCCGACAACGGCAACGGCATCGCGCTGCCCAGCTATGGCGTCACCGGTTTCGGCGTGAACCTGAACCTGACCAAGCGGGTGCAGCTGAACCTGAACGCCGACAATGTGTTCGACGTGGTCGGCTTGACCGAGGGCAATCCGCGACAGGGTCAGACACAGGCGATCACCGACGGCTATTTCTACGCCCGCGGTATCGTCGNNCCCCCGCGCAGGCGGGGGGCCAGGGTCACGGGCACCGGACGTCGTTCTGCTTGGCTCTGGACCCCCGGCTGCGCGGGCGTACGGTGAGGTCACGAAATAGCGCGGGCCTTCCTCAAGGCCCGCTCTTCGCGGAAGAGAGTAAGCGATGAAGACCGTGATGCGGTGGATGCTGGCGGGCGCGATGCTGGCGGGAACGGGACTGGCGGCGGCACAGCGCCCCTCGAAAACCCCCGAACTCGCCTTCCAGCTGACCGAGGGACAGAATCTCAACGCCTTCGTCCGCGAAGGGCCGGTCGCGGCGCATCTGCTCCTGCGCAACGGCACCGATCCGCGCATTCTCGTCGCGTTTCCGGCGGGCAATAGCGGCGTCGGCCTGTGGTTCGAACCCGTTGGGCGCGCGGCGACGTGGCGGCTCGAACAGGCACCACGCCCGACCACCGCGCCGGGCATCGCCGGGCCGCAACCGGCGGTGCTGACCCTTGCCAGCATCGACGCCCCCGAACTTCGCATCAGGCAGGCGGTGTTGTCGTCGATCCGCTTCCTTCGCGACTATCAGTCGGTCGGTCGGTTCCCGGCCGAAGTCGCGGTCGATCCGGTCGTCACCGGCAACACCATCCGTTGGAGCCGCCCGCGCCTCGACGGCAAACCCGGCTATCTGTTGCAGATAAGGTTGCTCTCCGGCACGATCCGCAACGGCGCGCTGGTCGCCGATGCCGGCCGTCCGCTGCGCATGGAGATATTGGCGTCGAGCGGGGAGAAGCCGTTGACCGGCCTTGCCCGCGACGAATTGCTGAACGCCCGCGCCGCCAACGATCCCGGTGCCCGTAACGCGCTGCGATTCCTCAGCTATCGGGAGAAATTCCTTGCGGGATCATGGCGGTTTCAGACCTATTTCGGCCGCGATACGCTGATGTCGGTACGCCTGCTGATGCCGGTCTTGCAGCCGCAGGCGATCGAGGCGGGGCTGGGGTCGGTCCTCGCCCGGCTCGATGCGCGTGGCGATGTCGCGCATGAAGAGGGCATCGGCGAATTCGCCGTGGTCGACCGGCGTAAACTTCGGGAGCGCGGCGACGCGGCCGTGCTCGATTACGCGATGGTCGACGACGACTATATGCTCGCCCCCGTCGCCGCCGCCTATCTCCTCGACCACGCAAGCCCTTCTGCGGCAAAGACTTTCCTCGACCGCCCCTTGGCGAGCGAAGGCATTCCCGGCACCACCGCCCCGGCGGGAATGGCGCTTGTGCGTAACCTTCGTCACCTTATCACCACCGCCCAACCCTTTGCCGAAGATCCCGGTTTTTCCAGTCTGATAGCGATCCCGAAGGGCCGTCTGACCGGGCAGTGGCGCGATAGCGAGGAAGGGCTGGGTCGCGGACGCTATGCCTATGACGTCAACGCCGTGTTCGTCCCCGCCGCACTGGAATCGGCTGCCCGGCTGCTGCGCGCCGGCCTGCTCGACCGCTATCTGACGCCCGCGGATCGCACCGCGCTGACCCGCGCCGACGCGATGGCCGACGTCTGGCGCACCCGCGCGCCGGCGCTGTTCCGCGTGTCGCTCCCGGCCGCGCAGGCGAAGCCGCGTATCGACGCCTATGCCCGAACGCTCGGCATCCCCGTTGCACCGGCGCTGGCGTCGATCGGGTCCGACCCGATGGTGTTCCACGCGATCGCGCTCGACGATGCTGGCCGGACGATCCCGATCGTGAATTCGGACGAAGGCTTCGCGCTGATGTTCGCCGAACCTTCGCCCGCCGATCTCGAAACCTATGTCACCGCCGCGATGCGGCCGTTCCCGGCCGGGTTGATGACCGATATCGGCATGCTGGTCGCCAACGCCGCGCAGACCGATGCGACGGTGCAGGCGCGCTTCACCCCCGCCGCCTATCACGGTGCGGTCGTGTGGTCGTGGCAGCAGGCGCTGTTCGCCGCCGGTCTGGAGCGACAGCTCGCCCGCCGCGACCTGCCCGCCGCGACTCGCGCGGTACTGACCCGCGCACAGGCGACGCTGTGGCGCGCAATCAATGCCACCCGCGCAACGCAAAGCTCCGAACTATGGTCATGGGCCTATCGCGGCGGCCGATATCAGGTGGTGGCGTTCGGTGCGGGCAAGCAGGACGTCGATGAATCCAACGCCGCGCAGCTGTGGAGCACCGTCTATCTGGCGGTACAGCCGCCGCGTTAGGCAAGCAGCAGGAACGCGGTCACCGTCAGCCGCCCCTGTGCCGGATCGGCGCTGAGCACCGTATCAGGCGGGATCGCACCGCTGTGGAGCAGCGCACTGCGATAGAGTACCGCCCGATTGTAGCGGCTATCGACCATGGAAACCTGTTCGAACCGGTCGGTTGATCCGTCGATATAGGCCGGTGGCGGTGGTGCCGTCGCGACTTCGCCGTTGACCGCGTCCAGATACGCCGACACCCGCCCGGCATCGATCGTCTCGAACCCGGTGCTGCGATGCCGATAGAACGCGGTACCGCCGCGATCTTCCGTCCCCAGATAATGGACCAGCGCGATGCGCGCCGGATCGATGGCATCGAAATGCGGCAGCCGCTGTTCGATGTTCAACGTCGCCGGTGGTGCGGTCACTACCGAAAAACTGGCGTCGAGCAGCGAAACGCCGCCACGATGATCGAAAACATGCGTCAGGACGTTCGTCAGCGCTGGCCGGATCGCGTGAAAATACGTCTCCGGCAGATCCGCGCGCACGCCGGGATATTGTCGCCGGGCCGGTTCGAAATACGCCGCGTGGGCAAAGTCGCGCAGGCCGTCCGGATCGGGATGGAAATGATCGACGATCGCGATCGGCTGTCGCTCGACACCGATGCGTCGCGCGACGATGTCGGGTGCGGTCATGTCGCCCCCATCGCCTGCGCCAGCGCAACGTCGTGAAAAGGCAGGGTCGGCGCTGCACGGGCGATGACGTCGGCGATCTGACGCACCTGCGCCCGGTTGCCGTCGGCATCGATCGCGTCCGCCAGCGGGTTATACCCCTGCGCTACGATTCCCTGACCGTTCAGCACCGCCAGCCAGCTCGCGTCCCGAAACAGCTCGTCGCCGTCGAGGATCAGCCGGCCCGACCGGCGATATTGCGCCTCGCGCGCGACCAGCCTCCCGGGCAATTCCATCGTCCGGCAATGTTGCCATAGCGGTTCGCTGCGCCCGCTGGTCGCATGGTAATGGAGGATCAGGAAGTCCTTGATCCCGTCCATGTCGCGCGCGAACACGTCGTTGAACCGGTCGGCGAGCGCCGGATCGCAATTGCGGTCGGGGAACAGCGTCAGCAACTTGGTGATGCCGCTCTGGATCAAATGGATGCTGGTTGATTCGAGCGGTTCGAGAAACCCTGACGATAGCCCGATCGCGACGACATTGTCGCGCCACGGCCGTCGCCGCGTGCCCGCCGTGAAGCGCAACAGTCGCGGTTCGGCAAGCGCTTCGCCATCCAGATTGCCCATCAGCGTCGCGGTCGCTTCGTCCTCCGACACATAGCGGCTCGCAAAGACATAGCCGTTGCCGGTACGGTGTTGCAGCGGAATACGCCATTGCCACCCGGCGGCACGCGTGGTCGATCGCGTATAGGGCGTGGTCGTTGCGACCCGCGTGCAGGGTACCGCCACGGCCCGGTCACAGGGAAGCCAGTGCGACCAGTCCTCGAACGGCTCACCCATCGCATCGCCGATCAGCAGCGCGCGAAATCCCGAGCAATCGATGAACAGATCGCCGTCGATCCGCTCGCCGCGTTCGGTGGTCAGTGCGGCGACGAAGCCGGTCTCGCCGTCACGATCGACCGTTTGCAGCTTGCCCTCGATCCGCCGGACGCCTGCCGCCTCGCTCAATCGCCGCAGATAGGTGGCGTAGAGCCCGGCATCGAAATGATAGGCATAGCCAAGCGTCGACAGGATCGATCGCGCGTCGCCGACAGGTTTGGCGAAGCGCCCCTGCCTTGCCAGTTGCGCCGCCAGCGACAGCGCCGGCAACGGCACATCCATCCCGTCCGCCTGCGCCTTCAACCAGCGATGGTGAAAGGCGACGCCCGGCAACGCCGCGCCGAATTGGCCGAAGGGATGGAAATACCGGTGGCCCGGTGCCGTCCAGTCGACGAATTCGATGCCCAGCTTGAACGTCGCCTTGGTGGCGCGCAGAAATTCCGGTTCGTCGAGCGCGATCAGTTCGTTGAACCAGTGGATGGTCGGGATCGTCGCCTCACCGACGCCGACCGTCCCGATCGCTTCGGATTCGAGCAGCGTGACGTCGACCGCGCTGCCGAAACTGCGCGACAGCGCCGCTGCCGTCATCCATCCGGCGGTGCCCCCGCCGAGGATGACGACCCGCCGGATTCGATTCCGTGCTTCCATGGCGATGTCGTACCGCAGCGTCGCCTGCCGGAAAAGCCTGCCCTGCTGCGGTTACCCCTCACACCGGCAGTCGATAGGGTGCGCGGTAGCGCGGGGTGATCAGCGCATTGGCGGCGGCGTCGCCCGTGAACTGCCCCGTTGCCGCGTCCCAATGAACCTTCCGGCCCGTCCGCCAGCCGATATTGCCCATCTGGCACACGATCGCGGTGTTGGCGGCGGATTCGATCGGGCAGGCGGGGGTTCGCGCGCGATCCTTCACGCAGGCGACGAAGTCGGCGGTATGACGGTCGACGCCGTTGTCGGTCGATTTGGTGACCGGCACCTCGCGCGTCAGCGGCTTTCCGTCGCTGACCTCGGGAAATACCTGCCACTGGCTGCGATCCACGACCAGCGTGCCCGTCTCACCGACGAACGCGACGCCGTGATCGCGCCCGCCATAGGGACCGTGGCTGATGCCGACCGCGTGTTCCCATTCGACCGAATAGTCGCCGAAATCGAAGATGGCGGTCTGCGTGTCGGGCGTCTCCATCGCCGAGTCCGGATAGCCGTAGGCACCGCCCAGCGCACTGACCGATTTCGGCATCGACGCCTTCATGCCCAGCAACGCGATGTCCATCAGATGGACGCCCCAGTCGGTCATCAGTCCGCCCGCATAATCCCAATACCAGCGCCAGCTGAAATGAAAGCGATTGGGGTTGAACGCCCGCGCCGGTGCCGGCCCCAGCCAGCGGTCGTAATCGACGCCTGCCGGTGTTGCCTGATCGGGCTGCGGCGCGACCCGCTTCATCCAGCCCATATAGGCCCATGCCTTCACCTTGCGCACCCGGCCGATGCCGCCGCCATGGACCAGCGCGATGGCGTCGGCCCAATGCTGGTTGCTGCGCTGCCATTGGCCAACCTGTACCACGCGGTTGTGGCGTTGTTTGGCGGCGACCATCGCCCGGCACTCGGCGATCGAATTGCCCAGCGGCTTTTCGCAATAGGCATCCTTGCCCGCCGACATCGCATCGATCAGTTGCAGCGCGTGCCAGTGATCGGGGGTGGCGATGATGACCGCGTCGACCGACCGGTCGTCGAGCATCCGGCGATAATCGTCGTACAGCCGCGGTGCCCGGCCCGATGCCTTCTTCAACTCCGCGCCGCGTTCGGTCAGGACCCGCGCGTCGACGTCGCACAAGGCAACCGGCACGACGTCCGATCCCTTCAACATCGCGTTCAGATTGGACCAGCCCATCCCCTTGCAACCGATCAGCCCGACCTGCAGCTTGTCGTTCGCGGACGTGCGGCGACGCTGGGCAAAGACATCGCCGGTTGGCAGAACGCTCGCGGTCGAGGCGGCGATGCCGCCGGCCAACAGGGTGCGGCGGTCGAAGCGGGCGTTCATTTCCATCTCTCCCAATATCTTTGGGAGGATGGTAGCCGGAAACGATCGCGTCGCAAGGATGCATAGCGTCAGTGGCGCTGGTTGCCTTACGAACGGATCAGCCGCTCGATTTCGTGTGCGCGGATCAGCAACATGGTCGGGTCGAACGCCTCCGTGCGCGGCGTCCGGTCGGCGATGCACAGCGCCCCCAGTGCAAAGCCGTTGCGATCAAGCACGGGAACGCCTGCATAGAATCGCACGGACGGCTGCCCGGTCACGGTGCGGAGCGTGGCGAAGCGCGGGTCGCGCGTCGCATCGGGGACGATCAGGGGTTCGTCGGGACGCTGGACGGTGACTGCACAAAACGAATCTTCCAGCGCGACTTCATAGATATCGGTGCCGACCCCGCCCATAAGGATCTGGCACCGGCCGGTCACGATCGACAGTCCGGCGATCGACGCCTTGTACTCCGCCGCGGTGAAGCTGACGATCGTCGCCAGTTCGGGGTCACGCACCCGCGCCATCACCCCGCTGCGATCGACAGCGAGATCCCGAACGGCCCGGTCGCCGTCACGATAAAGCCTGTTCATGCCGGTATTCGGCCAATTCCGAATACCGCCATGTGCTGAAGGAAGATATGCCATTCGCTGCCCTCGCCCGATCCATCCGCGGTACGTCACCGGACCAGACCGGTGCACTCGGTTGATCCTTAACTTACGTGAACACTGGTTAACAAAACGTAAATTGGGATCGGCTGGCATCGATTGCGGAAGAAACGCGAAAGTAAAATACAATTTTATTGGTGGAAAAACGAGTTAAGATCGGCAGAATATGCTGCGGGTATCGATTTTAAGGATACGCGGACAGTATTGGCAAGTATCGGACGGCGACGACAGGGAGGCATGGCGTCAGACGTCCCGCGCGGATCGTCTATAGCAGGTCGGCTTCTCCGATTATCACCCGTACCACCGCCTGACCGCGCGCCAGCGCCTTCCCCGCCGAAACGGACAACAGGTCCAGATGCGATTGCGCGACCGCCAACGGATCGTCGACCACCGGCCGGCCCGCCAGCGCTTCGAGCGCGCTGTATCGGACTGCGAATGGCTGCAGTTCGCCATCCACGTTCCCGGCAAATTCGACCTGATACGCCGCCGGATTGTCGGCAAAGGTCGTCGCATCGATCGTCAGTCCCGTATCGCTCATCGAGTCGCTCCTGATGGCAGCACGCTGGCCGCCGACAATAAGCGCGGCGAGCGTACATCCTGTTCCGCCAAATGGTCACGATGGACAGCGTCCGGAGCGTACGGTTGCTGAGAATGCCGAATCGTAGAAGTGACGTTAAATCAAAATCTTCCGCCGTAACCGAAGCAATGCGCGGTTTTCCGGGCGATATCGCGTTAATTCTTCGTTGGCGAATGAAGGACAGGAGGGCCGCTACCACACCATATTAGCTTCAGGATGATCCGTTGATCCACTGGTTCAAGGCCGACGCACCCATCCGGGTGAAGTTCGTGATGCTCGCGATCCTGAATGGAGCACTGGCATCGCTGCCGCTCGCCGCCGCGCTGTTATCGCCGCCCGCGACCGATCCCGCCGCGCCGTTCATCGCAGCAGCGGTGACGGGCATCGTTGCCATCGTGCTGTTGACGCTGATCGCGCGCAAGCTGATCTGCGACCCCTATGTCACGACGGTCGTGCGCATGGAGGCGCTGGCGGCGGGCGAATTCGCCGCGCCGATCGACTTTTCGGAGTATCGCGATTGCGTCGGACGCATGACGCGGGCGATGGCGACGTTCCGTGACAACGGCGTCCGGCTGGCGGCGGCATCGGCGGTGCAGCAACAGATGGTCGCATTGCTCGGCGCCGGACTGGACCGGTTGGCCAGCAACGATCTCAGCCACCGCATCGACACGGCGTTCCCGGACGAGGCCGACCAGTTGCGGCGCGACTATAACCGGGCAATGGCTGCGGTCGCCGATACGTTGCAAGCGGTTGCCGCCGCCAGCGACAGCATCAACGAAGGGGCGCTGGATATCAGCCGTGCCTCCGACGCGCTGTCGCAACGTACCGAACAGCAGGCCGCGAGCCTTGAAGAAACGGCGGCGGCGATGGAGCAGATCACCAGCACCGTCCGCCAGACGGCGAGCGGCGCGGCGCGCGCCAAGGCGGTCGTCGGTCAGGCACGGGACGAAGCGAACCAGTCCGGTGCGGTGGTCGATCGCGCGATCCACGCCATGGGATCGATCGAACGCGCGTCGATCGAGATCAGCGATATCATCAGCGTGATCGACGGCATCGCATTCCAGACGAACCTGCTGGCGCTGAACGCCGGGGTCGAGGCGGCGCGGGCGGGCGATGCGGGCAAGGGCTTTGCAGTCGTCGCCAGCGAAGTCCGCGCACTGGCGCAGCGTTCCGCCGACGCCGCGCACGACGTGAAGGTCCGCATCACCGCGTCGAGCGAGCAGGTCAACACCGGCGTCTCGCTGGTCAACGAAACCGGCGACGCACTGCGGCGGATCATGGAGCGGATCGGTGAAGTCAGCACGCTGGTCCACGGGATCGCCGAGTCGTCCGAACATCAGGCGATCCGCCTGCAACAGGTCAACACCGCTGTTTCCGAAATGGACGGCGTGACCCAGCGCAATGCGGCGATGGTCGAACAGGCGACCGCTTCCGCGCGGACGCTTGCCAACCATGCCGACCAGCTTGCCGGTCAGGTCGGGCGCTTCAACCTGCCGCGATCCACCGGCCGGTCGGACGCCAGCCATGGCGGCGTCAGGCTGCTCGACGGCGACTTCCGGAGTAGCCGCGCCGCCTGATCGACTTTCGCTACCTGCGGCCTGCGCTCGCCGGAGCCGGTTGCGGCCGGATCGCCATGATCGACATATGGCGCAGGAACGCAGGCAAGCCGGCAGATCACCCCGCCGGACGCGACGTTTTGGCAAGGCTGCGTTGCAGCCACCGGTCGAACATCTCGACCCAATGGCCGGCGGGCAGGGCGGCGGGGCCGACGCCGAAGCCGTGTCCGCCTTCGGTCAGGAAATGCGATTCGACCGGGCGACCGGCGCGGCGCAGCGCCGCCATCATCAACAGGCTGTTGTCGGGCACGACCGCGCGGTCGTCCATCGCGTGCAGCAGGAACGTGGGCGGCGTCGTCGCCGTCACATGTTCCGCCGGGGACCGCCGCGCGACTGCTGCCGGGTCGGGGTTCTTGCCCAGCAGCTGCGCGGCGGACTGGGCATGGGTGAAGGGTGCGGCGGCGGCGATCACCGGATAGATCAGCGCCGCGGCATCGGGCCGTGCGTCGATCCGGTCGATGGCGTCGCGCGGTGCATGGACGGCTTGCGCGAAGTCGGTTTCCAGCGTCGCGGCCAGATGCCCGCCCGCCGAAAAGCCGAGTACCGCGATCTTGTGCGGATCCAGCCCGTCCTTCGTCGCGGCGGCACGGACCATGCGCAGCCCGCGCTGTGCGTCCTGCAACGGCACGTCGGCACGGTCGGTCCAGCCCTCGCCCGGCAGGCGATAGGTCAGGACATAGACGGTATAGCCCAGCGCGGTCAGCCGGCCGGCGATATCGACGCCTTCGTTGCCGATCGACAGGAACGTATAGGCACCGCCCGGAATGACCAGCACCGACGCGCCGTTCGGCCGGGCAGGGGTGAAGCGGCGCAGCCCCGGCCGGTCGATATTGCGCAGGAAGGTCGCGCGATCGTTCGCCGGCACCGCGACCGCCTTGAACCCGCCGCCCGGCGGCGTGCCGGTCCACAACGGCACGAACGGGGCCGAGGTCCATGCGGCGGGCGGGGCGGGGCGTTCGGCGACGGTCGGGCGCGGTGTCTGTGCCGACCCGGCGGGCGAGAGCATCGCCAGCGCGAACAACGATGCGGCACGTAGCGAAAACGAACGAACGGTCATGATGGTAATCCTGTAGAAGTCGCATGCGCCCGCATGATCGGTGCCGAGAGCACAGCGATCTTGGCGGCAGCGAAGCGCTTCGCCAAGCCGGTTTCGGGCGCGACCGCGTCGGGTCGGCATCGACCCGATTGGTCCGTGCGAATGCGGCGATTGTATCGGCCGTGCGTTCGACCGGCCTGCTCCCAGATCAAAGGATGGCTTTTGCTGCACTATCTCGTCGCGCAAAGTGAGTTGCCCGAAGAACGCGAGGCGCGTCGTGAACGGGCAGGAAGAAGTGCGGGGGAAAGCTACGCCGCGACTCTCCGGCAGATCGCCCCGGCCGCGGACATCACCCTGATCGCGCCTGCCGATGCCGATGCACCGGTTTTTTCAGCCGAGATGGTGCGGCGGTTCGACGGGGTCTTTCTGACCGGATCGCCGATGCACGTGTATGACGCTACGCCGGAAGTCGCGCGGCAATTGGCGTTCATGCGCGCGGTGTTCGCATCGGGCGTACCGTCGTTCGGTTCCTGCGCCGGACTACAGATCGCGGTCGCGGCGGCAGGTGGTCGGGTGCGAAAAATGCCGAGGCGGATGGAGGCCGGCATCGCCCGTGCGATCGTCGCGACGGACGCAGGGCGAGGGCATCCGTTGCTGGCCGGGCGGCCGGCTGCGTGGGACGCCGCGGCGATCCATGGCGACGAGGTCGAAACGCTGCCGGCGGATGCGGTCCTGTTGGCGGGCAACGCCATGACCCGCGTTCAGGCCGCTGAGATCCGCCATGCCGGCGGTGTGTTCTGGGGTGTGCAATATCATCCCGAATTGTCGCTGGAGGAGATCGCGGTCGCGTTGCGGGCGCAGGCCGATGATCTGGTCGAGGCCGGATTGGCGGAGGAGGAGGCCGATGTCGCGGATCGTGCGGCGTTGCTCGACCGGCTGCACGGCGAACCCGATCACGGGCCGACGCGGTGGAAGCTGGGGGTCGGGGACGAACTGGCGGTGGAGGCGAACCGCAGGCGTGAGATCGTCAACTTTCTTGCCCATCTGAAAAAGCTGCGGGAGACGGCAGGGTGAGGTGCTTCTTCGACCCGTTTTACTGGGGGCATGGCGACGAGCGTGGTGCGGGGGCGGGCATGGGCAGTACGCTCAACCTGCCGTTGCCGCGCGGTACCGATTGGGCCGGGTATCGGCCGGCATTGGCGCAGGCGCTGGCGGTGATCGCGGACTGGGGGGCGAAGACGCTGGTCGTGTCGTTCGGCGCCGATACCTATGCCCATGATCCGGTTGCCGGTTTCGCGCTGGAGACGGCGGACTTCTTGGAGATGGGGCGGATGATCGCCGGAGCCGGCTTGCCGGCGGTGATCGTCATGGAGGGCGGCTATGCGGTCGATGCGCTGGGGGCGAATGTCGCGGCGTTCCTGGCGGGCATCGAAGGTGGCGAAGGTGACACGTAACGGCGCATGTACATGCGACCGCAATCGATTGTTGTCAGGATCGGCAAAGCTGATATAGCGGGTTGCAAGGCTCGCGAAGACGGGCGTCTGTCATGAGGATGTCCGATGCGCCTGCCCGCTTCCAAGCCCCATTTGTCGCTTCCCCGCATATTGGAAATGAATCTCGGTTTCCTCGGCCTGCAATTCTCGTTCGGGTTGCAGCAGGGGAATATGGCACCGATCTACAGCTATCTCGGCGCGTCGGAGGCGACGATCCCGATGCTGCAACTGGCCGGGCCGATGACCGGCCTGCTGGTGCAGCCGCTGATCGGCGCGCTGAGCGACCGGACCGACAGCCGCTGGGGACGGCGTACCCCCTATTTTCTGCTGGGGGCGGTGCTGTGCGCGCTGGGGCTGTTCTTCATGCCGCTGAGTTCGTCGTTGTTGATGGCGGTGTCGCTGCTGTGGATTCTCGACGCCGGCAACAACATCACGATGGAGCCGTATCGCGCCTATGTCAGCGACCGGCTGAACGAAAATCAGCACCAGATCGGGTTCCTGACGCAGAGCGCCTTCACCGGTGCGGCGCAGATGCTGGCGTTCCTGACCCCGTCGCTGCTGGTGTGGGCGGGGATGAACCAGGACTGGGTCGACACCCACAACATCCCCTATACCGCGCGGATCGCGTTCATGGTGGGGGCGGTGCTGAGCTTTTCGACGATCCTGTGGTCGATCTGGCGCGTGCCCGAATTGCCGCTGTCGGCGCAGGAACGCGCCCGCATCGCCGCCGAGCCGAAGGGGCTGGGCGCGATGCTGACGGAGATCGGATCGGCGATCCGCGACATGCCGCGGGCGATGCGCAAGCTGGCGCTGATGAGCCTGTTCCAATGGTATGCGATGGCGGCCTATTGGGCGTATGTCATCTATTCGGTCGGCCGGTCGGTTTATGGCACCGCCGATGCGACCTCATCGGGTTTCCATTCGGCGGTGCTGACCAATGGCGAGATGGCGGCATTCTATAACGGGGTCGCGTTCCTCGCCGCGTTCGCGATGGTGCCGTTGGCCAAGCGGATGGGTGCGGCGAGCCTGCACGCCCTCTGCCTCGTGCTGGCCGGGATCGGCATGGTCACGCTGCCGCACGTCACCGAAAAATGGATGCTGTTCGTGCCCGCGATCGGCATCGGCATCGGCTGGGCCAGCATCATGGGCAACCCCTATGTGATCCTCGCCGGATCGATCCCGCCCGAGCGGACCGGGGTCTATATGGGCATTTTCAACATGATGATCGTGATCCCGATGCTGATCTTCTCGGGCACGATGTGGCTGTTCTACGACAGGCTGCTGGGCGGCGATCCGCGCAACGTGCTGACGCTGTGCGGGGTGCTGATGTTCGCGGCGGCGATCGCGGTGTGGAGCGTGCGCGAGCGCAATGCGCAGGGGCTGCCGGTCGGCGCGACGCAGGACGCGGCGGCGTGACCATCGCGCTGCACGGCCCGACATCGAGCCTGATCCTCGAACCGCAGGAAGGTGCCGCGCCGCTGTGGCGCTGGTGGGGGCCGCGCGTCGACGCCGCCCTGCTGCCGCCGCTCGGCGATACGCGGCCGCAGGCGTCCTTCTCGCTCGATCGCGATCAGCCGCTGACGCTGGTGCCGGCCTATGGCACCGGCTGGTTCGGGCCGGCGGCGTTGCGCGCGCATCGCGGCGGGCGGGCGTTCGCACAATGGTTCGCCGACGTTGCCATCAAGGCGGAACCGGACGCGATCACCGTCACGTTGACCGATCGGACCGCGCGCGTGACCGTCGTGCAGCGGATTGCGATGGCGGGCGATATGCTGACGCTGTCGGCGAGCGTTACCAATGACGGCGATGATGTGCTGGATGTCGACTGGCTGGCGGCGGGGACACTGCCGCTGCCCGGCGACAGTGCGACGATTCGCAGCTTCACCGGGCGGCACAATGCCGAGTTCGTCGTCCATGACGAAGCGATGCCGGCGCATGGCTGGGTCCGCGAGAACCGGCGCGGGCTGACCGGCCATGCCGGGCCACCGGGGTTGTTCGTGGTCGGACCGAATGCGGGCTGGCACCATGGCCGGGTCCATGCCGCGCAACTGGCATGGTCGGGCAATCACCGGCTGTCGATCGAGCGCGACGATGATGGGTTCTGGGTGTTGCAGATGGGCGAGGCGCCGGCCCCCGGCGAGATCCGGTTGGCCCCGGGCGAAACCTACGCCACGCCCGAGATGCTCGCGACCTGTTCGATCGCCGGATTGAACGGCGCGGTGCAGGCATTCCATGCCGCCGTCCGCGCGCGCGCACCATGGGCCGGGGCGATGCGCCCGCGCCCGGTGCATGTGAACAGCTGGGAAGGTTTCTATTTCGACCATGACGAAGCGGCGCTGATGGCGCTGGCCGATCGGTCGGCGGGGCTGGGCGTCGAGCGGTTCGTGCTCGACGATGGCTGGTTCAAGGGACGCGGCGACGACACCGCCGCGCTGGGCGACTGGGTGGCCGATCCGGTCAAATATCCGCGCGGGTTGCAGCCGCTGGCCGACCATGTCGTCGGCCTGGGCATGGAGTTCGGGCTGTGGGTCGAACCCGAAATGGTCAATCCCGACAGCGATCTGGCGCGCGCGCATCCCGACTGGGCGTTGCAGCTGGACGGCGTGCCGATGCTGACGTCGCGCAACCAGCTGGTGCTCGACCTGGGGCGGGCCGAGGTTCGCGCGTATCTGTTCGACGCGATCGATACGCTGCTGCGCGACCTGCCGATCGCCTATCTGAAATGGGATCATAATCGCGATCTGGCGCCGGCCGGCGATGCGCGGGGACGGGCGGGCTATCATGCACAGGTGGTCGGTGCCTATGCGCTGATCGACCGGTTGCGCGCGGCGCATCCGGCGGTCGAGATCGAGGCATGCGCCGGTGGCGGCGGGCGCAGCGATGCCGGCATCGCCACGCGCACGCACCGGATGTGGACCAGCGATTGCATCGACGCGGTCAGCCGGGTCGCGATGCAGCGCGGCTTCCTGCATTTCCTGCCGCCCGAAATGATGGGGTCGCATGTCGGGGCCAGCCCGGCGCATTCGACCGGGCGCAGCCAAGGCATGGCGTT